>CAZOOO010000310.1:0-2756 GCA_964581435.1 uncultured Hyphomicrobiales bacterium | reverse complement strand
GATGACGTGCCCGGCGCCATCCGCACGCTTGCCGATGCGGCGGGCGCGACCATGACCCGCCTGCCCGGCGGAATCATCCTGCTGCGATAACGCCGGATTTTTTTGCCGGATCGTCCCATGCCGAACGTCATCTGTTCGAGGGCGAGGCGCAGGCACGGCGCGGGACAAACCCTCGATTGGATCAGGGGGTTGGGGGATGAAGCAGGTGAACCGGAACGGCGGCGGCGGCGCGCACGCCGAGGGCATGACGAGGGGACGCCGTCTTTTATCGCTCCTGCTCTCGACGACGATTTTCGGTCTCGCCGGTTCGTTCAGCGTGGGCCCTGCGTATGCGCAATCCGCCTCGCGCCAGGCGGCGACATCCCAGCCGGTGAATTTCTCGATTCCCGCGCAGCCGCTGTCGTCGGCGATCAACGCGTTCATCCGCGCCACGGGTTGGCAGATCAGCTACTCATCGCAGCTTGCGCGCGGCAAGACATCGGTCGCCGTGGTCGGCGCCATGCCGCCATCGACAGCACTCCAGCGCCTTGTTGCAGGCACCGGGCTCAGCGTACGGATCGGTGGTTCAGGTTCTGCCGCATTGGTCGGTTCGACCGATGCGTCGGCTGCGGCGCCCGCCGGCGCGATTTCGCTCGACACCATCGATGTGCAGGGCGAGAACCCCAACTCGACGATGACTCCGATGCCGGCCTATGCCGGTGGCCAGGTCGCAACCGGCGGACAAGTCGGCATGCTTGGCAACCGGAGCGTGATGAACACGCCGTTCAACCAGACCAGCTACACCGCGAAGCTCATTCAGGATCAGCAAGCGCGGTCGATTCCAGATGTTGTCAGCAATAATCCTTCTGTCCAGACTTACGCACGCAATTCGACTCGAATTGATAGCTTGGTAATACGCGGATTTCCTGCTCCCACAGAACAGGTAATGTATGGCGGGCTCGCCGGTATCCTGCCGACGGATACTACGAACCCTGAACTCGCCGAGCGGATCGAGGTTCTCACCGGACCGAGCGCGATGTTGAATAACGTGCTCGGTAGCATCGGGGGCACAATAAACATTGTGCCGAAGCGCGCTCCTGAAGAGCGATTGGCACGGTTTACGCCAAGCTACGGTTCAAGAGGCAATTTGGGTGGGCACGTCGATTATGGCCAGCGGTTTGGTACGGAGAAGCAGTTTGGCGTTCGCTTCAACGGCGTATATCGCGACGGCGAAAGCGCTGTAAAGGATACCTTTGATCAGCGAAAGCTGGCGGTTCTCGGCCTTGATTATCGAGGAGACCGTTTGCGGCTTTCGGCAGATCTGGGTTGGCAGAAGCTATATCTTCAAGGGGTGACTCCGAACGTTGCATTTAACCCGGGGGTTCCGGTTCTTCCAGCCCCGGATGCCAATCGAAATCCCGGAGCAGCTTGGACCTTCAAGGACAACGAAGATAAGTTCGTCGCATTGCGCGGCGAGTATGATCTCACGGAAAACGTCACAGCCTACGCAGCATGGGGTCGTCACGAATGGGACCGGACATTGCAGGATGCCTGCCTCCTCCGTATCACGGATCCCAGCGGGGCCGCGTTAGTGCAGTGTATTAATTTGCAAAGGTTCATTTCGGATACGCAGTCGGCGAACGCGGGGATTCGTGCTCGATTTGAGACGGGACCGGTCGCTCATGAATTCACGTTGGGAGCGGCGACCTATGAGTACGTATTTCGGTCCGCGCAGGCAGGGGCACCTAGTTATGTCTCTAACCTATATGCCCCAACGTCCGTTCCTCGACCGAACTTGACGTTGCCGCCCCTAGGGAAGAGCTACGCAAGTGAGCTTTCAAGTCTCGCTGTGGCTGACACAATGTCCGTGCTGGATAAACGCATCCAACTGATGCTGGGTGCTCGGTATCAAAACATCAAGGAAACCACATTCAATGGGGCGACTGGCGCGCAGACAAGCAGCAATGGTAAGAGTGCTCTGAGTCCTTCTGTTGGACTACTCGTGAAACCCCTGGAGAATGTTTCCCTCTACGGAAACTTCATTCAGGGTCTTGAAGCCGGCGAGGTTGTGGGGGCGAATTTCTCCAACGCGGGGACGGCGTTCCCGCCTTATACAAGCATCCAATACGAAACCGGCATCAAGGTTGATTGGGGGAAATGGACGACAACTGCGAGCCTTTTTCAGATTACAAAACCCGGCGTCATTACAGACTTTTCGACGAACACGCGCGTTCTCAACGGCGAGCAGCGGAATCGCGGTGCAGAGTTGAATATCTTCGGCGAGCCGATCGAAGGCATCCGTGTGCTCGGCGGCGCGATGTTTCTCGATCCGATCCTGACCAAGACGCAAGGCGGATTGACCGATGGGTGGATGGCTCCAGCGTCGCCCCGGTTTCAACTCCGACTCGGCGGCGAGTGGGACACTCCCTTCGCGTCCGGTCTGACCCTCACCGGGCGCGTGCTTCACACCAGCGAGCAATATATCGACACCGACGCGCCGAGACGCAGCATTCCGGCCTGGACGCGTTTCGATGTCGGCGCTCGCTATACTTTCGACGCTTCGAAAACGCCCACCGGCAAGCCGATCGTTGTTCGCCTCAATATCGAGAATGTCCTCGGCACGAATTACTGGGGGAATATATACCAAGTCGCGGCACCACGCACGGTCTGGCTATCGACCACCTTCGATTTCTGAACAGCGTGGGCGGCTCTTCCCCGGAGTTCATGGTGGCTGATGACGAGCGCATGATGCTGGCGGCACTATCGATATTCGGCCT
>CAZOOO010000309.1:0-2768 GCA_964581435.1 uncultured Hyphomicrobiales bacterium | reverse complement strand
TCTCGCAATTGACCCGCGAAGCCTTCGTCATCGAGCGCAAGCCAGCCCTCGTCGATGATGAGCAGCGTCGGCCGCCCGTCAAGGCGATCGCCGATGCGATGAAAGAGGTAAGCCAGCACGGCCGGCGCCGCGCCCGTGCCGACAAGGCCCTCGATCTCGAATACCTGGACGTCGGCGGAGCCGAGATATTCGGCTTCCGCATCGAGCAGCCGGCCGTAAGCACCGCCGACGCAATAGGGTCGCAGGGCTTGCTTCAGGTTGTTGGATTGCAGAAGGACGCACAGGCCGGTGATGGTGCGTTCCTCGACCGGCGCGGTGCCGAGCGACGTCAGCGCCGTCCAGATATGCTCCTTGGCTTCCGGCGTGATCGGGACGCCTTCGCGCGTCAGGATCGCCACGATCCAGTCGGCCGCCCAGGCGCGCTCATAGGTATCGTGGATGCGCGCCAGCGGCTGAAGCGAGACCGAGGTGTCCGAGCCCTCGGTCAGGCCGCCACCGAGATCATGCCAGTCCCCACCCATGGCGAGCGCGGCGGTGCGGATCGAACCGCCGAAGTCGAAGGCGAACACCTGGGCACCATGGTAGCGGCGGAACTGGAGCGCCATCAGCGCGAGCAGCACGGACTTGCCGCTGCCGGTCGGCCCGACGACAAGCGTGTGCCCGACATCGCCGACGTGAAGGGAAAACCGGAACGGGGTTGAGCCTTCGGTCCTGCCATAGAGCAATGCCGGGGCACGTAAGTGCTCGTCCCGCCCCTCACCTGCCCACACAGCGCTTAAGGGAATCATGTGGGCGAGATTCAAGGTGCTGATCGGCGGCTGGCGGACGTTGGCGTAGGCGTGCCCCGGCAGAGAGCCGAGCCATGCGTCAACCGCGTTGACGGTCTCGGTCATTGCGGTGAAGTCGCGGCCCTGAATGACCTTTTCGACCAGCCGCAGCTTCTCCTGCGCCAGACGTGGATCGGCATCCCAGACCGTGATGGTCGCGGTGACGTAGGCCATGCCGGCGACATCCGCGCCAAGCTCCTGCAGGGCGATGTCGGCATCCGCCGCCTTGTTCGCGGCGTCAGTGTCCACGAGCACGGATGGCTCGTTGGTCATCACTTCTTTCAGGATCGCGGCGATGCTCTTGCGCTTGGCGAACCACTGCCGCCTGATCTTGGTCAGCAGTCGCGTCGCATCCGTCTTGTCCAGGAGAATTGCGCGCGTCGACCAGCGATACGGAAACGCCAGCCGGTTGAGATCGTCGAGGATGCCCGGCGTGGTCGCTGTCGGAAAACCGACGATGGTGAGGATGCGCAGATGCTGATCGCCAAGGCGTGGCTCCAACCCGCCGGTCAGCGGCTGGTCGGCGAGCAGCGCGTCGAGATAGACCGGCGTCTCGGGAACGCGGACGCGATGGCGGCTCAATGAGACGCAGGAATGCAGGTAGGTCAGCGTCACGCTGTCATCGAGCCATGCGCATTCGGGCATGAAGCCGTCGAGCAATGCCAGCACGCGGTCGGTGCGGTCGGTAAAGGTGCGCAATATCTCATGCGGATCGACACCCGATTGGTTGCGCCCCTCATAGAGCCAGGCTTCCGCGCGGGCGGTGTCCTCCGCCGGCGGCAGATAGAGGAAGGTCAGGAAATAGCTCGATACGAAATGGGCGCCCGCTTCCTCGAAATCGGCCTTGCGCTCGGCGTCGACCAGCGCGGACGCCGGATCGGGAAAGGTGCTGTTCGGATAGATCGAAGCCTCATGCCGCTGCGCCTCGACAAAGATGCTCCAGCCGGAGCCGAGACGGCGGAAGGCGTTGTTGATGCGGCCGGCGACGGCGACCAATTCTGCCGCAACGGCCGAGTCCAAATCGGGCCCGCGAAACCGCGCCGTGCGCTGGAACGAACCGTCCTTGTTGAGGACAATGCCGGGGCCGACCAGCGCGACCCAGGGCAGATAGTCGGCAAGGCGAGAAGCGGTGCGGCGATATTCGGCGAGGTTCATCATGACGGGCGGTCCCCTCAGACCGCCAGGAAAGCCGGGATGCGCAGATGCCGCCGCCCGACCTCGACAAAGAGCGGATCGCGCTTCGCGGCCCAGACCGCGGTGAAATGGCCGATGGCCCATATCGCCAACCCGACCAGCCAGAGGCGGAGGCCGAGACCCACGGCTCCGGCGAGCGTCCCGTTCATGATCGCAATGGAGCGCGGCGCACCGCCGAGCATGATGTGCTCCGTGAGCGCGCGATGGACCGGGATCGAAAATCCCGGCACGGCGTCGAGTTGTTCGAACGCGACCGCCATCAGATCAGCGCTCCGCCGCCGAACGAGAAAAACGACAGGAAGAAGCTCGACGCCGCGAACGCGATGGACAGGCCGAACACGATCTGGATCAGCCTGCGAAAACCTCCGCTGCTGTCGCCGAACGCCAGCGTCAGGCCAGTGACGATGATGATGATGACGGCGACGATCTTGGCGACCGGCCCCTCGATCGACTGGAGAATCTTTTCCAACGGCTGTTCCCATGGCATCGACGAGCCGGACGCCTGAGCGGCCGGAGCCATGAGCAAGGTGATGGTCACGAAGGCGGCGGCGGTCGCAAGACGGCGACGGACACGCGAGGCAGCATGGATCATTCTGGATCTCCATTTGAAGTAGCAGCAGGTGTGATGCGGTAGTCGCCGTCCGGCCCCAGCCCTTCGACATGGGCGAGTTCGGCGAGCCGGCGCGCGGAGCCGCGCCCCGACAGCACGGCAATGAGATCGATGGTCTCCGCGATCAGCGCGCGCGG
>CAZOOO010000308.1:0-2786 GCA_964581435.1 uncultured Hyphomicrobiales bacterium | reverse complement strand
CTGGCGCGCGAAGGCGCACCGGATGGCGCGCGTGCGTTCGAGGCCGTGCTGGCGGCCGAGACCGCGCCGGCGTCCGAGATCGAGGCGGCCGTGCGGACTTTCCAGCCGGCTGCGTCAGCCGCCATCCGGCGGATCCTCACGGATGGTTCCGATCTCGACCGCCAGCGGGCGCTTGGCCGCATCGGCGCCCCCGGCGTCGCCGAAGATCTGGCCGCAATCGGAGCGGTTCTGAACGCGCGCGAGGCCCTCGACACCCTGAATGCCAGGCTGCCGGATTTTATGTCCGTCTTCGGCGAGTCGCAGATTGCCTCCCTGATGACGGCGCTCAATGCTCCGTCCCTGCAAACGCCGGCGGCCTTGCCGTTTGCGTTGTCGCTGGTGATGCAGCGGTTGTCCGCATCGTGGCAGATCATCCGCCTGGCAGTCCGGATAGCGGGTTCGGACGATGAGATACGAGTGGCGGCGACGCCTTATGGCGTGGCGGTCAAGATGGCGCTCGACGATCTGTCGCAGACGTCCGCAGACCTGCGGGCCGATATCCGGCGCGGGCGGTTCGAGAACGTCTCCCAGCACTTGAAGACCTTGCACGATGGCGTCCGGGGACTGCGGACCGAACTCTATATCCGCACCGATTCAAACTGGGGCCGTCAACTCGCGGCGATCAGGGTCGATATTTCCGAAGTCCTGCAATCGGAAATCGAAGGCGTCTCCGGCCGCGTGCGGCGTCTTTTGCGTCAGCGGCCCGACAAGGACATTCCATCCGGCGCCCGGCTTGACCAGATCGAGGTCGAGGAAACCGCCGCACTGATCGATTTCGTCGCGGTGTGCCGGACCTACGCCAGCGAACTGGCTATCAACGAAGTCACGATGCGCACTTACTCGGATTTGCAGCATTACGTCGAGCGGGCCGCCGAAACCTTGGTCGCAACGCTCCGTAACGGCGACGAGCGCGTTCGCGCGTTCCGGCAGCAGCAGGTCAAGGCGGTGATCCGTTTCTGCGAGGTTCTGTTCGGCCATGACTATTCGTCGCTGATGAGCCGGGCGGCGGACCAGGCGCTCACGGTTGAACGCAAATCGTCGCGGGCGGGGTAAGCAGACAGGCGCGTTTCCGATAAATTCCATCGAATCATGCGCTTGTCGGTGTTTGCCGCCAATTGTGCCGCAATTGTCAATTGCGTCCGTATCTCAGTCGTGATGTAACCCGGCCGTCGAGCGGCCGTTCCCGGCGCCGGTGCCAATGGAACCCTGATGAGATGACGTTGTGGTTTGTGTTCGCGCTGATGACCGCCGGAGCGGCTTTTGCGGTGCTGTGGCCTCTCGGCCGGTCGAGTACGCGGCGAATTTCGGGCGGCAGCGAGACGACGGTTTACCGTGACCAACTGGCCGAGGTCGGACGCGATGCCGCCGCGGGCCTGATCGGCGAGCCGGAGGCGGCCGCGGCGCGAGTCGAGATCGGGCGGCGGCTCCTGGAGGCGGCCGATGCGGAAAGCCGTCAGCCCCGGGAGTCGAAACCCTGGCCGCGTCGCGCGGTGGCGATCGTCGCACTGACCGGGATACCGTTGCTGGCGCTCGCGATCTACCTTCCTCTGGGATCGCCCCGGCTGCCCGATTTCCCCCTCGCGGCGCGCATTCAAACGGCCGACGCATCGCAGTCCCTCGATAGTCTCGTGGCGCAGGTCGAATCGCACCTGGAAAAGAACCCCGCCGACGGTCGGGGCTGGACCGTGGTGGCGCCGGTGCTGGTGAAACTCGGCCGCTTCGATGACGCGGCGCGCGCCTATCGCAACGTGATCACGTATGAGGGCGAAACCGCGCAGCGCCGCGCCGATCTCGGTGCGGCGATCGCCGGGGCTGCCGGCGGCATCATTACCTCCGAGGCGAAGAAGGAGTTCGAGCTGGCGCTCGCCCTGAATCCTCGCGAGGCGAAGGCGCGCTTTTTCCTTGGAATGGCCGCGCAGCAGGACGGTCGCAACGCGGACGCCGTGAAGATTTGGAAATCCCTGCTGGCCGATGCGCCGGCGGATGCGGAATGGCGTGCGACCGTGCAGGAGGCGCTGGCGCAGGTCAAGGACGGCGCGCCGCGTCCGACGGACGAGGCGGTAGCCGCGGCGAGCGACATGAACGAAGCGGATCGCTCCGCGATGATCCACACGATGGTCGACCGGCTTGCGGCGCGCCTGAAGCAGGACGGCAACGATGTCGACGGGTGGCTGCGCCTGGCGCGCGCCTATATGGTACTCAATGAGCCGGAGAAGTCGCGCGCCGTGCGCGATGACGCGCGCCGCGCGCTCGGGCAGAATGAAGCAGGGTTGCGCCAGCTCAACGAGGGGTTCAAGGCGCTAGGGATAGACGGATGATCGAGGTATTCGCTTTGCGCGCAGGTGAAACATGACTCGCAAGCAGCGGCGCTTGACGATGATCGGCGGAGCGCTCGTGGTGCTCGGCATCGCGGCCGCGCTGGTGCTGAACGCACTGCGCGACTCCATCGTGTTTTTCTCGACGCCGATGATGGTGTCGGAGAAGCACATTCAGCCGGGGCAACGCTTCCGGCTGGGCGGGCTGGTGCAGACCGGCTCGCTGGTTCGCGGCGACAATCTCGCCGTCACCTTCAAGGTGTCTGACGGAAGCGCGACGCTCCCGGTGACCTACAAGGGCATCCTGCCCGATCTGTTCCGTGAAGGGCAGGGTGTGGTCGCCGAAGGCGCGCTCGATCATTCGGGCGTGTTCCAGGCCGACACCGTGCTGGCCAAGCACGACGAGACCTACATGCCGAAGGAGGTCGCGGA
>CAZOOO010000307.1:0-2856 GCA_964581435.1 uncultured Hyphomicrobiales bacterium | reverse complement strand
TGAAGCGGCCGACATCGACCTTGGCGTTGGCGTTGAACTCGCTCTTGAGCAGCGCGTCCTTGTGGGCGTCGTCGCGGGCGTAGACCGTCTTGCTGCCGTGGGTCAGGCGATAGAGCGGCGGCACCGCGAGATAGAGGTGGCCCTCGTCGATCAGCCGCGGCATCTGCCGGTAGAAGAACGTGATCAGCAGCGAGGCGATGTGGGCGCCATCGACGTCGGCGTCGGTCATGATGATGACGCGCGAATAGCGCAGATCCTCTTCGCGATAATTGGTCCCGGTGCCGCAGCCGAGCGCCTGGATCAGGTCGGCCAACTGGGCGTTGGCGGTGACCTTGTCCCGCGTTGCGGACACGACGTTCAGGATCTTCCCGCGCAACGGCAGCACGGCTTGCGTTTTTCGGTCGCGCGCCTGCTTGGCGCTGCCGCCGGCCGAGTCGCCTTCGACGATGAACAGTTCGGAGCCATCGGTGGCGCTGTCGGTGCAGTCGGCGAGCTTGCCGGGCAGGCGCAGCTTCTTCACCGCGCTCTTGCGCGAGGTTTCCTTTTCGGCGCGGCGGCGCAGCCGCTCGTCGGCGCGCTCGATCACGAAATCGAGCAGCCTGTTGGCCTGCGTTGGATTGCCGGACAGCCAATGATCGAACGGATCCTTGATCGCCTGCTCGACGATCCGCGAGGCTTCACTGGTGGCGAGGCGGTCCTTGGTCTGGCCCTGGAATTCCGGCTCGCGCACGAACACCGACAGCATCACAGCAGCGCCCACCATCACATCTTCCGACGTGATGCCGCCCGCGCGCTTGCCATTGCCGACGCGTTCGGCATGATCCTTGAGCCCGCGCAGCAGCGCGCTGCGCAAACCGGATTCGTGGGTGCCGCCGTCCGGCGTCGGCACCGTGTTGCAGTAGGAGGACAGGAAACCGTCGGCATCCGCCGTCCACGCCACCGCCCATTCGCAGGCGCCGTGCGCGCCGTTGCGCCCCGATCGGCCGGAGAAGATGTCCGGATGAACCAGCGTGTCCTTGTGGATCGCGGCGGCGAGATAGTCTTTCAGACCGCCGGGGAAGTGGAAGGTCGCTTCCGCGGGGACGTCATCGAGACCCTTGAGCAGTTCCGGCGCGCAGCGCCAGCGGATTTCGACGCCACCGAACAGATACGCCTTCGAGCGAGTCATCTTGAACAGGCGCAATGGCTTGAAGGCGGCTTTTACACCAAAGATTTCGGTGTCGGGCTTGAAGCGGATGGTGGTGCCGCGGCGGTTGGCGATCCTGCCGAGGTCCTCCAGCTTGCCCTTGGGGTGGCCGCGCTCGAAGGTCATCTTGTAGAGATTCTGGCTGCGCGCCACTTCCACTTCGAGGTGCGAGGAGAGGGCATTGACCACCGAGACGCCGACGCCGTGCAAGCCGCCGGAGGTCTCATAGACCTTGGAGTCGAACTTGCCGCCCGAATGCAGCGTACACATGATGACTTCGAGCGCCGACTTCTTCGGGAATTTCGGGTGCGGATCGACCGGGATGCCGCGACCGTTGTCGGTGACGGTGAGGAAGCCGTCGGCGGCGAGGTCAACGACGATGAAGGTCGCGTGCCCCGCCAGCGCCTCGTCCATGGCGTTGTCGATCACCTCGGCGAACAGGTGGTGCAGCGCCTTCTCGTCGGTGCCGCCGATATACATGCCGGGGCGGCGGCGCACCGGTTCAAGTCCCTCCAGAACCTCGATGTCGGCGGCGGTGTAGCCGGCCTCGGCTCCCGACGCGCGCGGCTGCGTGGGAACGCGGGCGGGGGATGCGCCGAACAGGTCGCTGTCTTTCGGTTTTGTATTTCTAGCCAATGTCTTGTTCGTTATTTTTGAAGTAAAATATTCGCAACGGACCTGCGAATCGTTGGCCCTGACTATGCCACGGTTGGAGTCGGAAGTGTGGCCACGCCAGAAGATTGCCGCGCCGAAACCAGGCCGAAACGTGCTCCATGCAGCGTCAGTCCCGCGAAGTCCGGAACACAATGATGGCGAACAGCGCTACGGCCACGATGGCGACCAGCCAGCCGATGAAGGAGACGATAACGGTGCTTGCGTCCAGTGGGTTCAGCAGAGCGATGCCGACCAGAAGCAGGACGGCTCCGGCGATGTGAAGCCAGCCCTGTGTTTTTGCCACGGTCGATTGCCCGGCGGCCGGAACCACCCGATAGTACAGACCGAACATGAACAGCAGAACGACGCCGACCAGATTGATGTAGACGTAGGCGATTGGAAAGTTCGCCGGCGCCCCCCCAACCAGGAAACTCACCATGTTCAGCAGCAACAGCATGACGCTGGTGCGCATCATCGTCGATGCAATCATGCCATTCATCCTTTGATTTTCAGCTATATACCGGGAGAGGCGAAATTGGGTGACGCCGATCTTCGGGCGGCGGAGCATTTTGTACGCCGCGTTCGAGATTGCACCAGTGGAATGGTTCAACCGGAGCGCTGGGTTCACACACATGACAAGGCTGCGGGATGGAAGGTTACGCGCACGATCTGATCGCCTTCGTGCGCGATCATCAGGTCTGGGCCGCTCCCGTCGTGCTGGTGCTTGCCTTCGGCGAGTCGCTCGCCTTCATCTCGCTGCTGGTTCCCGCTTGGGGCGTGCTGGTGGCGATCGGCGCGATGCTGGGGCCGGGACAGGTCAATTTCTGGCCGGTGTGGATCGCGGGCGGCGTCGGTGCGGCGCTCGGCGACTGGCTGTCCTACTGGTTCGGCTATCACTTCAAAGATCGCGTCGCCGAAATGTGGCCGCTGTCGCGCCACCCCGATCTGCTGCCGCGCGGCCAGGCTTTCGTGCGGCGATGGGGCATCCCATCTATCTACATCGGGCGGTTTTTCGG
>CAZOOO010000306.1:0-2917 GCA_964581435.1 uncultured Hyphomicrobiales bacterium | reverse complement strand
GAAATTTTGGGTTTCTTGTTGTTTTTTGGTTTTTTCTTTCGCTTCTCGCGTTCGCGTAAAACTGGGTTGCTAATGTAAAATCCACTCCACCAGCTTGACGCGAAACAAGCGTAACAGCGTTACTTCGGAGTCTGCAGCCCCGACGAGTTCGCCCACCCATCGATATGGGCCGCTATGTCCGATAGACGGCGTTTCCTCAACGCTTCATCCCTGCGGGCATTCGAAGAAAGCTCGTCGGTTGCCTTGCGGACACCCGAGGCAAACTCGGCGAGACGGTCTTTCAAGGACTTTGGCTGTCTAAAACCACGTTGCACCCTCATGGCGTTGCTCCCTTGATTTTGAGAGGGCGGAGCGCGAGCAGCGTGTCCCGGATCCTCATCAGAAGCCACAACCCTCGTGGTGGTGGACAAGAGTATGCTCCTTCAGCTGTCGGAAAGCGAGTCAGATGTTAATGGATGAGACCAGAACGATTAAAAACACTGCGCGATCAGTCCTAGGAATTTAGTCAACGGTCCGGATCGCTGCTTTACGCCGGTCCAGATCGCGTTCTTATTGGCCGACCGAGCTTGCGCCCTCTCGCATGAGAGAATCGCGACCGCATCGTCCCTGCCAACCCATTTGCTGCGCCAGGAAGAGGCAATAATCGACGGCATTATATTATTATGAACATATGATGGGCCGTATCCTGACTTGGGCGATAGCTGCAAGTTCGCTTGACACTGCTGCCCTGCATTCCCTAAATCGCGACTTCGTCGCCGCGCCGGGTCGGACCAGAGAGGCTTGGAATCCTTCACGGCAGATGACGATCCGGGCGCATAGCTCAGCGGGAGAGCGTTCCCTTCACACGGGAGAGGTCCAAGGTTCGATCCCTTGTGCGCCCACCATTCCTGGAATTGGGGCGCGGCGCGCCTTCACCTCCGCCCGATCACTCACAGCAGTTTTGTTCGCGCGAACAACGCCCGCAACGCATCGGTCGCCTTGCGACTCAGCATCGCGTTGCCGGCGGCGGCCTCGAGCGCGACGCACGCGTCCTCGTGCAGCGTGCGAAACTCCACCCACTCGGCGGCGCTCAGGCGAGTGATGAAATCGTACGCCTGTCCCACCGTGGCGATGGCGACGGACTCGCCGTTCACCGTGATGCGGAACGTCGCCTGCAGTTTCGTGACCGAATCCGAGACCTTGTCCATGGCCACACGAAGACCTGCGCCGCGCGCAGCCGTCAAGATAAACCGTCAGGCTATCCCACGAAACACGAAAGAAGCCGGTCGTCTTCCTGTCCGAGGAGGCACACGGCGATCAGCTTACCCCCATCAAAGCCGGAGTCGCCATCGCGTTTTCGAGCGAAGCATGTCCTCGGGCTTGACCCGCGGACGGGCACCGGTTCGCGCGACGACAACGCGTCAGATCAAAATCATGGGTCCCCGCTTCTGAGTCCGTCGGAAGCGGAAAGGCTCCGGGTCCCTTGAGTCGGGCCATGAGCGACGATGAAATCGACCGGCCCGCCTGGCGTTGCATCGTCGAACACGCCGGTCACGAGGCGGCCGGTTCGCCATGCCCCGGTATCGAGATTGGTCCGGCCTTGGTACAGTTCCGGTCCTTCAGCAAACGAGTCGTGACCATGCACGACATGACGGCCTTCAAAGCCTGCTCCATTCCCTTTGGGATAGCGTTTCCAGAGCAATGTGCTTTCGGACTGGGCATTGCACGCGATGCCGGGATCAAGCCCTGCGTGAACATATATCCGATGCGCATCAATATGGATGAGCGGCAGCATCTCAAGCCAGGCAATGTCCGCCTCGGGAATGCCGAGGGGGTCGCCACCATACGAACCCACGACCGCATCGCCGCCGCGCTCCAGCCAGCATGTCATTGTCGTTGGATCACGACGCGCTGAAATCATCATCGCATCGTGATTGCCCTTGAGCGGAATGAAGGTCCAGCGCTGCGGCATTCCGCGCCGCAAGCGGGCGATGACCTTGCTGCTGTCCGGTCCCTTGTCGACGTAATCGCCGAGCATGACGAGCGTGCCGCCATTGCCGGCGGCGTGAGCATGAACTCCGTGCAAGGCCTCGCTGAGCAGGTCGAAGCGGCCGTGAATGTCGGGAATGACATAGGTCAAACCCATTGGGTCAGGCTCGTTAAGCGTTCGGACCAGACTTTCGGCGCCATGTATCCTTGCACCCCGCTGTTCAATTCTCGGTGACCACGAGACCAACATTGTCCTGCCGCGCCCTCACCCGCGGCTTGCGAAATCGGGCAAATTATGGCCTGTCTCACAGTGAAATCGATTGATGCGAGGAAATAATGACGCGCGTTTTGGCTCTTTTGATTGCCACCGCCTTTGTTTTCAACGTGAAGTCCGCTTCCGCCCAGTACATTGATACGGGCGACTTCATGAATTTCGGCTCCGGTTATGCGTCCGCAAGTCCGATCCCCCGGCAGCTTGTCTATTTCCAAAGCCAATACGCGCCGGGCACCGTTGTCATAAGGACCGGCGAACGGAGGCTCTATCTCGTCCTCCCCCATGGCCAGGCGCTGAAATACGGGATCGGCGTCGGCCGCGACGGCTTCCGCTGGAGCGGCGTCCACCGAATCAGCGCCAAGAAGGAATGGCCAAGCTGGACGCCGCCCGCGCAGATGCTGCGCCGGCGTCCGGACTTGCCGCGTTTCATGAAAGGCGGCATCGAAAACCCGCTCGGCGCGCGCGCAATGTATCTCGGCTCGACGCTTTATCGGATTCACGGCTCCAACGAGCCGGAGACGATCGGTCACGCGGTGTCCTCCGGCTGCTTCCGCATGACGAACGAGGACGTGGTGGACCTTTATGACCGCGTGCCGGTCGGCACGACGGTCGTCGTCAAGAACTAGATCACGATGATCCTGGATCGAATCGATCCAGGATCATGAACGTGATCGA
>CAZOOO010000305.1:0-2924 GCA_964581435.1 uncultured Hyphomicrobiales bacterium | reverse complement strand
CCCGCCTTCAATCCGCTGATCGCGCATGTCGGCGATCTTGCCGCCGCCCAACGGATCGCCCGGTTTGGCGCAACGGCCTTGGCGCTCGCCGATGCGTTCTGGCCTGGCCCGCTGACGCTGGTGCTGCCGAAGGGCGCGCGCTGCCCGGTGACCGATCTCGCCACCGCGGGCCTCGACACCGTCGCGCTGCGGGTTCCCGCCGATCCGGTGGCGCGCGCTATCCTGCGCAGATTCGGCGGCGCGGTCGTCGCGCCGTCCGCCAACCGGTCGGGCCATGTTTCCCCGACGACGGCGGCGCATGTGCAAAGCGACCTCGCGGGGCGGATCGATCTCATCATCGATGGCGGACCGGTCGACGGCGGCGTCGAATCCACCATCGTCGGCTGTTTCGCGTCCCCGACATTGCTGCGTCCCGGCGGGGTCCCACGCGCCGACATCGAGCGCGTACTGGGCGGCACTTTGGCCGCGCCGGATCCCGGCGCGACCGACGGCCAGCCGCGGGCGTCGGGGATGCTGGCCTCGCACTACGCGCCACGCGCCGCGGTGCGCCTCGATGCCGTGAACCTGACGCGCGGCGAGGCGCTGCTGGCCTTCGGCCGGGCCGATCTGCCGGGCATCGACACCGCGACCGCCGTGATGAATCTGTCCGAACGCGGCGATCTGAAGGAAGCCGCGGCCAATCTCTTCGGCTGTCTTCGCGCCCTCGACGCCGGCGGCGCGCGGACCATCGCGGTGATGCCGATTCCCGACGAGGGGCTCGGGGAAGCGATCAACGACCGGCTGCGCCGCGCCGCCGCGCCGAAAGGCTGATGGATTCGCCGATCGCCATGTCAAAATCCGCGCAGCCGCCATTGTCGCCCGATCTGATCGCACGCCTCACGGCCATCGTCGGCGACAAATACGCGGTGACTGACGCCGACGAACTGGCGCCATACCTCACGGAGATGCGCAACCTGTTTCACGGCCGTTCGCCGCTGGTGCTGCGTCCCGCATCGACGGCGGAGGTGTCGGCGATCTGCAAGCTCGCGAGTGAGCATCGGATCGCGCTGGTTCCGCAGGGCGGCAACACCGGTCTCGTCGGCGGACAAACCCCGCTCAACGGCGAGGTGGTGGTGTCGATGCGGCGGATGGACAGGATCCGCGACGTTGACACCGACTCCAACACGATGACGGTCGAGGCCGGCGCTATCCTGCAGACAATCCAGCGGCGGGCCGACGAAGCCGATCGTTTCTTCCCCTTGTCGCTCGGCGCCGAAGGAAGCTGCACCATCGGCGGCAATCTCTCGACCAATGCCGGCGGCACCGGCGCGCTGGCGTACGGCGTGGCGCGCGACATGGCGCTCGGCCTCGAGGTGGTGCTGGCCGACGGCCGCACCCTCAACGGCCTGTCCAAGCTGAAAAAGGACAATACCGGCTACGACCTGCGCAACTTGTTCATCGGCGCCGAAGGCACCCTCGGCATCATCACCGCCGCGATCGTGAAGCTGTTTCCAAAACCGCGCTCGGTGCAGACCGCCTTTGTCGGCCTACGCACGCCGTCCGATGCCTTGAAGCTGCTCGCCATTTCCCAGGCCGAAGCCGCCGCCAGCCTGACAAGCTTCGAACTGCTCGCGGAGATCTGCGTCGACATCTGCGTCAGGCACGGCGACGGCATCCGTGATCCGCTCACCCGTCGCTATCCCTGGTACGTGCTGATGGAAGTCTCGTCGTCGCGCGACGATGCGGCCGCGACAATGGAAGCCGTTCTCAGGCGCGGCATGACGGACGGCATTGTCGAGGATGCGGCGATCGCGTCCAGCCTCCGGCAGCGCGCCGCGTTCTGGAAGCTGCGCGAGACGATCCCTCCGGCGCAGAAACGGGAGGGCGGCTCGATCAAGCACGATATCTCCGTGCCCGTCGCCGCCGTGCCCGCCTTCATCGCCGAGGCCGATGCCGCCGTGGCAAGGCTGATTCCGGACGCACGCCCGGTCCCGTTCGGCCACCTCGGCGACGGCAATATCCACTACAACGTCAGCCAGCCCGTGAGCGGAATGACGACACAGGAATTTCTCGCCCGGTGGCGGGAGGTCAATGCCGTCGTCTTCGCCATAGCGCTGCGGACGGGCGGCTCGATTTCCGCCGAGCACGGTATCGGCGTGCTGAAGCGCGATGACCTGCCCGGCGTGAAGGACAAGACGGCGCTCGAAATGATGCGCGGCATCAAGGCGCTGTTCGACCCTCTCGGCATCATGAACCCAGGCAAGGTACTGTGATGACATTTGCATGATCCGTCATGGCCGGGCTTTGTCCCGGCCATCCACGTCTTTGACCAAGCCGAATCTGCTCCAACTGTTAAAACAACGAGCCCTGATCGTCATCCGACGCCACGGGCGCGACCTTGCGAGCCGTAGGCTTTTTCGGGGTCTTCGGAGCCTCCGCGTCCGCCTGCTCCGCCGAGACCGGCATGATCAGTCGCTCATCGTCGTTGACGACATGGTTCACGCGCGCCGACACCTCATGCCAGATGAATTCGCCATTTTCCGGCGCGCGCAGCAACGGCGCGGCCTCCCGGGATTCGACCGCCGCGCCGTCGAGCCAGCGCGCGTGATCCCTTGGTGCGATCGTCACCGGCACGCGCGGATGCAAGGCCGCGAGATCGCCGCGCGCCGCCGTGGTGATGATGGCGACCGTGTCGAGCTCTTCGCCGTTCGGTCCGCTCCAGGTCTCGGCAAGCCCCGCGAAGGCCATCAGCCGGCCATCGTCCGGCCGGATGAAGACCGGCCGCTTCCGCTCTCCCGATTGATGCCATTCGTAATAGCCGTCGGCCGGAAGCAGGCAGCGGCGCCGTTTCATCGCGTTCTTGAAAGCCGGCTTGTCCAGCACCGTTTCCGCGCGAGCGTTGATGAGAAGCGCGAACTGCCGGGGATCCTTGACCCAGGCCGGAA
>CAZOOO010000304.1:0-2943 GCA_964581435.1 uncultured Hyphomicrobiales bacterium | reverse complement strand
AGATCGGCTTGCCGCGCCAGAACACCTTGATGTCCTGCCCGTCGGCGATCGGGGAGAGATCGACCTCGATCGGCGCGCCGGCGGCGACGGTGGAGGCGTCCGGGTTGAGCTGGGCCACCAGCGGCCAGGCCGCGGCAGCGGCGCCGACGGCGGCGACCGCGCCGGTTGCCACGAAAAGGAAATCACGGCGGCTTTGTCCTGCCGAAGACGATGTCGTCACGATTCCAACCCTTTCTTACCCGCTGCCGGTCTTGTTGCTATGAGGCGTAACCACTCCAGGGATGCATCTTGCGAGCGGCCGTTTTATTGGCATCGTCGTAGAGTGAGCGCAAGTGCGCTATCGGTCTCATTCATGCAGTGCACAAATTGCGGCAGCCGCGAAGCCACGTCAAAAGTCATGCTATGAGAGCCCGAACTGATGCGGATCGCGCTTTTTCAACCGGATATCCCGCAGAACACCGGGACAATTCTGCGCCTGTGCGCGTGCCTCGACGTCGAAGCCCATATCATCGAGCCGGCCGGATTTCCGGTCTCGGACCGGCATTTCCGCCGGGCGGGAATGGACTATCTCGACCAGGTCGCCATCGTGCGTCACGATTCCTGGGCGAAATTCCAGGGGTGGCGCGCGGGCGTCGGCGGGCGGCTGGTGCTGTTCACGACCAAGGGCGCGCTGCCCTATCTGGACCATCGCTTTGCCAATACAGATATTCTGCTGTTCGGGCGTGAGAGCGCCGGGGTCCCGGATGCGGTCGCGGCGGCCGCGGATGCAACTCTGACGATACCGGTCAGACCCGGCTTGCGCTCGCTGAACGTCGCCATGGCGGCCGCGATGGCGGTGGGCGAGGCCTTGCGGCAAACGGGGCCGTCCGCCTCGGGAAGGATGTCGTGAGTTACGCGGTCAAAGAGATTTTTCTGACGCTGCAGGGCGAAGGCGCCCATGCGGGCCGCGCCGCGGTATTCTGCCGCTTCTCCGGCTGCAACCTTTGGAGCGGCCGCGAACAAGACCGCGCTTCGGCGACCTGCCGGTTCTGCGACACGGATTTTGTGGGCACCGGCGGGACGCTGGGCGGACGCTACGACGCCGCCGATGCGCTGGCGGACACCGTCGCCGGGCAATGGATCGGACCGGCCGCCCATCGCTACGCGGTGTTGACCGGAGGCGAGCCGTTGTTGCAGGTTGACAAGGCATTCCTGGACGCGCTGCACGCCCGCGGCTTCAAGGTGGGCGTCGAGACCAACGGCACCATCTCGCCGCCCGACGGTATCGACTGGCTGTGCGTCAGCCCGAAAGCCGGCGCCGATCTGCGGGTCACCAAAGGTCACGAGCTCAAGCTGGTCTATCCGCAGGCGGATGCCCGGCCGGAGGATTTCAAGGACCTCGCCTTCGAGCGGTTTTCGTTGCAGCCGATGGACGGGCCGGACGCGGCCGGCAACACCGCGCGCGCCGTCGACTATTGCCTGCGGCATCCGCAGTGGCGTCTCAGCCTGCAGACACACAAGACGATTGGAATAAGGTAGATGAATCCTTAACAGAAATGAATAAATGCGTTCCTTGCAGATACGCCGTCCACCTCAGGAAAGAGGATGAATTGCGGGATCCGGCCCGGCGGAACGAACTTGTATGAGAGGCAGTTTTCAGGAATGTGGGAGTTGACGAAATCATTCCGCTTCGAGGCCGCGCATTCGCTGCCGGGAACGACGTTGGGGACCGCGAGCATGGAGATCCACGGCCATTCGTTCCGGGCCGAGGTGAGCCTTCGTGGCACGCCCGATCCCGCGACCGGAATGGTGCTTGATCTCGGCCTGCTCGAAAGAGGCATGGGCGATGTCCGGAGCAAGCTCGACCATAAGCTCCTCAACGACGTCGAAGGACTTGGCTTTCCGACGCTTGAAAATCTGGCGCGTTTCATCTGGGATCATGTCCGGCACGCAGGACCCGTGACACGCGTCAGCGTACATCGCGATAGCTGCGGCGAAAGCTGCACCTATTTCGGACCTGGCAACTGAATTTTCGCTTGTCATTGCGGGCACGGCGAAGCGTCGCTTGCGCTCCCCCGCAACTGATGCAGCCCCTTAGAGGAATACCCGAATGGACGCCTCCCTGCTCGATGACCGCAAGGCCCGCGCGCGATCCTGGTTCGAGCAGTTGCGCAACGATATCTGCTCGGCTTTTGAAAAGCTGGAGGACGACGCTCCCGCCTCGCTCTATCCCGGCGGCGCCGGACGTTTCGTCCGCACGTCGTGGGAGCGTACCGACCACACCGGCCAGCCGGGCGGCGGCGGCGTCATGTCGATGATGCACGGCCGGCTGTTCGAGAAGGTCGGCGTGCACTGCTCGACCGTGCATGGAGAATTCGCCCCGGAGTTTCGCGCGCAGATTCCGGGAGCGGCGGATGATCCGAATTTCTGGGCGTCGGGCATCTCGCTGATCGCCCACATGCGCAATCCGCATATTCCCGCCGTTCACATGAACACGCGCTTCGTGGTGACCACGAAAGCGTGGTTCGGCGGCGGCGCCGATCTCACGCCGGTGCTGATGCGGCGGCGCACGCAGGCAGATGCCGACAGCGTCGCATTCCACACGGCGATGAAGTTTGCCTGCGACGCTCATGCCGCCATCGCGGCGTACGACAAATACAAGACCTGGTGCGACGAGTATTTCTATCTGCCGCACCGCAAGGAAGCGCGCGGGATCGGCGGCATCTTCTATGACTGGCACGACAGCGGCGACTGGGACGCCGACCTCGCCTTCACGCAGGACGTCGGACGGGCGCTGCTCAAGGTCTATCCCGAGCTGGTGCGCCGCAACTTCGACACGCCGTGGACGGCGGCCGATCGCGAGGAGCAGTTGATCCGGCGCGGTCGCTACGCCGAATTCAACCTGCTCTACGACCGCGGCACCATCTTCGGGCTGAAGACCGGCGGCAACGTCGAGTCGATCCT
>CAZOOO010000303.1:0-2979 GCA_964581435.1 uncultured Hyphomicrobiales bacterium | reverse complement strand
GTCCTTCAGCCGTTCGATCGAGGTCTGGTCCATGCACGCACATCTTCACGCGAACCATCGCGCGGGCGCAGACTAAGGCCCGTAGCGCGTCATATCAAAGGCGGTCTTAAGGATGCGTTGCGCAAGGCAGAAAGCCTTTCAAACTGGCGGCCTCACGAATCAGCCGATCGCGACCCAGCGTCCGTCGGCGTTGCGGCAAGCGGTTTTGCGCACGGTTTGGAGTTGGCCGGCGAGCGTGACGGTGTGGGAATAACCACGGCACGTCGCGCCCTCCGCCTCATATTCCGGTCCGGCGACGATATTGCCGTGGCGGCCGGTCTCCGGATTGCGCCAGGCGATCGGCGCGCCCGGCGCGCCACGCTCAAGGGCATCGATCTGCGCCTGATAGGCAAGGCGACGGTCATTGTCGTCCAGGGCGGAACCGAGTTTCGGTCCGATGAATCCGCCAAGCGCCGTCGCGGGAGCGCCCGCCCCTTCCCTGGAGCCGGCGAATGCCGTCAGGCCGGGAGCGTCGAGGCCGCCGGAACTCGTCATGTCGCAGCCGCCGAACGCGAGCGCAGCCGCAACAACCAACAGCGTATTCGTCTTGCTCATGTCCCCCCTCCGGCACCCTTCCGCCGGGACGACCCGGTCGCACAGGAGCGGGCAATTCGGGCAGGACTGCGGCATGGGCCCACCGGCAAACGCATACTCAGGCCGCCGGCAGCACCAATTCGGCCCGTAATCCGCCGGTCGGCGCCGTATCCAGCGTCAGGCGACCACCGTAGAGAGCCGCGAGATCGGTGACGATCGACAATCCCAGTCCGGATCCCGGCTTGGTCTCGTCAAGGCGGCGGCCGCGTTGCGAGGCCTGCATCCGGTCCGCATCCGACAATCCCTGACCGTTATCGTCGACGATAATGTGCAGCATCGCGAGTTCAACTCCGGAGGGCGGGCGGACGGAGGCGTCGATGAACACCCGCGAATGCGCCCACTTGCAGGCATTGTCGACGAGATTGCCGACCATCTCCTCAAGATCCTGGCGCTCACCGCGGAATTTCGCCGCCGGACTGACGTGGACGTCGATGGCGAGATCGCGGTCGCGGTGAATCTTCTCCATGGTCCGGCGTAGCGCCTCGATGACGGGCGCGACATCGGTCACCGTTCCAATGACGGTGAGCCGCGCGGCTATGCGGGCGCGCTCCAGGTGACGAGCGACCTGGCTGCGCATCATGGCGGCCTGTTCGAGCATTTTCGCGGCGAAGGGATCGCGCTCATGCGCACTGGCTTCGTTGATGATGACCGAAAGCGGCGTCTTGACCGCGTGCGCGAGGTTGCCGACGTGAGTGCGGGCGCGCTCGACGATCTCCCGGTTGGCATCGATCAGCGCATTGGTCTCGCGGGCGAGCGGCGCGATTTCGACGGGGAATTCACCCTCCAGCCGCTCAGCGCGGCCGGACCGGATATCGGCGATCGCGTCCGAGATGCGTTTCAGCGGCGCAAGGCCGAACCGCACCTGAAAAATCGTGGTGAGAAGCAATCCGACCGTGAGCGCGGCGAACGTGCCGCCGAGGTAGTAGTCGAAAGTCCGCGTTTCATCGAAAATCTCGGTGGCGTCTCCGGCCACGGCGACACGGAACCTGCCGTCGGCGCCGAGATCGACCGGCCGCTCCGCCATGCGCAGGGTCTGCCCTTCGGGCCCGTCGACATATCCAACGCGGACCCCGGATGAGGAAAGCGCAATGCCCTGATCCACAAGCTTGGGGAGCTTCTTGTCCCACAGCGAGCGTGACGCGCGGGTTTCCTTTTTGTCCGGATCGGCACGGTCGATTTCCCAGTACCAGCCGGACAAGGGCAGATCGAACAGCGGCTCGCCAAGCGACTGGAACTGACGGTCGGCGGGCTCGTCGGGCGCCGCCACTTCGGCAATCAGGGTGCGAAGATAGAGATTGAGGCGGCGGTCGAAGGCGCGCTCGGACGCCGAGCGATAGACCGACGACAGCACCACGCCGGTGATGAGCAGAACGACCACGACCCACGCGGTCGCGGACAGGAACAGCCGCGTTGCCAGCGAATTGGAACGGACGCCCGGAAATTCCCTAGCGCGCATCTGCCGGCGGCGTGAGCAGGTAGCCGAGCCCGCGCACCGTCTGGATGATATCGACGTCCAGCTTCTTGCGGATGCGGCCGACAAAAACCTCGATGGTGTTGGAGTCGCGATCGAAATCCTGGTCGTAAAGATGCTCGACCAGCTCGGTGCGCGACACGACCCGGCCGATATGGTGCATGAGATAGGCCAGCAGCCGGTATTCATGCGACGTCATCTTGATCGGATTGCCGCCGACGCTGACGCGACCCGTGCGGGTATCCAGCGTCACCGGCCCGCAAGTCAGTTCGGACTGGGCGTGTCCGGTGCTCCGTCGCAGCAGCGCGCGCATCCGCGCCAGGATCTCCTCCAGATGGAACGGCTTCGCGACATAATCGTCGGCACCGGCGTCGAACCCCTGCACCTTGTCGCTCCAGCGGTCGCGCGCGGTGAGGATCAGGACCGGCATGGTGCGCCCCCCGCGCCGCCAGGCCTCCAGCACGGAAATGCCGTCCATCTTCGGCAGGCCGATGTCCAGCACCACCGCGTCATAAGGTTCGCTGTCGCCGAGGAAATGGGCTTCCTCGCCGTCAAACGCGCGATCGACCACATAGCCGGCGTCGGTTAGCGCGGCCGTGAGCTGACGATTGAGGTCGGGATCATCTTCAACGACGAGAAGGCGCAAAGCGGGCTCCTGATTCCTCCCGTCAAGATGAACCGCCGCCGCGTGAATGGCAAATGAACGCTAGATCACGATGATCCTGGATCGAATCGATCCAGGATCATGAACGTGATCGATTCCAATATTTTAGAGCGGGATGCGGGCGGAAAACCGCTGCACACTTTTCCTCATCCCGCTCTAGCGTCCCGATTCCGAAATTCGCATACCCTTGCCGCAACCTTTGATGCGAACT
>CAZOOO010000302.1:0-2981 GCA_964581435.1 uncultured Hyphomicrobiales bacterium | reverse complement strand
CCCCCCATCGGACTGTCGCCGAGCGTGATGTCGCCGCCATGGGAGCGCGCGATGTCCCGCGCGATGGCGAGGCCGAGGCCGGAGCCGCCCTCGTCCTGATTGCGCGCGCTGTCGAGCCGCACGAACGGCTTGAACACTTCCTCGCGCATGTCCTGCGGGATGCCCGGACCGTCATCATCGACCATGACGGTGAGCCATCGGTGATCACGGTGGCCGTTGATGGCGATGGCATCGGCATATCGCGCCGCGTTTGACACCAGATTGCCGAGGCAGCGCTTGAACGCCGCCGGCTTGACGGTGGCGACGGGCAGTCCATGAAATATCGCCGCCGCTGCGTGGCCGTTGCGTTCGGCATCGCTGCGCAACTCCTCGAGCGCCGCAGCCATGTCGGTCGGCTGCGCCTGCTCGCCGCTGTCGCCGCGCGCGAACGCAAGATAGGCCTCAAGCATCCCATGCATCTCGTCGACATCCTTCCGCATGCCGTCGACTTCCGGACTGTCGCCGATCAGCGCCAGCTCCAGCTTGAAGCGGGTCAGGATGGTGCGCAGGTCGTGCGACACGCCGGCCAGCATCGCGGTGCGCTGCTCGATGCTGCGTTCGATACGCATCTTCATTTCGATGAACGCCTGCGCCGCACGGCGAACCTCGCGGGCTCCGCGCGGATGGAAGTTCGGCGCGTCGCGGCCCTTGCCGAAGCTCTCGGCCGCGTCCGCCAGCCGCAGGATCGGCTTGATCTGGTTGCGAAGAAACAGCACCGCGACGAACAGCAGGATCGAGGACGTGCCCAGCATCCAGAAGATGAAGATTTCGGAGTTCGAGGCATAGGCAGCGCTGCGCTGCGCGAATACACGCATCACCGCGTCGTCGAGCTGGATCCGGATCTCGACCAGATTGGACCGGCCGACCGTATCGATCCAGAACGGCTTGCCGATCTGCCTGCTGATCTGCACCGACAGCGACTGGTCGAGCAGGGAGAAGAACGGTTTCGGCCCCGGCGGCGGCATATCGCCCGGAGGCAGGAAATCGACCACCAAGCCGAGCCGCTGCTGTGCGATGCGCCGGATCGTCGTGCGGTCCTTGTCCTGCGGGTAGTCCTTGTAGATATCGATCAGCGCGGCGACATCCTGCACCACCGCCGTCGACAATCGCCGCGTCACCGTATTCCAGTGGCGCTCCATGAACACGAAGGCCACCACCGATTGCAGCACCACCATGGGAACGATCATGATCAGCAGCGCGCGGGCATAGAGGCCCTTGGGCATCCACTGATTGAACGCGTGCCCGATCCTGCTATTGGCGGCCAGGACGCGCCGCAGCGCCGTGCGGATCAGCGTCAGACCGGCATCGAGCGTGGCCGCGATCGACGTCAAGGGGCTGCGACCAGACGATAGCCTACCCCGCGCACCGCCTGGAGGAATAGCGGATTGGCGGGATCGCGCTCGATCTTCCGCCGCAACCGGTTGATCTGGACATCGACGGCGCGCTCGTTCACGGTGCCACCGCCGTTGAGTTCGCCGCGGCGAACCGTCTCGCCAGGGGTAGCCGCGAGCACACGCAGCATCTCGCGCTCGCGATCGGTGAGATGAATGACGTCGTCACCCTGCCGCAGCTCGCCGCGCTCCAGATGATAGACATAGGGCCCGAACGCAATCGACTCGCTTCGCATCGTCGGCAGCGGCATCGTGCGCTTGAGGATATTCCCGATCCGCAGCACCAGCTCGCGCGGCTCGAACGGCTTGGCGAGATAGTCGTCGGCGCCGATCTGCAGACCTTCGATGCGGTTTTCGGCCTCGTGCAGGGCCGTCAGCATGATGATCGGCACCGGGGACGAGGCGCGGATGAAGCGGGCGAGATCGAAACCGGTTTCGCCGGGCATCATGACGTCGAGGATCAACAGATCGAAATGCAGCCCGAGCAATTTCGAGCGGGCCGCCTGGGCGCTCATGGCGGTGGTAACACGGTAACCCTCCCCCGCCAGAAAGCGCGACAGCAAATCCCGGATACGCCGGTCGTCGTCCACCAGCAGCAGATGCGGGGCGTCGTCGGCCAGCTTCACCCGCGCCCGCGCGATCCCTGCCGTTTGCGTTTGCATTACCGTCATGCCTTCACCATCTTGCCGTCGGTCCGCAGGATCGCCTCCAGCACCTTGTCGGGATCATCGTGGTCGATCATCCCGAGCAAAAATTGACGCACCGCCTCGGCGCCGGATGCGTCGAGACCTCGCAGCGCGCGTTTAATGCGGTCGGTCTGAAGGCCCGCGAGCTGCGCTACCAGCGCCTCGCCTTTCGGGGTGGCGAAAAGAAGGCGCTGACGGCGGTCGGCGGCCCCGGCCTTCTGCACGATATAGCCTTCGTCGAGGAGCTGCTTCAGCACCCGCCCCAGCGACTGCTTCGTGATCCGCAGCACATCGAGCAGATCGGCGACGGTGAGCGAGGGGTAACGGTGGACGAAATGCATGACGCGATGATGCGCGCGGCCGAAACCGAATTCCTCAAGCACATGATCGGGATCGCCGACGAAATCGCGATAGGCGAAAAACAGCAGTTCGATGATGTCCCAACGGGTCTCTTCGGATTGCCCGCCCTGCGGCTCCGGCCGGCCAGACGCCGCAGCAACGGATCTTGCCGGAAAATTTATGTCAGTGTTATTGCCGTATTTTGGTTTCAATGTTACAACTCGGCCATCAAGTACGAAACATTATATCGTATCCACGAATCACGGATGCGGTCTAATCGAACAGCGAGGCTAACGACCATTCACTTCTAGCGCGTATTCCGTAAAAGCGGATGCCGGTTTTGCGATAAGAATACGCGCAAGTTATTGATTGCGAGCATTTTCTTCACGCGAACCGGATTCCACTTGGCCGGAAAATGCTCTAGATCACGATGATTCTGGATCGAATCGATCCAGGATCATGAACGTGATCAATTCCAATATTTTGAGACGCGGGATGCGGGCGGAAAACCGCTGCACACTTTTCC
>CAZOOO010000301.1:0-3003 GCA_964581435.1 uncultured Hyphomicrobiales bacterium | reverse complement strand
GCTTCTGGAGATTCTGGTCTGTCCGGTCACCAAGGGACCGCTGGAATTCGACGGCGGGCGGCAGGAACTGATTTCGCGCTCGGCGAGACTGGCCTACCCGATCCGCGACGGCATTCCGATCATGCTCCCGGAAGAGGCCAGGACAATCGAGTGAGACGATGCACGTTGGTTGCAAACTGGGGTGGCGTCGTTTCGATCAGGCAGATTTCAGGCGCTGCGCGAAACGCCGCAGCTGTGCCGCCCCGCATTATTGCAGCGCCTCGCCGTGCTGGGAAATATCGAGACCTTCCAGCTCGCTCTCGCGGGAGACACGCAGGGACACGAAAGCGCCGACCAGCTTGAGAAGACCATAAGTCACCGCGCCCGACCAGAGCAGGGTGACAGCCACGCCATAGAGTTGCAGCAGCAACTGGCGCGGATTGCCTTCGAGCAGGCCAGGCACGCCGCCGATCGACGAGGTCGCGAACACCCCGAGCAGCAGGGTCCCGGTCAATCCGCCGATGCCGTGGACGCCGAACACGTCAAGCGAATCGTCATAGCGGAAGCGATGCTTGAGGCTGGTGCAGGCCCAGTAGCACACCAGTCCGGCAACGATGCCGATGACGATGCCTTGCAGGGGCGTGACAAAGCCGGAGGCCGGCGTGATGGTGCCAAGACCCGCAACCGCGCCCGAGATCATGCCGAGCACGGAGGGCTTGCACCGCGTGGACCATTCGATGGCGCCCCATGTCAGCGCGCCGGCGCAGGCGGCGAGATGGGTGGCGATGATCGCCATCACCGCGCGCGAATTCGCACCC
This sequence comes from uncultured Hyphomicrobiales bacterium, assembly GCA_964581435.1. Lineage (GTDB taxonomy): Bacteria > Pseudomonadota > Alphaproteobacteria > Rhizobiales > Xanthobacteraceae > Nitrobacter. Next base: position 2,206 of record CAZOOO010000301.1, on the reverse strand, counting down.
AGCGCCGAGCCGCCGTTGAATCCGAACCAGCCCACCCACAACAGTCCCGTGCCCATGACCGCGAGGGACAAATCGTAGGGCGACAAATTCTCCGAACCATAGCCGTAACGATGGCCGAGGACTTTGGCCGCGACCAGCCCGCCGACGCCGGCGCTGAGATGCACCACGAGCCCGCCGGCGAAATCCTGCACCCCGGCCGCGCCGAGGAAGCCGCCGCCCCACACCCAATGCGCGAGCGGAATGTAGACAAACATAAACCAGCCGATCGAAAACAGGAGATAGGCCGAAAAGCGCATCCGATCGGCCACCGAGCCTGCGACCAATGCCACGGTGATGATCGCGAAGGTCATCTGGTAAAGCATGAACAGCGCCTCGGGGATGGTCTTTGCCGCGGGATTAACGGAATCCATGCTCATGCCGGCGAGGAACAGGCGGCCGGGCGATCCCAGCCACAGCCCGTCGCCCGTGAACGTCAGCGAATAACCGAACGCCACCCACAGAAGCGAAATCATCGCAACCGCCGCGAGGCTTTGCGCCATCGTCGCCAGCACGTTCTTCTTGCGCACCATTCCCGAATAAAACAGCGCCAATCCCGGGACCGTCATCATCAGCACGAAGGCCGTGGCGACGATCATCCATGCGCTATCGCCGGAATCGAATTTGGGCGGCGGCGACGCGGCCGCCGTCACAGCCTGGGCGAACGCGGCGTCGCCAAATCCCGCAAGGCCGGCTGCGCCCATTATCATCGCTGCGATGACCGGTCCCGCGCCGGTCAGGCGTCCGAACGTCATTTGCATTTCTCCGGATTGAGGAAAGATAAAGCGCGGCATCACAGCGCCGCGGCATCAAGCTCGCCGGTGCGGATACGAATCGCGTGCTCGAGATTGATGACGAAGATCTTGCCGTCGCCGATCTTTCCGGTCCGCGCCGCCGCGGCGACGGCTTCGATGACCGCGTCGACCTGGGAGGAATTGACCGCGACCTCGATCCTGACCTTGGGCAGGAAACTCACCGTGTATTCGGCGCCGCGATAGATTTCCGTGTGGCCTTTCTGGCGTCCGTAACCCTTGACCTCGGTCACGGTCATGCCGTGCGCGCCGATCGCGGTCAGGGCATCGCGGACCTCTTCAAGCTTGAAGGGCTTGATGACGGCGACGACGAGTTTCATATGGCCGGCTCCCCTCGTGGCCCGGCTCGATATGCCGACCGGTTCACGGCCTGGGCTCATCCCGCTGGAACGGTCGCGGCAGCCCGGCCGGACCTGTGGAATTCAAATGCCGTGCCAACCGACCCGGTCCGACCGTGAATCCGCGAACCCCGGCGTCATGGGAGCTGCCTAGAGCGGGATGAGGAAAAGTGTGCAGCGGTTTTCCGCCCGCATCCCGCGTCTCAAAATATTGGAACCGATCACGTTCATGATCCTGGATCGATTCGATCCAGGATCATCGTGATCTTGAGTATCGCACGGGAAGCTCGCGCCTAAAAAAACGGCCGGTCATGCTTAAAGCGGCGGCAGTTATCCGGGCTCGATCGGAGCGTTCACGGGCGAGCCGCGTCCCGGGGCTGTCAGAGCGCGTCGGCGTCAGTCTCGCCGGTGCGGATGCGCAGGGCGTGATCGATCGGCATCACGAAGATCTTGCCGTCGCCGATCTGGCCGGTGCGGGCGGCTGCGGTGATGACCTCGACGGCCTTGTCCGCGAGTTCCGCCGCCACCGCGACCTCGATCCGCAGCTTGGGCAGGAAGTTCACGACGTATTCCGCGCCGCGATAGATCTCAGTATGGCCTTTCTGACGTCCGTAACCCTTGACCTCGGTCACGGTCATGCCGTGCGCGCCGATCGCGGTCAGCGCCTGGCGGACCTCGTCAAGCTTGAAAGGTTTGATGATGGCGACGACGAGTTTCATGGTCCGGCCTCTTTGATCCTGCTCGGCAACCCGGTTTTGACCGGATACGTTCCCTCCAATCTGGCATCTTTCGCCGCGGACGGCACGGCAAACCTGCATAGCAAACCAGGAGACATCCGAGCGACCGCCGTCCGCAGCGTTTTCGAGCGAAGTGGATACCGGTTCGCGCGAAGAAAACGCGTCAAAACAAAATCATAGAGCCCCGCTTCTGATTCAATCAGAAGCGGAAAAGCTCTAGCGCTTCGATTCTAGAGCGGGATGAGGAAAAGTGTGCAGCGGTTTTCCGCCCGCATCCCGCGTC
>CAZOOO010000300.1:0-3024 GCA_964581435.1 uncultured Hyphomicrobiales bacterium | reverse complement strand
GACGGTCGCCTTGCGGACGATCAAACTTGCGGGGACCGCGATCGGCACCCGCAGCACGCTCAGGACGATCCTCGCGTGGTTTCGAAAATCGTGGGCGCCCTGCGCCGCCGCGATCATCACGCGGGCCGGCGTCGCGCTTCTGCCACGGCTTTTCGTCGCCCCTGTCACGCCCCTCGCGGTCGCCGAACTCCTTGCGCGGTCCGCGCGAGCCACGTTCGGGTCCACCGCGTGAAAATGTCTTCTTGTCACCGAAGGAGCGATCCCCGCGCGGCGTATACGGACGTTTCTCGCCACCACCCTCGCGCGGCGGACGCGCGCTATAAGGCCGATCACCTTGCGGCCGCGCACGCTGCTGACGGTCGCCGTCTTTCCGAAAGCTCTCGCCGCGCGGCGTGTAGGGACGCTTCTCGCCGCCGTCGTCGTCGCGATTGAACCGGGGCCGCACGGTCGCGCCATCCCGCTTGCCCGCGTAGGGTTTGCCCGCGCCCGCATACGGCTTCCTGGCATAGGGCTTCTTGCCGGAAGGCTTGGCGCCATCGGATTTGCCGGCATAGGGCCGCTTATCGCCATCGCCTCTGTCGAACTTTCTGGTATCGGACTTGCCGGCCAAGCCGCGCTTGGCGAGCTTCTTTTCCGGGCCTCGCGGCGCACCGGACCGGCCTTTGGGTTTACCCTTGCCGCCCGAGGGCCGATCACGCCGGCCGCGCGGGCGCGCATTGTCATCATCGTTATCGCGGGGCATGAATGATCTCGCTACGGGCACAAGGGCCGACTGAGCGCGCCTCTTAACAGGGTTCGCGCCGGGATACGAGACATGACCGCACCCTCTTTCATGGATTTGGCGCTCGAAGCCGCCGAAAAGGCGGGTCAGGCAGGCGAGGTGCCGATCGGCTGCGTGATCGTGCGCAACAGTGAGGTCATCGCCACCGCGGGAAACCGCACCCTGACCGATCGCGACCCTACTGCTCATGCCGAGGTTTTGGCGCTCCGTGCAGCCGCGCACATCCTCGGCAGCGAACGGCTGACCGATTGCGATCTCTATGTAACGCTGGAACCCTGCACGATGTGCGCGGCCGCGATCTCGTTCGCGCGCATCCGAAGGCTCTACTATGGAGCGAGCGACCCCAAAGGCGGCGCGGTGGAGTCCGGCGTCCGGTTCTTCGCCGCGCCGACCTGCCATCACCGGCCGGAGGTGTATTCGTCCGTCGGCGAAAGCCAGGCGGCGGCGCTGCTGCGGGATTTCTTCAAGGCGCGGCGGTAAGGATTCGCTTTTATCCGCCCTGCTCCCGCGCCACCGCCCGCAGGCCGATGTCACGGCGGCAGAAGCCTTCGGGCCATGTGATGCGATCGACCGCCTCATAGGCGCGGGCTTGCGCTTCCGCGACGGTCTTGCCGAGCGCGCAGACATTCAGGACGCGACCGCCACTCGCGAGAATGCGCCCGTCCTCCTCTTTCGTGCCGGCATGAAAAATCTCCACGCCCGCGACCGCGGCGGCATCATCAAGTCCGTCGATGCGCGTTCCCTTCGCATAGTCGCCGGGATAACCCTTCGCCGCCATCACCACGGTCAGCGCAGGGTCAGGAAACCAGCGCAGGCTGAAATGGTTTAGCTGCCCGTCGCAAGCGGCGAACAGCGCCGGCACGATGTCGCCTCTCATCCGCAGCATCAGCACCTGGCATTCCGGATCGCCGAAGCGGACGTTGTATTCGATCAGCTTCGGTCCCTGTTCCGTGATCATCAGGCCGGCGAACAGCACGCCCTTGAAAGCCGCACCCTTCTCGCGCATGGCGCGCAACGTCGGAACGATGATCTCATCCATGGTGCGGCGGCACATCTCGTCCGTCATCACGGGCGCCGGCGAATAGGCGCCCATGCCGCCGGTGTTCGGCCCCTCATCGCCGTCGAACGCCCGTTTATGATCTTGCGCGGTCGCCAGCGGCATCGCGTGTTCGCCGTCGCATAGCGCGAAGAACGACGCTTCCTCGCCACGCAGAAATTCCTCGACCACGACCTCAGCGCCAGCCGTGCCGAAGCCGCCCCCGAACATCATATCGACTGCCGCCAGCGCCTCGTCCAGTGTCATGGCCACCACGACGCCCTTGCCGGCCGCAAGCCCGTCGACCTTGATGACGATCGGCGCGCCGCGCGCGTGGATATAGTCCTTTGCCGCCCCGGCGTCCCTGAAGCGTTCATAGGCCGCTGTTGGGATGCCATTGTCGCGGCAGAGATCCTTGGTGAAGCCTTTCGAGCTTTCAAGCTGCGCGGCGGCCTTGCCCGGACCGAACGCCTTGATGCCCGCGGCAGCGAAATCATCGACGATGCCCGCGGCGAGCGGCGCTTCCGGACCGACCACCACCAGATCGACCTTGTTGGTTTTGCAGAACACGATCACCGCTTCATGATCCGCGACATCGAGCGCCACGCATTCGGCCTCGCGCGCGATCCCGGCATTGCCCGGCGCGCACCAGAGTTTCGTCAGAAGCGGCGAGCCCGCGATTTTCCACGCCAGCGCATGTTCGCGGCCGCCGGAACCAAGCAGAAGAATGTTCATGTACGAGCGCCGATCCAGCCTTTCCGGTGGTTTCGGAGCGGTTTAGCATGGTAATGCGGACGAGCAACAGAAGTGAGGCTGATGCCCGCAAATCCAGCACAGCTTCTGGCGAATTCGCCGGAATATACCGTCTCCGAGTTGTCCTCGGCGCTGAAACGCACCGTGGAGGACACCTACGGCCATGTGCGGGTGCGCGGCGAGATATCCGGCTTTCGCGGACCGCACGCCTCGGGCCATTGCTATTTCGCGCTGAAGGACGAGAGCGCCAAGATCGAGGCGGTGATCTGGAAAGGCGTCCACGGCCGGATGCGGTTCAAGCCGCAGGAGGGCCTCGAGGTCATCGCCACCGGCAAGCTGACCACCTATCCGGGCTCGTCGAAATACCAGATCGTGATCGAGGCGATCGAGCCCGCCGGGATCGGCGCGCTGATGGCGCTGATGGAGGAGCGCAAGAAGAAACTCGCGGCGGAAG
>CAZOOO010000299.1:0-3026 GCA_964581435.1 uncultured Hyphomicrobiales bacterium | reverse complement strand
CCGGCCGATCGTCTCGGGCGATACCGCCGGCGCCGCCCGCCTTGTCGCCGAACGCGGCGACACCAGCTGCGCCGCGATCGCCTCGCGCCTGGCCGCGCAAATCCATGATCTCGATATTCTTGCCGAGAACGTCGAGGACGAGGACCACAACACCACGCGTTTCGTCATGCTCGCACGAGAGGCCAACTGGGCCCGGCAGGGATCCGGGCCGCTGGTCACCAGTTTCGTCTTCCGGGTGCGCAACCTGCCGGCCGCGCTCTATAAAGCGATGGGAGGCTTTGCCACCAACAGCGTCAACATGACCAAGCTCGAAAGCTACATGGTCGACGGCAATTTCTTCGCCACCCAGTTCTACGCGGATGTCGAAGGCCACCCGAACGATCGCGGCCTCGCATTCGCGCTGGAGGAACTGAAGTTCTTTTCAAAAGAGCTTCGCATCGTCGGCGTCTATCCGGCTCATCCGTTCCGCGCGACGTTCCGCGAACGGGCGGACTGACCGAGTTTCGCGCGTTCCGCCGCATTTTTAAGTTGGGTTTCATTCCATAAATTCCAACACATGTTCTGCATCCCAACGACCGACATCTTTGTTTAATAATTAAATTCAGTGTGTTAAATATTATTATCCTGCCCACTTTGTAGCATAAACGAGTTACAGTTTCCAAAATTTATATCATATTGGGCCACTTCCCACCTCAGTAACGTACCATTATGGGCTACTCTGGTGGGAACGCCGTGCCGTGAATGGCACGGCCATGACGCCTGGCGTCCTGAGCATTCCGTGATGCGGGCACGTAGAGGCAGATGCAGTGGAGCTTCGCGAGCCATGACAGACGCTTCCGCCCCGGCTCATAACGGTCTTGGCGCGCGAAAAAGACCCATGATCTCGTTCGAGTTCTTTCCGCCCAAGACCGAGGAGATGGAGCGCAATCTTTGGGGCACCGTCACCCGCCTCGCGCCTCTCGATCCGAGCTTCGTCTCCGTGACCTACGGCGCCGGCGGCTCGACCCGCGAGCGCACCCACTCGACCATCGCGCGCATCCTGTCGGAAACCCGGCTTCGCCCGGCGGCGCATCTCACCTGCGTCGGCGCGCCGCGCGGAGAGATCGATGAGATCGTCAACCGCTATCGTGAGATCGGCGTCCGCCATATCGTCGCGCTGCGCGGCGACCCCCCGGGCGGCATCGGCACCGCCTACAGCACCCACCCCGACGGATATCGTACCTCCGCCGACCTCGTCGCCGGCATCAAGCGGCGGCATGGCGACATTGAAATTTCCGTCTCGGCCTATCCCGAAAAGCACCCCGAGAGCCCCAACATCGATACCGACATCGATGTCCTCAAGGCCAAGGTCGATGCCGGCGCGACCCGCGCCATCACCCAGGTCTTTTTCGACAACGACCTTTACCTTCGCTATCTCGATCGCGTCCGCGCGCGCGGCATTGATATTCCGATTGTGCCGGGCATCATGCCGATGCACAACTTCAAGCAGGCCAGAGCCTTTGTGACCAAGGCGGGCACCACGGTTCCAACCTGGCTCGCCGAAAAATTCGAAGGGCTCGATGAGGATCCGGAAACGCGCAAGCTGATCGCGGCGACGGTCGCGGCCGGTCAGGTCCAGAAGCTCGCCAAGCGCGGCGTCGACACGTTCCACTTCTACACCATGAACCGCGCCGACCTGGTGTTCGCGATCTGCCATCTGCTCGGCATCCGGCCCGATGCTGACCAGAAGGCGGCGTGACCACATTTTCCGTCAAAAGACCTGGACGCCCGCGACAAGCGCGGACATGACGATCGCAGGATAACAAGCGTGACAAAAAGTTCGAATCCCATCGCCGACAAATTCCGCGCGCTCGCACGCGAACGCATTCTGGTGCTCGACGGCGCCATGGGCACCATGATCCAGGATCGAGGGTTCGATGAAGCCGCGTTTCGCGGCGAGCGATTCAAGGATTTTCACCGCGACGTGCGCGGCAATAATGACCTTCTCATCCTCACCCAGCCGCAAGCGATCGAGGACATCCACGCGCAATACCTGCGCGCCGGCGCCGATCTCGTCGCCACCAACACGTTTTCATCGACCTCGATCGCGCAGGCCGACTATGACATGTCGGATCTCGTCTACGAACTCAATCGTGAGGGCGCGAAACTCGCACGCTCGGCCGCGGAGAAAGTCAGCGCCGAGGACGGCAAGCCGCGCTTCGTCGTCGGCGCCATCGGCCCGACCAACCGCACCGCGTCGATCTCGCCGGACGTCGCAAACCCCGGCTATCGGGCGGTCACCTTCGACGACCTGCGCAAGGCCTATGGCGAACAGATCAACGGCCTGCTCGACGGCGGCGCCGATCTGCTGCTGGTCGAAACCATCTTCGACACGCTGAACGCCAAGGCGGCGCTGTACGCCATCGCCGAAATCGGCGAGCAGCGCGGCATCGACATTCCGGTGATGGTCTCCGGAACCATCACCGACAAGTCCGGCCGCCTGTTGTCCGGTCAATTGCCCGAAGCGTTCTGGCACTCGGTGCGGCACGCGGGGCCGATCACCATCGGCTTCAACTGCGCGCTAGGCGCGGAAGACCTGCGCGCGCACGTCGCCGAGATCGGCCGCGTCGCCGATACGCTGGTGTGCGCCTATCCGAATGCCGGCCTTCCCAACGAGTTCGGCCAGTACGACGAAAGCCCCGATTACATGGCGCGGCTGATCGGCGAGTTCGCGCAGGCCGGTCTCGTCAACGTCGTCGGCGGGTGCTGCGGCACCACGCCGGATCATATCGCGGCGATCGCGGCCGCGGTCGCGCCGCACAAGCCGCGCGTCGTGCTGGCGATCGAGCCGCGGTTGCGGCTGTCGGGGCTGGAGCCGTTCTCGCTGACGCCGGACATTCCCTTCGTCAACGTCGGCGAGCGCACCAACGTCACCGGCTCGGCCAGATTCCGCAACCTGATCAAGGCCGGCGACTATGCCGCCGCCCTCGACGTGGCGCGCAACCAGGTCGAGAACGGCGCCCAGATCATCGACGTCAACATGGACG
>CAZOOO010000298.1:0-3043 GCA_964581435.1 uncultured Hyphomicrobiales bacterium | reverse complement strand
ACGCGCCGGCCTTGAACCGGCGACGACGGAGAGACCCATGTTCATTCAGACCGAAGTCACCCCCAATCCCGCCACCTTGAAGTTCCTTCCGGGCCGCGCCGTGCTCGGCAAAGGCACCATGGAATTCACCAGCGCCGGCACGACCGGCCGCTCGCCGCTCGCCGTGAAGCTGTTCGCCGTGCACGGCGTCGCCGGCGTGTTCTATGGCTCGGATTTTGTCACGGTGACGAAGGACGACGGCAGCGACTGGCAGCATCTCAAGCCGGCCATCCTCGGCGTGATCATGGAACACTACATGTCGGGCGCACCGCTGTTGACGGACAGCGAGGGAAACGGCGAGGCGAGCGCGGACGACGTTGAATTCTTCGATGAAGCAGACGCCGAGACCGTGACCCTGATCAAGGACCTGATCGAGACCCGGGTGCGGCCGGGGGTCGCCGATGACGGCGGCGACATCACCTTCCGCGGCTTCAAGGACGGGGTCGTTTACGTGAACATGAAGGGTTCATGTTCCGGATGCCCGTCATCGACGGTGACCTTGCGGAACGGCATCGAGAACCTGCTGAAACATTTCGTGCCCGAGGTCGTCGAAGTGCGGCCGGTGTAGAAGCACGCGGCTTTTCGCCAGAAGCTTCCTGAGCCTTTCCGCTTCGATAAGCTCAGAAGCGGGCTCCCTGATTTTCAGAGTTTCGCAACGACAACCAGCCGCTTGATTTTGCCGCTCTTGTAGGCGCGCAGGAAAGCGTCGTAGTTCTTGAACGACACGCAGCCGTTGGAGGCGCCGCTCGGCCCGAGCATGTAGGTGTGCGCCAGCAGTCCGCTGCGTCCGTATATCTTGTCCTCGCCGCCGATCGGTTTCAGCCTGATCGCCTCCACGCCGTGGAAAGGGCGTTCCCGCAACGACAGGTCGTAGATGTGCGGCGGCGTCACGCCACGCATCTTCCTGTCGGCATAGCGCGGATCGTCCATCATGTTGCCGAGCCCGGAATGCGCTTCAAGCTTGGTGCCGTCCGGCAGGTAGACCGTACGAGCGGAAATATCATAGACGGCGGTGTACTCATGTTGCGGGATGCGGCCGAGCGTCAGGCTCTCACCGTCGCTGCTCACCCCGCCGTCAGGCGCCGCGAACGCCAATTGCAGGCCGGCTGCGGGTCTGCCGAACAGTTTTTCGAAGATCGACGGCTTGTTCGGCTCCGGCGCGACAGTGGCGCTGGCCTGCGCGACCTCGCTGCGGGACGGGGTGACGGCAGCCTGCAGTTGACGCAGTTCGGACGGACGTGGAGCCGGTATGGGGACAATCGCGGCGATTTGCGGCGCTGGCGGAAGCGGCAGGGTCTCCGGAGCGGTCTCGACGGAAACCGGGGCGGCCGTCTGCAGGGCAACCTGAGCCGGTTCGAAGGTGCCGGGCGGGGGGCCGAGGAAGCGCGGACCGTAGAGCAAAGCGGTGCGGGCCCGCGCTTCAGGATTTTGGACATGGGCCTTGGCTGCACGGCCCCCGGTGGTCACTTGAGCAGCGCTGCCCCCCGGAATCTCCGCCAAGGCCTCGTACGCGGCCGCGATGCGACGCACCGGCTCCGCTGAAGGGCTCGATACAACCGGCGGCAACGATGCCGTGACCAGCTCCACGGGTCCGCCGGAAACACCGGAAACATTGGTATAGAGTGTCCAGGCGCAGGCCATCCCGATGCAGGCGAGCGCGGCGACGCCTAGTATATTTTGAGGAACCGCCTTGCGGGGCAGGTCAGCGGAAGCCGCCTCATAGTAACGTCTGCCCGTAACGTACGTCATTCGCCCCACGTCCAGAGTCGTTCTACTTCCGCTCCCCGCGGGCGGTGCTCGAAATTCTGCACGCCGCCGGAAATGTCCGGATCAAGACTGCGCATGGCTGATTCGGTAACCCCAAAGTTCCAGCTAAGCCGTCGCAGACTTACTGAGCGCCATTAAGGCGACTTTTAGTTAAATGCGGATTAAATTATGTGACGGACCCCGATGGTGACCATAGGATAAACAGCCCGATCGCGGCAATCTGGTGTCTAAAACCCGGGTTCCTCCGTCCAAACCGCAGGAAATCCCCGGGCAAGGGTGCTAATCTGACCAGATGCTCATCCTTGCGATCGACACCGCACTCGATGCCTGCGCCGCCGGCGTGCTGGACACCGACGAAGGCCGCCTGATCGCCCAGGAAACACTACCGATGAGGCGTGGCCACGCGGAAACCCTGATGCCGCTGATCGCCAGGGTCGTCGAAGCCGCCGGGATCGCCTTCGCGGCGCTGGACCGCATCGCCGCGACCGCCGGTCCCGGCAGCTTCACCGGCCTGCGCGTGGGGCTGTCGGCAGCGCGCGGCATCGCGCTCGCCGCCGGCAAGCCGGTGGTCGGCGTGACCACCCTCGCAGCCTTTGCGGCCCCGGTCGTCGGCGACGGCCGCAAGCCGCCAGTGATCTCCGCGATCGATGCCCGCCATGACCAGGTCTATTTTCAGGCGATGAGCGGCGGCGGCGCCCTGCTGGTCCAGCCGCGCGCCGCGCCGGTCGAGGAGGCGCTCGCGGCATCGCGATTCGGCGCGCCGCATCTGGTCGGCAATGCCGCACAGCTTCTCGCCGACCGTTGGCCTTCTGACGTCGCGCCGCCGGTCGCGGTCGATCCGCGAGCGGCGCCCGATATCGCCTGGGTGGCGTGGCTCGGCGCCGCCGTCAGTCCGAGTGCGGCGCCGCCGCGCCCTTGTTACCTGCGCGCGCCCGACGCCAGGCCGACCGGCGATTCCCTGCCCGGAACACAGAAGCTGGTCGCATCATGATGACCTGGTTCCCGGGCAGGGGGCGCGCTGTTCCCATTGTCGAGCCCGCGAGCCCGAACGACGCGGCGCGTCTCGCTGCAATTCACGGCGCATCGTTTCACCGGGGGTGGGGCGAAAGCGAATTCGAGGCGATGATGGCCGAGCGCAACACGCTGGTTCAGCGGCTACGGCTGCGATCGAACGTGATCGGTTTCGCCGTGTCGCGCATCGCCGCGGACGAGGCCGAGATCCTGTCGATCGCAATCG
>CAZOOO010000297.1:0-3046 GCA_964581435.1 uncultured Hyphomicrobiales bacterium | reverse complement strand
GCCACCGTGACATAGACTGTGCCGCTACTCTGGGGCGCATCCCGTCCGCGCAACAAGACGGCCTGGCCCCGGTGGAGCCTCGCCGCATCGGCCCGTGTAACGGCCAGCGCCGGGATGTCGTCCAGCGCGGTCTCAACGGGCAGTAGCGCATCGGCCAAGTTTCCCTCGCCGGATGCGGCTCTATTGCACAAAGCTTCCAGTTCTTCCAGCGGAATCATGTCCGCCTCGCCGAACGGGCCGACCAGCGTCCGCCGCAGCGCGCTGATATGGCCGTAACAGCCGAGAATCCGCCCGATATCGCGGGCCAGCGCCCGCACATAGGTGCCTTTTCCGCACTCGGCCTCGAACACCGACCGGCCGTCATCGGCGTGTTCGACGACGGCCAATCGGTGGATCTCGACCTGTCGCGGCGGCAGGATGACGGTCTCGCCGTCGCGGGCGAGGTCGTAGGCCCGTTCGCCCTGGATCTTCACCGCCGAATATTGCGGCGGAACCTGCTCGATCACGCCGGTGAAGCCCGGCAGCAGCGCCCGCACCGCGTCCGCATCGGGGCGGCTCTCGCTGGTGGCCGTGACCCGGCCCTCGGTATCGTCGGTGTCGCGCTCCTCGCCCCATTGCACGGTGAAGCGGTAGCGCTTGCGGCCGTCCATCACGAACGGCACGGTCTTGGTGGCTTCGCCGAGCGCGATCGGCAGGCCGCCCGAGGCCAGCGGATCGAGCGTGCCGGCGTGCCCGGCGCGCTTGGCCGAAAACAGCCGTTTCACCACCGCCACCGCGTGGGTCGAGGTCATGCCGACGGGCTTGTCGAGAACCACCCAGCCGTGGACGTCGCGCTTGTCGCGGCGCGGCTGGTTGTTCCGGTTTTTTACCTTTCCCGCTTGCGGAGGCCGCCGCGCGTCGCTGGCCGGGCGCGGGCTCGCCCGATCGGCATCGGTGGGCGATTCTCCCGGAAGGGCGGGGGCGCCAGCTTCATTCCCGGGCGGGATCCCGGGAAACGTGGCCGCCGCAGATTTATTTTTGTCGGCGTCGCCTGGTCCGTCGATTTTCGAATCCAGGGCGGCATCAGGTGTGGCCATGATCGTCAGCTTTCGTCCGAATCCGGTGCGATGTCTCGTTGTACCGCAGGTGTTCGCAATAATTTCTCGATACGTTCCGCTTCGTCGAATCGTTCGTCGGCGCGGAAGCGGATGTCAGGTGCAAATTTCAGGTTAACGCGCCGCGCGATTTCGCCGCGCAGAAATTTCTTGTTGCGGTCGAGCGCATCGATCACGTCAGTGGTGTCGCGGCCGCCGAGCGGCATCACGTAGATTGTCGCGAGCTTGAGGTCGGCGGACATGCGGACTTCCGGCACGGTGACAAGGTGCCTTTCAAGCACGGGATCATGAACCTGACCCTGTGCCAGGATATCAGCGATCGCGTGACGCACGGATTCGGCGACGCGCAACTGGCGGTGCGAGCCGCCGGGATGTTTTGCGGGCTGATGATGGCGGGGCATGAGTTGAAATCCGAATTGCTGTCATCATCCGCGCAGGCGGATGATCCGGTATTCCCAAACCTTCATGAATTCACGGCGTACTGGATGCTCCGCCTACGCGGAGCATGACAGGCGTCCGTGCGAACCAAGTTAGCCGTGACATTCGGACTCACAGCGAGCGCTGGATGGTCTCCACGCGGTAGCACTCGATAACGTCGCCGACGCGCATGTCGCCGTAACTCTCGAACGCCATGCCGCACTCCTGTCCCGACTGGACTTCCTTCACCTCGTCCTTGAAACGCTTCAGCGTCGACAGCTTGCCTTCGTGCACCACGACGTTGTCGCGGATCAGGCGGACATGGGCGCCGCGTTCCACGTTGCCGTCGGTCACGCGGCAACCGGCCACCTTGCCGACCTTGGAAATGTTGAACACCTCCAGAATCTCGGCGTTGCCCAGCATGGTTTCGCGCAGCGTCGGCGCGAGCAATCCGCTCATCGCCTTCTTTACGTCGTCCACGAGGTCATAGATGATGTTGTAGTAGCGGATCTCGATGCCGTTGCGCTTGGCCGCCGCCGCCGCCTCCTTGTTGGCGCGGACAGAAAAGCCGATGATCGCGGCGTTGAAGCCTTCCGCCAGCGTGACGTCGGATTCGCTGATGCCGCCGACGCCGGCATGGAGGATGCGGGCGGCGACTTCGTCGGTGCCGAGCTTTTCCAGCGAGCCGAGGATGGCTTCCAGCGAGCCCTGCACATCGGCCTTGACGATCAGCGGGAAATCCTTGCGGCCCGCTGTCTTGAGCTGCGACATCATCTGCTCGAGCGAGCCGCGCATGCCGGAGGCGCTCGCCGCGGCGTTTTCGCGCTTCTGGTGGGCGCGATAACTCGTGACCTGGCGGGCGCGGGCCTCGTTCTCGACCACGGCGAGCCGGTCGCCGGCTTCCGGCGGTCCGTTGAAGCCCAGCACCTCGACCGGCACCGAGGGGCCGGCCTCGCTGACGGTTTCGCCCTGATCCGAAATCAGCGCGCGGACGCGGCCCATTTCGGCGCCGGCGACGATGATGTCGCCGACCCGCAGCGTGCCGCGCTGGACCAGCACGGTGGCGACAGGGCCGCGGCCGCGATCCAGCTTGGCTTCGATCACGGTGCCTTCGGCGGGCCGCGACGCATTGGTCTTGAGGTCGAGCAGGTCGGCCTGCAGCGAGATCATCTCCAGGAGCTTGTCGAGGTTGGTCCTGTTCTTGGCGGAGACTTCCACGTCGACCACCTGGCCGCCCATCGATTCGACCTGAACCTCGTGCTGCAACAGTTCGGTGCGCACGCGCTCCGGCCTCGCCTCGGGCTTGTCGATCTTGTTGATCGCGATGATCATTGGGACCTTGGCGGCCTTGGCGTGATTGATGGCCTCGATGGTCTGCGGCATCACGCCGTCGTCGGCGGCAACCACCAGAATGACGATGTCGGTGACCTTGGCGCCGCGGGCGCGCATCGCGGTGAAGGCCGCGTGGCCCGGGGTGTCAATGAAGGTGATCTTCTTGCCGTCGGGCGATGCGACCTGATAGGCGCCGATATGCT
>CAZOOO010000296.1:0-3058 GCA_964581435.1 uncultured Hyphomicrobiales bacterium | reverse complement strand
TCACATCTCCAACATCGACCCGAGGCAGTTGGAGGATGCCCGGATCGGCAGCGTCGTTGAGATCGGCCGAGCCGAGGCGATCGCTCGTCCATCCGACCGCACCATTGCCGCAATTGCCGAGGACGGCATCTATCGGCCGAGCCGCCATCTGGAGCAGGCCAGATTCGAGGGCCGCGTTCCGGGCGGCGACTATGAGGGTTATGTCGACGCCCATGTGCGCCGGCTGGAGGCTTTGCGCCGCGTCGGCATCGCGGAGCACATTGACGCCGACCAATGGCGCATCCCCGCCGACTTCGAAAACCGCGCCGCGGCCTACGACGCTGGTCGCAACCGCCAGGCACGTGTTCGCATCATCTCGGCCCTCGATCTTGAGAAGCAGGTCGGTGCTAACGGCGCGACCTGGCTCGATCAGCGGCTGGTCTCGTCCGAAACCGCCGATATTGCGCAGTCCGGTTTCGGCCAGCAGGTGCGCGAGGCGATGGACCGTCGCGGGGAGCATCATATCCAACGGGGCGATGCCACGCGCCAGCAGGGCGGTCGCATCTTCTACCGGCGCGATCTTCTTGCTACGCTACGCGAGCGCGAAGTTACAAGCGTCGGCGCGGAGATGGCGGCGCGCAAGGCGCTGCCGTTCCGGGCGGCCATGGACGGCGAGACCGTCAGCGGCAAGTTCACCGGGACCGTGCAGCTAACCAGCGGCAAGTTCGCCATCGTCGAGAAGGCGCATGAGTTCACGCTTGTCCCGTGGCGGCCGGTCATCGACCGCCAGCTTGGCCGCGAGGTAACGGGCGTCGTGCAGGGCGGGTCGGTGTCGTGGCAGTTGGGACGGCAGAGAGGGTTGGGGCTATGAGGGCCGGCGCGAAGATACCCGCCCGATGCTGTGGCCGCGCTACCACAATGATGCATAACGAAGTCCGGAGCGGTCATTCGAAAGAGTTTTTGGAAAGCGTCCCGAGATCGCCACTATCGCTCCGAAAAACCTCGCGATTTCCGCAGAATCCGGTTCCGTAAAGCCTCGGCAAGTCGATCGGATTTCTGGAATAAGTCTAAACTATTGCGGTTGCACGTAAATTTTCATCTGGTAGTGAAGTCGATCGACGATGGTCGACCCTTACGCAGTTGCATGGAAAGCTCGGGAGCCTTGGGAAGAGGTCCAACCAAAAGGAATGCTGAAGCAGTCGTATGCCTCGCCTTGTGGCAAGGTGCGGCTTCGCATCTTTATCGACTGACCTGGGTCGAGACCGAGGGGCCGGGTAGCTCCATGAACGCTATCCCTCCTCATGCCGGCCAGAGGTGATCATGTCGGCAGCGTTGAACGCGATTTTCCAGTCGCACCGCCGCTCCCTCCTTTGGACCGTGATGAGGATCGTGCGCGATCCTCAAACAGCGGAGGATCTTGCGCAGGAAACCTATCTGAAGGCCCGAAAGGCACTTGAGACGAGGCCGATCGAGCACATTGAGGGCTTCCTGTTTCAGACCGCTCGGAATCTGGCGTTGGATCACCAGCGGCGTAAGGCGGTCCGTAATCGGTACGAGGCGTCCGATACGGGAAGGGACGACATAGAGAATGTCGCCGCCGCCGGACCCTCGATCGAAGACGATTTGATCCAGCGGCAGCTGTTGCGGGCGCTTGAGGACGCGCTGGCGGAACTCCCGGTGCGGGCAAGAACCGTGTGGTCCATGGCTCAGTTGCAAGGCCGTACATGCGCTGAAATCGCGGAACATCTCGGCGTTTCTCGCAATACTGTCTATAACGACATCAAACTTGTCATGGGACATTGCCAGGATGTGCTTGCGCGGCTCGACCGGGATTGAAGCCACGACGGGCACAGAGCGAATCTGGTAAGATGTTCCGAGAGGCTCGTCGGAACCGCTCAAGCTGCCATCATCGGTATCGTCGGGGGAAATTTGTGACGGGTCTTCCCGTCAAACGTCTCACTCATACGAGCATCCGAACAATCGAACGGCGGATCAGCCAGGTGGGACAGAAACCGACAGAGGATTATGGATCGGATGGAGAATACAAGCATCCGGATTCCGTGACGGATCAGGCTCTCGACTGGTTCATTCGACTCCAGGAAGAGCGCGACCCGGCGACACTGGCGGAGTTCGAAGCGTGGCGGCGATCGGACATCCGCTGCGACCGAGCATTCGCGCGTATCTCCAAGATGCACGGCATGCCTTCCTTGCGCAAGGCGACCGAAACCGACGCCCGCCGGCTCGGACTGGAGGTGCCCGCGTCGGTGGTTTCGCTGCGGGAACGGAACGCGCCGCGACGCTGGATCTCGGCTGTTGCCGCTGCCGCCGCCGTCCTCCTGCTGCTGATAGGCTGGCAGCAGTTGCCGGGTATCATGCTACGTTGGCAGTCTGATTATATAACGGCAACCGGCCAGCGGGAGACCATCGCGCTCCCCGACGGCTCGACAGCGACGCTCAACACCTCGACCGCCATAGCTGTTGATTTTTCTGGCGGTCGCCGCCGGGTCACATTGCTCGACGGTGAAGTCTATTTCGATGTTCAGCATGACCCGTCACGGCCATTTGTTGTCGCAGGCCATTTCGCGCAGGTCGAGGTCAAGGGGACTGCCTTCAGCGTCAGGACTGAAAATAATCAGGACACTATCGTGCTCGAACGTGGCCGCGTCGAGGTGAGCGGCCAGGCCGGTCACGAGTTCCTCGCGCCGGGGCAGATGATTGTCGCCAGCGCGTCCGGCTTGTCGGCGGTGGAGGCAGCGGACATCGATAAATCGCTTGCATGGCGTGACGGCCGGATCGTGTTTCGCGACCGGCCATTCCTCGCCGCATTGGGCGACCTCGAGCGCTATTTCGACGGACGGGTCGTCCTCTTGGGCAGCCCGGCGTCGGATCGCCTCGTGAGCGGACATTATCGTATCGACGATCCTGACGCCGCTATCAGGACGCTCGCGAAATCTGCCGGTGTCGACGTCACGCGGCTTCCGGGCGGACTCCTGATCTTGCGTTAGCGACCAAACTTTTTTTGTGACGGATCGACCCCTCAGCGTCCCTGTTGTGAGGGCCGAGTTTTCACAAGGTGTGA
>CAZOOO010000295.1:0-3107 GCA_964581435.1 uncultured Hyphomicrobiales bacterium | reverse complement strand
GATTCCAATGTTTTGAGACGCGGGATGCGGGCGGAAAACCGCTGCACACTTTTCCTCATCATGCTCTAGTGTCCCGATTCCGAAGTTCGCTTGACGGACTCGGGTGGGGTAATGAAGCGAACTTCCGAACCACTCCACTAGAAACCCATATTTGCTAGTGGTCCTTTGATTCTAACATCTGCAGGAAACCCCTGCCGCAACGGGATGCAAATGTTAGAATCGGACCACTAGGTCGAATTCACCCCGAGTTGAATGATGCGCCGCAACATGCGGCTTGACTAAAGTAAAGTAAGTGCTTACTCACGCCGTATGAGCAACCTGCGGATGACCGGCGATCTGCGACGGGAGTTGATCCTGAGTGCTGCGAAACAGTGTTTCGCGCGCAACGGGTTCGCCGGCACGACAACCAAGAGTGTCGCGGCCGCCGCCTCAATCTCGGAGGCGTTGCTGTTCAAGCATTTTCCTACCAAGGCCGCGCTCTATGCTGAAATTCTGGCTGAAGCCTGCGAGGCGGATCCGGCGCTGCACCGCCTGCTTGATCGCGAGCCTTCGACCGAGACGCTCGTCGTTCTTATCCGCGGCATGGTCAGGCACTTTCTGAATGTCTCGGCTTCACCGGATCAGCAGGAGGCGCAGCGCCTGCGTCTCATGGTTTCAAGCCAGCTCGACGATGGTGAGTTTGCCCGGCTGTTGTACGAAAAAGTCCGGGATCTGATCGGCCGGGCCTTCACAGCTTCGCTTGAGCAGGCGATTGTCGCCGGAGATGCCGAGCCGGTGGGGCGTGATCCGCTCAATCTGTTCTGGTTTGCGCATCATACAATTCTCATGCTGGTTCTGACCCGGCTTCCCTCCGTTCCGACCCTGTCATATGGCGGCGGGTCCGATCTGGAACGGCAGATTTGTGAATTTATTCTGCGAGGGGTAGGTTTGAATGCAGCGGCGATCGCCTTGCATCTGGACCGGGAATCCATATTTAACGCCGCCCAAACGCCGGCCGCAGAGGGTGCATGACATGACGGTAAAAAGGGAAGGCGATACCGGCGACAAGACCGCCGCACCGCCGCGCGAACTGGACGAGAGGCATCGCAAGCGCCCGGTGCGCATGACGCGGTGGTTTGTCATTGTCGGCGTGCTGCTCGCGTTGCTGGTCGGCGGGTTGGTCGGGTTCAACGCGTTCCGCGCGCACATGATTGCGGAGTTCTTCGCCAAGAACAAGCCGCCGCCGGTGACGATCAGCGCGGTCGAAGTCAAATCTGAAGTCCTGCCCAACCTGCAGCGGGCGGTCGGCAGTCTGGCCGCGGTGCATCAGGTCAACGTCACATCCGACGTTAACGGGCGCATCACCGAGATTTTGTTCACCGCCGGTAGCCGCGTTGTCAGCGGCGCGCCGCTGGTTCAACTGTTCGACGAGCCGGAACAGGGCGATCTGGCCAGCTTCAAGGCTCAGGCGACCGTCGCAAAACTTTCGCTGGAACGGGCGAAGCAGCTCGCCGCGCGTCAGGTCGGTCCGCAGGTAACGGTGGACCAGGCGCAAGCCGCTTTCGACCAGGCCAATGCCGGCATCGCCAAGACCGAGGCGATCATTTCGCAGAAGCTGGTGCGCGCGCCGTTCGACGGCGTGCTCGGTGTGCGCCAGGTGGAGGTGGGACAGTTTCTGACCGCCGGGACGCAGATTGTGTCGCTGACCGATCTGTCGACCCTGTTTGCGAATTTCACCGTTACTGAAAAGGACAGCGGACGGCTCTCCGTCGGCCAGACGGTGCGGGTGTCGGTCGATGCCTATCCCGGCAGGAAGTTCGACGGCAAGATCACCACCATCGAGCCCCAGATAGCCACCGAAACCCGCAACATCCGCGTTCAGGCCACCATCGCTAACCCGGACAACATCCTTAAGCCCGGCATGTTCGCCGATGTGATCGTGGTGCTGCCGGACAAGCCGCCGGCTATCACGGTCCCGGAAACCGCGGTCGATTACACGCTGTATGGCGACTCTGTCTATCTCATCAAGGAGAAGAAGGAGGACGGCGGCAAGACCAGCTTGACGGTCGAGCGCTCCTTCGTGCGTACCGGCGACCGGATCGATGGCCGCGCTGTCATCGAGAAAGGGGTCAAGCCCGGCGACAGGGTCGCTGCGGTCGGCCAGCTCAAGCTGCGGTCGGGCGCCGCGGTCGAGATCTCGAAAGATCCGCTGCCGCAGATTCCGGCGGAGCCGCCGCTGAACTGATACTGTAGCGTTTTCGAGCGAAGTGGAGAATCCGGTTCGCGTGAAGAAAACGCTACAAAACAACAATCTGGAGCTCCGCTTCTGATTCAATCAGAAGCGAAAATGCTCCAGAGCCGGGTCCGCTAGCGGGCGGCCCCGCATCGATCGAACGTCTCGCGGTCATGCTCCGCTCGCCGGAGCAGCCACGCGTCAACGGAGCGCCTGTATGGCATTCACGGACATCTTCATCAAGCGGCCGGTATTGTCGGTTGTCGTCAGCCTGCTGATCCTGCTGATCGGCTTGGCGGCGGCCTTCAATTTGCCGGTCCGGCAGTATCCGAAGCTGTCCAACACCGTGATCACCGTTTCCACGATCTATCCGGGCGCATCGCCGGATCTGATGCAGGGCTTTATCACCACGCCGATCGAGCAGGCGGTCGCGTCGGCCGAAGGCGTCGACTACATCACCTCCGCCTCGACCCAGGGCCAGAGCCAGATCAAGGTCTACGTCAAGCTGAACTTCGATCCGAACGCGGCGCTCACCGAGGTTTTGTCGAAGGTCAATTCGGTGAGATATCTGATCCCGAAGGAAGCCAACGACCCGGTGATCCTGAAGTCCACCGGCGAGACCACGGCGGTGATGTATATCGGCTTCTCGAGCGACGAACTGTCGGGCTCGGCCATTTCCGATTACCTGACGCGCGTGGTGCAGCCCATCCTATCGACCGTGGACGGCGTGGCCTCGGCCGACATTCTCGGCGGCCAGACCTTTGCAATGCGGGTGTGGCTCGATCCGATGAAGATGGCCGGGCGCAACGTGACCACCACGGAAGTCGCCGCCGCGATCGCCGCCAATAACTTCCAGGCGGCGGCAGGCCAGACCAAGGGCTACTATACGATCTCC
>CAZOOO010000294.1:0-3133 GCA_964581435.1 uncultured Hyphomicrobiales bacterium | reverse complement strand
TCTCGTCTGCGTGCTTCTCGACGCACGCGCGGGCATCGATGACGAGGCCGACGCCGTCCTGACAAAGGTTGCAGGGGTCGCGCATCCGAAAATTCTGGTGCTGAACAAGATCGACCTCGTTCCCCGCGAAAAGCTGCTGGCGCTGGCGAGCGCGGCCAACGGACGTCTCTCCTTCGAGGACACGTTCATGGTATCGGCGCTGTCGGGCGACGGCGTCGATGATCTGCGTCGTGCGCTGGCCGTGCGCGCGCCGGAAGGGCCGTTTCACTATCCGGAAGACCAGATGTCGGACGCGCCGCTGCGTCAGCTCGCCGCCGAGATCACCCGCGAGAAAATCTACCGCCATCTGCATCAGGAACTGCCGTATCAATCAACGGTCGAGACCGACACCTGGACCGAGCGCAACGATAAGTCGGTTCGCGTCGAGCAGACCATCTTTGTTGAACGCGACAGTCAGCGTAAGATCGTTCTGGGAAAGAACGGCGCGACGATAAAGGCGATCGGCGCCGACTCCCGCAAGGAGATCGGCGAGATCATCGGCCAGCCCGTGCATCTGTTTCTGTTCGTGAAGGTGCGTGAGAAGTGGGGCGACGATCCGAACCGTTATCGGGAAATGGGACTGGAGTTTCCCAAGGAATAGGCTGGGGCTATGGAATGACGATCCCGAGAGATGTGTTGCGGTTTGAAGTCCTGCTGTATCTTTCGCTCCTGATCGATACGTTGTCGGCTGCGTTCATCGGACGCCCGTCGACCGAGATCGACCAGGAGACTGCGTTGAGCGCCGATACGTTCGTTGTTCTCGTATTCGTGCTTTTTCTTCTTCTGGTGTGGCTTGCGGCACGGCAGCGAAAGAATTGGGCGCGATGGGCGCTGGTCGTTGCGCTTGCGCTTTCGGTGCTTTCGCTGTTCAGTTCGTTGACCGGCGGAGTGACGCCGGCGTCGGCGATCGATCTGTTTTCGACCGTGTTGGCGGGGACCGGACTATATTTTTCATTCTCCGATGACGCGGAAGGCTGGTTCGAATGACGGTGCGGCCTGAATTGCTGCGAAACCGGAGGGTATCGTAGACTGGCGCCATGGAATGGACCGACGACGGCATCGTGCTCGGAGTGCGGCGGCATGGCGAGTCCTCGGCCATCGTCGAACTGTTGACCCGCAGCCATGGGCGTCATCTCGGCCTTGTGCGTGGCGGGGCCGGGTCACGGATGCGTCCGCTGTTGCAGCCCGGGAATTCGGTCAGCGCGCTGTGGCGGGCGCGGCTCGACGAGCACCTCGGCGCCTATGCGCTGGAAGGCACGCGGATGCGCGCGGCGAGCCTGCTCTCATCATCCCATGCAACCTATGGCGTGACCCATCTGGCGGCGCTGGCGCGCCTGTTGCCCGAGCGCGATCCGCATGAAGGCATTTTCGCGATGCTGGAACGGACGCTGGACGATTTTGATCACGCAAGCGGGGCGGCGATTCATCTGATCCGTTTCGAGCTGGCGATGCTGACCGAGCTTGGTTTCGGCCTCGATCTGTCGGTCTGCGCGGCCACCGGCGCCACCGGCGACCTCATCTACGTTTCCCCGAAATCGGGCGGGGCGGTGTCGCGGCAGGCCGGCGAGCCCTGGCGTGACCGGCTGTTGCCGCTGCCGCCGTTTCTTCGCGCCACCCATGACGAGCAGAACGGCTGGTCGGAACGAGACCTGCTGGACGGCTTCGAACTGACCGGGCGCTTCCTGCTGCGCCATGTGCTGGAGCCGCGCGGGCAGGGCCATTCCGACGCGCGCGCCGGGTTCATCAACGCGGTGGTGCGAGAGCGGACAGCGGCAATTGCGGACGGCGCGCGCGCCATGGCCGAGTTGAACCCGCCCTCGACATGAGGGGTCATTCACCTTGTCGCTTTACCCCGCAGGCGTTAACCCGTCTCCATGGGAAAACGATTGATTCCGGTCGAGCCGGCCGAAATTCACGACGTGCAGCTGCGGGAGGCGCTGGAAGAGCGCTATCTCGCCTACGCGCTGTCCACCATCATGCACCGCGCTTTGCCGGATGCGCGGGATGGCTTGAAGCCCGTGCATCGGCGTATCCTCTACGGGATGCGGCTGCTGCGGCTCGATCCAGGCTCGGCCTTCAAGAAGTCCGCCAAGATCGTCGGCGATGTGATGGGCTCGTTCCATCCTCATGGCGATCAGGCGATCTACGACGCCATGGTGCGGCTGGCGCAGGATTTCGCCTCGCGATATCCGCTGGTCGACGGCCAGGGTAACTTCGGCAATATCGACGGCGATAATCCCGCGGCCTATCGTTACACCGAAGCGCGCATGACCGACGTGGCGCGGCTGCTGCTCGACGGCATCGACGAGGACGCCGTCGAGTTCCGCCCCAACTATGACGGCCAGAGCCGCGAGCCTGTGGTGCTGCCCGGCGGCTTTCCGAACCTGCTCGCCAACGGCGCGCAGGGCATCGCCGTCGGGATGGCCACCGCGATCCCTCCCCACAACGCCGCCGAACTTTGCGACGCCGCGCTGCACCTGATCGACAAGCCGGACGCGAAGTCGAAGTCATTGCTGAAGTGGGTCAAGGGGCCGGACTTCCCGACCGGCGGCATCATCATCGATTCCAAGGAGAGCATCGCCGAGGCCTATGCGACCGGAAGGGGTGCTTTCCGCACCCGCGCCAAGTGGCACCGCGAGGACGGCGCGCGCGGCACCTGGGTGATCGTTGTCACCGAGATTCCGTGGCTGGTGCAGAAGTCGCGGCTGATCGAGAAGATCGCCGAACTGCTCAACGAGAAGAAGCTGCCGCTGGTCGGCGACATCAGGGACGAGTCGGCCGAAGACATCCGCGTCGTCATCGAGCCGAAGTCGCGCAACGTCGATCCAGAGCTGGTGATGGAATCGCTGTTCAGGCTCACCGAGCTTGAAAGCCGCATTTCGCTCAACCTCAACGTCCTGATCAAGGGCAAGATTCCGAAGGTCGTCGGCCTTGCGGAATGTCTTCGCGAATGGCTCGACCACCTGCGCGACGTGCTGTTGCGGCGTTCGGCCTATCGCAAGGCGCAGATCGAGCACCGGCTGGAAGTGCTTGGCGGCTACCTGATCGCGTATCTGAACATCGACAAGGTCATCAAGATCATCCGCACCGAGGA
>CAZOOO010000293.1:0-3145 GCA_964581435.1 uncultured Hyphomicrobiales bacterium | reverse complement strand
GCGACCACAGCAGCGCGAGCTTTTTCAGCCGGGCAAACGCTTCCCGGAAAATGTAAACGCTCTGCGCTTCAAGCGCGTCGAGGTGGTCCATTCCAGGCTGCATGGCCTGCTCCTTAAACTTCTATTTTCTTGGTTCGCAGTCGACGGCCGTGCCGCTGATCGTCGAAATCAGCGGCCGCCAGAATTTACGGGTTTTGGAGGCTGAGAAGATGCATCTCTCCGGGGTGGTGTTTCGAAGTAGGAAATTCTATACTTTGGTCTCGATACAGAAGAAATAATTTTCTGTTTTGTGATCTTGCCAGATACATAAATAGAAAATAATTTCAGTCAACCCTGCCAAGGGAATACAAAACGCCAGATGAACGCCAGATGAAATTCCTCCCGATCTTCCTTGATACCGGTGCTGGTCCGATCCTTCTGGTCGGCGCGGGCGACCCTGTTCGGGCCAGGCTGCGCCTGCTGCTCGCGGCGGAAGCGCGGGTACGCTGGCACGCGACCGACGGCGACTTCGCGGTTGCCGGCCTTGACGCGGCCGCGGCTGCGCGGATCGAGCGAGCGGAAGCCGATCCGCGCACGGCTGATCTTGGCGGCATCGTCGCGGTGTTCTGTGCGGGCGCCGGGGAGATCGGCGAGGACGTAGCGGCGCGTGCGCGGGAAGCCGGCGTGCCCGTCAACGTGATGGACGATCCCTCGCATTCGAGTTTCATCGTCCCTGCGATCGTGGATCGCGGCGACGTGGTGGCGGCGATCGGTACCGGCGGCGCGTCGCCCGTGGTGGCGCGGCGTGTGCGCGAACGCATCGAAGCGGCCTTGCCGGCGCGAATCGGCGACCTGGCGGCGATGATCGGGCGCTGGCGCAGGTCGATTCATGACCGCATTCCTGACCTCCCGTTGCGTCGTCGCTTTTGGGAGCGCGTGATCGACGGTCCGATCGGCGAGGCGGTCCTCGCCGGCCGTTCCGATGAGGCCGAAGGTTCGCTCAAGGCGATCATCGATCCGTCCGCGTATGCGGGTGCATCCGCTCCCGGCGATATCAAAGGGCGTGTCACGCTGGTCGGCGCGGGGCCGGGCGATCCGGATCTGCTCACCGTTAAGGCGCTGCGGGCGTTGCAGGATGCCGACATCATATTCTACGACGAACTGGTCACGCCGGAGATTCTCGATCGCGCGCGCCGTGACGCGGTGCGCGTGCCGGTGGGCCGCCGTGTGGGTAAGCCCGGCATCGGGCAGGATGCCATCAACCGGCTGCTGATCGATGCCGCGAGATCCGGCCGGCGCGCCGTCCGCCTCAAGGGCGGCGATCCCTTCGTTTTCGGCCGCGGCGGCGAAGAGGTGGAGGCGCTGCGGGAGGCCGGCGTCGCCTGTTCGGTCATTCCCGGAATTACGGCCGGGCTCGGCGCGGCCGCGGATTTCGAGGTGCCGCTCACTTACCGCCATGAAGCGCTGCGCGTCACCTTCCTCACCGCGCACAAGGCCCGCGACGCTTCGAACGTCGACTGGTCGGCGCTGACCGACCGCAAGATGACGGTCGTGGTCTATATGGGAATCACGGCGGCGCCGGCGATCCGCAGCGGGCTGCTGGGGGCGGGGCGTTCGCCCGAAACTCCGGTCGGCGTGTTTGCCCGCGCCACCCGTCCCGATGCCAAATCCGTCGTCGGCATCCTGGATCACCTTCCGGCGCTGGTTGACGAAATCGATGGCGGTCCAGCCATCCTCGTGATCGGCGATGTCGTTTCGCACTCCGCGCCGTGGCGCGATGCGAGCCGGAGTTCCTTCCTCCAGACGCTTCAGATGGCCGCAGAATGACTTCTCCGCTCGAAAGAAAGAGTGCCGCGACGGGTGCGACGGCGCAGTCCGCCGCAGCGGCAGAGGCTCCCGCATGGCCCGCCGCGGCCGCGCTGAACGAGTCCTTACGCGATGCTTCGCCCGCGGACGTGATCCGTGCGGCGCTTCGCGCGGTCGGTCGCGACAGGCTGGCGCTGGTATCGTCGTTCGGCACCGAGTCGGCGGCGCTGCTCAAGGTGATGGCGGATGTCGATCCTGCCATTCCGGTCGTTTTTCTCGATACCGGATGGCTGTTCGAAGAGACGCTGGCCTATCGTGACACGTTGATCGCCGCGCTCGGCCTGCGAGATGTTCGCTCCATTCCGCCGTCAGACGAAGCGTTGAAGCGGGAGGACGCCGGTCGCGAGTTGTGGCTTTCGGATCCTGACGCCTGCTGCCGCATCAGGAAAGTGGAGCCGCTGGCGCGCGCGCTTCAGCCGTTTGATGCGTGGATCAACGGCCGCAAGCGATTTCAGGGCGGGCTGCGCGCCGATATTCCGATGGTCGAGGATGACGGTGCGCGGCTCAAGTTCAATCCGTTCGCGAACGCCTCGCGCGCCGACATCGAGGCGATCTACGCGTCGGCAAAGTTGCCGCAGCATCCGTTGGTGGCATCCGGTTTCACCTCCGTCGGATGTATGCCGTGCACCAGCCGCGGGCAGGCCGGCGAGGATGCGCGGGCCGGCCGCTGGCGCGGCAGGGCCAAGACGGAATGCGGCATTCACACGATGAAGATTTCGTAGAGGAATGACTCTGCGCGGCCGCGAACATTGAAACGTCGTTTCGTTGACTTAAGCATGGTCTTTGACGAGTTTCATTCACTGGCGCTGGCGGCGGTCGCGTGAGCGGGCCTTATGGAGATGGGAATGCTTCGTCGACTCTTTATGGTTTTGGCCGGATTGATCTGGGCCGGTTCTGCCTACGCGGCCGATGTGTCGTTGCTGAATGTCTCATATGATCCGACCAGAGAGCTCTATGTTGATTTCAACAAGGCGTTCGCTGCGCATTATCAAAAGGAAACCGGCAAGAGCGTCGAGATCAAGCAGTCTCACGGCGGCTCCGGAAAGCAGGCGCGCTCGGTGATCGACGGTCTTCAGGCCGATGTGGTGACCCTCGCGCTCGCCTATGACATCGATGCGGCGGCGGAGCGCGGTCTGTTGGCAAAGGACTGGCAGAAGCGGTTGCCCGAGAACTCATCTCCCTATACGTCAACCATCGTCTTCCTGGTGCGCACCGGCAATCCCAAGGGCATCAAGGACTGGGACGATCTGATCAAGCCCGGTGTCAGCGTCATTACGCCGAATCCCAAGACCTCCGGCGG
>CAZOOO010000292.1:0-3161 GCA_964581435.1 uncultured Hyphomicrobiales bacterium | reverse complement strand
TCGATCACGTTCATGATCCTGGATCGATTCGATCCAGGATCATCGTGATCTAGGTCACTCTCGCCACGGGCAGCCAGCGGGCGGGAATGCCGGACGACCCTGGCCGACGCGGTCCGTTCCGTTGAATTGTCGGCGAGCAGCTTACGCAAGCGTTAATACTACCCTTTAATCTTCGCGAAAATACTTATCGGCTAACGTTCACGAAACGCCAAATTGACACCAATGGGGACCGATGACGCCCACAACCGGATCGCGCACAAGGCGCCGCCTGCTCCTGGCGTCCGACCGGACCGATCGCAGCAGCGATCTCTGGGCTATTCTGCAATGCGTAGCCGACGTTGATACCACCCTGACCTCCGGGATTCCGGACAGGCCGACGGGTCGATTTGCGGGCATCGTCGTCGATATAAATCTGCGTTCGGCCGAAAGCGTGCTGCAGGTACGCAGCAAGCTGTGCGCCGAGGCCTATCGATCGATGCCACGGCTATTCGTTCTTGCGGATGCTATTCACCACGGATCGATGCAGGCGTGGGCGCTCGGTGCCACCGATACCGTCTTGCGTCCATTGGACGCGCAAGTCGTTCTGCGGCACGTCCGCTCCGCATTTCCGGACGACGACAATAGCGGCGCGGCGGAGAACGCCAGCGCCCTGAATCGGGGTATTGCCGCGGCGCATGCTGTGCTGGTGAAGATCTTCGAGCGTCTCCCGGCCGGTGTTCCACTTTCATTTACCGACGTAATGGAAGCGGAGGAAGAGATTCTGACGGCGATCAAGCTTTCCTCGTTGCGTGACTGGTTGACCACCGTCGGACGCCACCATACCCATACCTACCGTCACTGCCTGTTTGTCACAGGCTTCGCCGCCGCCTTCGCGCAGCATCTCGGAATGCGTGAGGGCGATCAGCGCCGGCTTGCTCGCGCCGCCTTGCTCCATGACGTGGGCAAGGCCTTCATTCCCGTCGCGATCCTCGACAAGCCAGGCAGGCTCAACAACGACGAGAAGGATGAAATTCGCCGGCATGCGCGCCTTGGCTACGAAGCCTTGCTGGGGCAGGGCGGCTTTCCGTCCGAGATGCTCGACGTTGTTCTGCACCATCATGAGATGCTCGATGGCTCGGGCTATCCGGATGGCCTGCGTGGCGATCAGATCAGTGACATCGTGCGCCTCACCACGATCGTGGACATTCATGCCGCGCTGGTCGAGAAGCGGGCCTATCGCCTTCCTTTCACGCACGCCAAATCCTTTGCGACCATGGAAGAAATGGGCGGCAAGATCGATCAGCATTTGCTGCAGGCGTTTCGTCCGGTGGCGCTGGGTGGTTGACTTGTTACGCCGGGCGCACCGGGTGCGCCTTTTGTTGCCGCATCGTAAAGCTCTTGTTGCTGATTGAGGATGCCGCGGAGCATTTCGGCGATCGCCAGATTGCGAACATCCATGTTCTCAACGTCTGAGAGGTCGATAATATTGACGCGGCCCGGCTGGAGCATGTTCTCGTATCGGATTGCATGCTGAGTGCCACGATCAAAAATCCGCAGCCGCTGAAGGCGGCTGATTTTTGCCATGAGGGCTTTCCAGCTAATACCGTGTGAAATCTTCGCCTTCTTGTTGTCGCCGTCCGCGTCCCCACCGCTGAAATAGGCGTGAATTTTCGTCCTGACCTGATTCCATCTGCCGAAGAACTGCGATTCCCGGAAATTCGGCTCTCCCTCCCCGGTCTTCTCGGCGATCGCTATGATCGCGCTCACGAGATACCTGAGATCTTCCAGCTTCATCTTCGGCCATCCACGATCGAACTCGTCGATATCGATTACCGCTCTCTCGTTCTGACTGGGAAAGATGCCAAACTCACGCAACAGGGCCTTGGCGATTTCGTAAGCCTGAATGAGGCGTTCGTTCTGGGCATCGCTGAGGTCCATGATTTCGCCGAAGGCAAATGGCGAAATCTGGTCGAACTGAAGCGTGAATTCCTTGGAAGAGGGATGCTTGGGATTTGCAGCAGCGCAACCGCACAGACGGTAGACGTGGGTGTTCTTGACCGCTTCCGGCTTGAGTCCGCGTTGCTCAAGAACGCCGACGATGCCGGGGTTATTCATCTCTTCATTCAACGCAGTGTATTCTCCTTCCACGTCGAACACGACAACGCAGGTCCCTCCCTTCTGGAACTCGTAGACCGTGCGACCAACGCCGGTGCTCTTGCCGCCAGACTGTCTACCGCTTTCTGAAACAGTTCGGGGGATTCAGCGACAGTGGTAGACGTCATAGTCGGTTCCTCAAGCGTTCCAGACGCTTTTCAATGCGGTCCTTACGTCGTTTGACCTCCGCCCGCCTCTCATCCAACGGAAGATGATCAATACCAAGCGCCTTGGCGTATGGTTCGTACTCCCGCTCGTCCTGGAGCATCAGATCGAGGACTTCGCGATCTCCTTGGTCAACGACGATATCAGCATGATGTTGCGCCATAATCCGCTGGGCATCGACCCTCGTTTCCGGCGACATCACATAGGAGTTCCCACCAACCTCCCGAACTTCGACAGCAAAACCCGAAAATATTTCCTGACGATTGGCTTCGTTCCGGCCGAAGTTCTTCGCATCGCCGTCAAGCATCATGCAAAGAAAGCCAAAAAGGCTTCCCTTCTGTGGATCGAAGATGTCAGGTCGTTCGACCAATTCGGCTAAAGCGCGGACACGGCCGCTTGAGCAACCTCCAGCGGCATGCGTGCTGGAAACGGGTGAGGGAACGGCTTTTTACCCCTGCTCGTGTCTCCCTCTATGCCGACGATTTTCTCGATCTGGAAAATCGCATCGGCCTTCTCGTGCGGACGGAAGGCAACGATTTCGGCAAAGTAGGGGGTCTTGGATCGAACGCTTAATTCGGTGCTGTCAGCAAACGCTACGCTCTCTTCGGATGCCACTGTCTATTCCCCCAAGCCACACCCGCAATAATTGCAGCCGCTGCCAAGAACGACAAGTTGCGGTTTTTGAGGGAGGAAATCGGCGATACTGCACGGCACTACGCGCGCAAGGACGCGCCTTGAATTGCTGATCTCATGGTGACACTGTGGTGACACCGACCTTTTTGGGAAGTTGATGATTTCGACTAAGTATTTGATTTTATTGGCGCACCCGAGAGGATTCGAACCTCTGACCTCTGCCTTCGGAG
>CAZOOO010000291.1:0-3179 GCA_964581435.1 uncultured Hyphomicrobiales bacterium | reverse complement strand
CAGTAGGAATAAGCCAATGCGCGCCGCCGCTGCTCCGCCGGCATCGACCAGGCCTCTCGCGACACATTCAACAGAATGCTCCTCAGAGCTTCCACGCTGGATGCCTCCTCGACAATACCGAGGCTGGAAAACTTGTCCTCGCCCGTCGCGATCATTCTATGTCCGGCCGCGGCCAGTTCGTAGAGAACCGTTCCACGAACCGTGAGGCCGGCATCGCAATGCTTCATGACCTCAGCAGCACTGAGGGCGCCATTTGCGAACCCGACATTTTCGATGCCGGCGCAGTACTCACGCAGCGTATCCCACGAACGCTTCCGGTCATAACCGTCGTTCTGCGGGTGCGGCTTTATGATCAAGTTGAGATGTGTCAGTTGCCGCACAAGATCAACGACGTCGACGACAGCTTGCCAGTAATCGTCCGAGAGTTGTTTTGGCCGCGTCAGCGGGGCGTCCTGAAACGCATGCGCAAATACGCAGACCGTAGGATTTCCGGGGTTGACACCGCAGTTCTCAAGGAAGGCTCCGCGAGAAACCGGTAGCTGCTCGACGACGTCACGGTTCAATAGCGGCTCGATCGTCCGCGCCAGCGTGCCTTCAACAGCGCCGTCGAATTGGTCAAGCCTGGGATCATCCAGTAGAGCCTGATCGAAAGCGTAGCTTTCCAGCATCTGTCTGCCGTCGCCGGGAAGACCGGACGACAAGTCGGCCAGATTCCGATACCGCGTAACAGCGATCGGGATATACTGTTCGACCAGGAATGTCGGCGCGCCGTGCATGGCCGAAAAATCAGCCAGCTGTCCCGTTACCGAATAGCAAATGTGCCCCAATATACTCGCTCGAATCGGGACCTTTCCAAACATCATGGGAAGGGCTTCGTAGTCGGCCGACACGAGCTTTGCGACTGCGATGAGTTCGTCGCTCAGATTATCGATGGTGCCGTAGCCAAATCGTCTCAGAAATTCATTGTAGATCAGAGGACCACATCGTGGAAACTTCGACTCTGACAGGGACCGGATTGCTTGCCTGAGCGAGGAGCCCGACTTACCCTGTAATCGCTTGCGAAGCTCACTCTCTGCATTGGCTGACCAGACAGGGTCAGACAGGAGACGATTGCGAAATTCGCAAATATTGTAAAAGCGATTGATACCAAACGAGCGAGCGAGCGCCTGGTTCGTTTCGACGGCCGCCTTTCGAGCATCACCGGGGTCATCGGCGAAAATCCCGACGATTTCACCTCCCCATATGCGCTGTATGCACTTCGCAATGACGCAATTTGCGAACAGGTGGAAGTACACATTGTCGTTGTGATAAAGGTCAAGCACCAAGATGCCGTCAGATTTGGGCGGATCAGATTTGGGCGGGGTAGCGGATGTCCAGAATCGCCGATTTTCTTCCAGGAACTCGCTAATATTCATCGTGGCACGAAGATCCCCTGCGATCTGTTCTTCGAATTTATGATCGCGCAAATCGATCCGAAAAGATCACGTTCTATAGGCAGATCTCCATCCGAGGTCCAGTCGGACCTATCCTCCCAATGAACTCCGTTTTATAACGTTTTATAAAATGACTGCTTCATACTTTAGCCTGAAAAACAGAGATGCTCGTTCGATGTTGCGTTCGGACTTAACTCCTGACACCGCCGTTTTTGCGATCGGAATCTCAAAACACAGCAATTAGATACTCAAGTTTCGAGCGCGTGGGATAACCGTTCCATCACGTAATCCTGCTGTTCGACGCTCAGGTTTGGGTGAATAGGCAGCGTTAGGGCGAAGTCGTAGTATTTCTCGGCAACCGGAAAGTCGCCGCGGGAGAATCCCAAGGCCCGGTACCATGGTTGCAGATGGACCGGGATGTAATGGACGTTGACGCCGACACCTGAAGAGCGCATCGCCGCCAAAACCTCGGCACGTGTGCGCCGCACGGTTTCATCCAGTTCAATGACGTATAGATGCAACGCCGAGAGAGTGCCCTCCGGCACCAATTGGCGAATGACGGGAAGACCAGCAAGTCCTTCGTGATAACGTGCCGCGATCGTCTGCCGCCGGGCAACGAATTTGGCGAGACGATCAAATTGCCTCACGCCGAGCGCCGCCTGGATGTCGGTCATGCGGTAGTTGAAGCCGAGCATCACCTGCTCGTAATACCAAGGGCCTTCGGGAGCGGCGGTCATGTCAGCGGGATCGCGCGAAATGCCGTGGTTGCGCAGCAGGCGCATGCGATGGGCGATCTCGGCGGAGCGCGTGGTCGCCGCACCGCCTTCACCTGTCGTCACAATCTTGACGGGATGGAAGGAAAAAACAGTAACGTCAGCGAACTCGCCCGAACCGACGGGCCGATTCTGGTAGGAGCCGCCAACGGCATGGCTCGCGTCTTCAAGGATGCGGAAGCCGTATCGGTCCGCCAGCCGGCGAATAGAAACAAGATCCGCGGAAGTCCCGGCGAAGTCCACTGGAACGACAACCTTCGGCAGGGTGCCGTCGCGCTCGGCCGCTTCGAGCTTGGTGGCTAGTGCCTCGACATCCATGTTTCGGGTCGTAGCATTGATATCGACGAAATCGACGATCGCTCCACAGTAGAGACCGCAGTTGGCGGAAGCCACAAAGGTATTCGGCACCGTCCAGAGTCGATCCGATGGGCCGAGCCCGAGCGCAAGACAAGCGACGTGCAGCGCCGCAGTCGCTGAGGAAAAGGCCACCGCTTCAGGCGCATCGACTTCCCGCGCCAACCTCTCCTCGAACCGGGGGCCCATCGGCCCTTGGGTTAGGAAGTCTGACCGAAGGACTTCGACGACCGCCTCGACATCGGCGCTGGAGATGTCATGACGACCGTAGGGAATCATGTCTTGGCCCGTTCATAAAATTCCGTGATTTGTTCCACAGGGTACAGGAAAGGGTTTGTAGCAGATTGTACTCGAAACCCCGCGCCACAGGCGCACCCGTCTCACCGAGACGGTTCTCCAAATAGTCATAGCCGCGATCGTGGAACCTGAGCGACGGCCGAATACATAATGATCGCTGAATTCAAGCGTCAAATGGCTATCATCCGCGGGTCGCATTATCTCGTATAGCTTTTCGCGCGTCCGGACACCGATCAAGTTCAGTGGCAGGTGCGGCGCCATCGCCGCTGCTAGTGGAGTGGATTTGACATTCGCTACCCAGTTTGCATCGAACGCGAGAAGC
>CAZOOO010000290.1:0-3206 GCA_964581435.1 uncultured Hyphomicrobiales bacterium | reverse complement strand
GCCATCGTGCTTTCAGCGCACGCCATACGAAACGCGCATTCATTGCTGCCTCCGGGACCTGCCGGGCGGTCACGCGCGGCCGGAACGGACCCTCACCGACTCGACGATCGCGATCGCTGCCTTCAGGCCGGCTTCGATGTCGAGGTTGGAATTATCCAGCACATGAGCGTCCGCGGCCGCCTTCAGCGGTGCGACCGGCCGGTTGCGGTCCCGCTCGTCGCGCTTGAGGATATCCGCCAGAACCACCGCCTCATCGGCGTCCTCGCCCCGCGCCCGCGCTTCCAGCGTGCGCCGCCGGGCCCGCACGACAGGATCGGCCTCGACGAAAATCTTCACGTCGGCGTCAGGGCAGATCACGGTCCCGATGTCGCGGCCGTCGAGCACCGCGCCGGGCGGCTCAGCCGCGAACTGGCGCTGAAAGGTCAGAAGCGCCTCGCGCACCTTGGGGAATGTCGAAACGACCGACGCAGCCTCGCCGATCGCGCGGGCCTTGAGAGCCGGATGGCCGAATTTCTCCGGGTCGAGCTCAAGCGCGGCCGCGATCGCGCGCGCCTCGTCCGCCGGATCCGCGCCGGCGTCGAGCAAGGCCTTGGCGACCGCGCGATAGATCACGCCGGTGTCGAGATGACGGAAGTGATAGTGCGCGGCAAGGCGCTTGCCGAGGGTGCCTTTTCCAGAAGCGGCAGGCCCGTCGATGGCGATGATCATGCGAAGTTTGCTCCCAGCCGCTGCATCATCGGCACGAAATCGGGGAAGCTCGTGGCGATGAAGGCGATGTCGTCGACTTTGACCGGCGCCTCCGAGGCGCAGCCCATCACCAGCGCCGACATCGCGATGCGATGATCCATGTGGGTGGTGACGAGACCGCCGCCGGGCACGCGGCCGCGGCCCTCGACAATGAGGTCGTCACCGGCGATCTCGACCGCGACGCCGCCCGCGCGCAGCATCGCGGCGGCGGCTTCGAGACGGTCGGATTCCTTGACCCGCAATTCGCGCAAGCCCCGCATCACGGTGGTGCCTTCGGCAAAGGCCGCGGCGACCGCGAGCACGAGATACTCGTCGATCATCGACGGCGCGCGCTCCGCCGGCACCTCGATCCCGCGCAGCCGCGACGCCTTCACGCGCAATTGCGCCATCGGCTCGCCGGCATCAAAGCGTGTTTCGCTCTCCTCGATCGACGCCCCCATCTCGCGCAGCGTGACAAACAGGCCGGTGCGCAACGGGTTCGTCATGACGTCATCCAGCACGATGTCGGAACCTTCCGTGACCAGTGCGGCGACGATCGGAAACGCCGCCGATGACGGATCGGCCGGTACCGTAACCCCCGCGCCGTGCAACTCGGGCTGTCCGGTCAGCGAGATTTTGCGCCCGTGCGTGCCCTCGGCCACGGAGACGATGTCGGCGCCAAAATGCTTCAGCATCAATTCGGTATGGTCGCGGCTGGCCTCGCGCTCGATGACGGTGGTGACGCCCGGAGCCGACAGACCCGCCAGCAGCACCGCCGACTTGATCTGCGCCGAGGCCACCGGCGTGCGGT
This sequence comes from uncultured Hyphomicrobiales bacterium, assembly GCA_964581435.1. Classification (GTDB taxonomy): domain Bacteria; phylum Pseudomonadota; class Alphaproteobacteria; order Rhizobiales; family Xanthobacteraceae; genus Nitrobacter. Next base: position 1,669 of record CAZOOO010000290.1, on the reverse strand, counting down.
ACACGATCGGCAGCGGATCGCGCGCGCCTTCGAGCGTCAGCGGCAGGCGGCCGCCGTCGCTTTGCGAGATCACCCGCGCGCCCATCAGTTCCAGCGGATCGAGGATGCGGCGCATCGGCCGCGCGCGCAGCGAGCCATCGCCGTCGAAGGCGGCGCGGATGGGACAGCCGGCCACCGCGCCCATCACCAGGCGGCACCCGGTGCCTGAATTGCCGAAATCGAGCGGCGCTTCCGGCGGTGCGAATCCGCTAGTGCCGACGCCGCGCACCGACCAGGTGATTCCGCCGCTATCATCGGTGAGCCGCTCGACTTTTGCCCCCAGCGCCCGCATCGCCTTCGCGGTGTTGAGCACGTCCTCGCCTTCGAGAAGACCGGTGATTCGGGTTTCGCCGACCGCCAGCGCGCCCAGAATCAGCGCCCGGTGGGAAATCGACTTATCCCCGGGCACCCTGACGCGCCCGGTCAATGACTGGCATTTTCGCGCCTCAAGCGGCATGGTCCGGCTGGAAAGAGTCAAGCTGTACATTCCCGTATGGGGCGGCTGGTATCACAGGGACGACGGCGCGTCACGCCTCGCGAACCGGCCCGCAAAGCGCTATTGACAGGGCCGCTGCAACTAGCCAAGTGAAGCTCCGTTTTTCAAGAACCCCCGGGATTCCACACGTGGCCAAATCCGAGCTCGGAACCAAGCGCATTTGCCCGACGACTGGCAAGAAGTTCTACGATCTGAACAAGACCCCTGTGATCTCGCCTTACACAGGCGAGGTCGTGCCGATCGTCGTGGCGCCGGTGCGAGGCCGCGGTGACGCCGCGCGCGCCGCCGCGGCGTCAGGGGCCGATGCGACGCCGGAGCCCGCCGAGGCCGAGGAAATGGTCTCGCTGGAGGAGGCCGACGCCGAGGAGAACACCGGAAAGGTCAAGAAGGCCGTCGTCCCCGAATCCGAGGACGATATCGAGATCGATGATACCCTCGACGATGACGAGGACGATGATTCGACCTTCATCGCCGACGAGGAAGAGGGCGACGAGGACGTCACCGACATCATCGGCGACGTGGGAGACGACGAGGAGACTTGAGATCGGCCCTGAACTGTGGTTCAGGGTCTTTGCAGATCGCGCCGTCCCTATGGGATACGGAGCGGTCGAGAGCGGGACGAGAGTAAAGTGTGGTGCGGTTTTCCGACCGCGTCCTGCTCTCAAATACCTGAATTGATCACGCTCATGATTCCGGATCGAATTGATCCAAAATCATGAACGTGATCCTGGGGCCATAGCTCAGCTGGGAGAGCGCTTGCATGGCATGCAAGAGGTCGGCGGTTCGATCCCGCCTGGCTCCACCACGCACTGATCTTTATCGGGGATGCGGCGATAAGCCGGGCGCCGGACAGGCGGCATCCGCTCAGCGCCTGCGACCCGCAAATGGCGATCCTGACCTGATTTCAAAGCGTTGGCGCTGCGCCGCACGTCTTGAACAGCGTTTCGATCATCGCCATATTTGACTTGACCGGCTGGCAGGCGCCAGACGGCCGGAAGGGGTGCCGCAAGGGCCTCGACGCATGGTCCGCCAAGGTGCGGGTCAGGCGTAAACCAAAGTCGCTTCGAGAGGACTTTGTGAATGTCTCGTGTTCCTTCGTTGTCCAGTCCGTTCCTTTTGGGATTCGACGAGATC
>CAZOOO010000289.1:0-3226 GCA_964581435.1 uncultured Hyphomicrobiales bacterium | reverse complement strand
ACGGTCGAGGAGATCCAGCGCGATCTCGACCGCCGCCGTCCCGGCCAGTCGCGTTTTACGACGCAGCGGCAGGAGCCGGATGCGGTGAAGATCTTGTCCGGAGTCATGCCGCACCCCGACACAGGCGAGCAGGTGACGACGGGCACCCCGATCGGGCTCCTGATCGAGAACGCCGACCAGCGCTCGAAGGACTACTCCGACATCAAGGACAAGTTTCGCCCCGGCCATGCCGACTTCACCTATGAGGCGAAGTACGGCATCCGCGACCATCGCGGCGGCGGCCGCTCCTCGGCGCGCGAGACCGCAATGCGGGTTGCGGCCGGCGCCATCGCGCGCAAGGTCGTCCCCGGCATGACGGTGCGTGGCGCGCTGGTGCAGATGGGGCCGCACAAGATCGACCGTGACAAATGGGATTGGGACGAGATCGCGAGGAATCCGTTCTTCTGTCCCGACAGGGACAAGGCCGCGTTCTTCGAGGACTATCTCGACGGTATCCGCAAGCAGGGTTCCTCGATCGGCGCCGTGATCGAGGTGGTAGCCGAAGGCGTGCCCGCGGGACTCGGCGCGCCGATCTACGCCAAGCTCGACGGCGACCTTGCCGCGGCGCTGATGAGCATCAACGCGGTCAAGGGCGTGGAGATCGGTGCTGGCTTCGACGCCGCCGCGCTGACCGGCGAGGAGAACGCCGACGAGATGCGCAGTTCTTCGTCCGATAGGGGCAACCACGGCCCGGTGTTCACCTCCAACCATGCCGGCGGCATTCTCGGCGGCATATCCACCGGCCAGCCCGTCGTGGCGCGGTTCGCGGTGAAGCCGACGTCGTCGATCCTGTCGCCGCGCAAGACCGTCGATCGCAACGGAGCTGAAACAGACATTTTCACCAGGGGCCGCCACGATCCTTGCGTCGGCATCCGGGCGGTGCCGGTGGGGGAAGCCATGGTCGCCTGCGTTCTGGCGGATCATTTCCTGCGGCACCGCGGGCAGGTCGGCGCGCGCTGACGTTCCTCGACGCCGCTATTCTTCCGGCTCGGTGGTGAACAGCAGCGGAAAGCCGGCGGCGCGGCCGGCATCGGTGGCGCGGGTCGCCTTGGTCTCCGCGATGTCCTTGGCAAAGACGCCGACGACGCAGGAGCCGAGCCGGTGAGCGGTGAGCATCACCTTGTGCGCCTGCCCTTCCGTCATGCTGAATTCGGCCATCAACACCGCTACGACGAATTCGCGCGGAGTATAGTCATCGTTGTGAAGGATGACCTTGTGGAGACGCGGCCGCTCGACCTTGGTTTCGACCTTTATCCGCGGCTTGATGGCGATGTCGCTCATTTCGGCTGCCCTTGGAGCATTTTTACTTCTGATTGAATCAGAAGCAAAACTCCGGATTGCTGTTTTGACGCGTTTTCTCCGCGCGAGCAGCTCATCCGTCCCCGGGCCAGTCCCGAGGACATGCTTCGCTCGAAAACGCGATAGTGAAGCACTTTCGAGCCGGGTTGCCCGCAACCGGACCTTAGCGCCGGCGTACGAATTTCGCGACCAGTTCCACATGCGGCGAATGCCGGAACTGGTCGACCGGCGTTACGGTTTCCAGATTGTAGCCACCGTCGATGAGGACGCGCGCGTCACGCGCAAACGTCGCCGCGCTGCACGACACCGCGACAATGACGGGAATCCTGCTGGCGGCGAGGTGTTTGCTTTGCGCCTCGGCGCCCTGCCGTGGCGGATCGAATATGGCGGCGTCGATGTCGCGCAGCTCCTGCGCCACCAGGGGGCGGCGGAACAGGTCGCGGGTCCCGGCCTTGATCGGCTTCAGCCCGGAGGCGGTGTCCGCGGCCTTTTGCAGCGCCGTCACCGCCGCCGCGTTGCTGTCGAAGGCCGTGACCCGCGCCCGGACCGCGAGCCGCAGCGCGAACGGGCCGACGCCGCAGAACAGATCGGCGATATGCCTGGCCTTGCCGCAATGCGCGGTGACCAGCGCCGCCAGCGCTTCTTCGCCTGCGACGGTCGCTTGCAGAAACGAGCCCGGCGGAAGGACAAGCCGGGCCGCGCCGATCTCGATCAGCGGAGCCGCGCGCATCAGCACCAGTTCACCGTGGCGGGTCAATCGTGCCAGCCGATGCGCCTCGGCGACGCGCGACAGTGTTGCGATCAGCGCGGCCGGCAGTTGTCCGGAACCACGAATATCGACATCGAGGCCGTTGCAGGTTGCGGTCGCCTGGATATCGAGCGGTTTGTTCGCGGGCTTCAGCGCCACGGCCAGTTCGCGCGCGGCATCGATCGCGCCGTGAAGGGCGGGGTCGAGCACCGGGCAGGCATCGATCGGCACGATGGCATGGCTGTTCGGCGCGGCGAAGCCCACGCGCAGCCCGCCGTCGCCGCTCCGGGCATGCAGGGTGATCCGCCTGCGGCCGGCGCCGTGAGCGTCGATAAGTTCGCCCACGGCACAATCGATGCGGGCCTGCGCCAGCGTGTCGATCACAATCCGCCGCTTCCAGGCGCGGTAGGCTTCCGGCCGCCAGTGCTGGATCGCGCAGCCCCCGCATGTGCCGAAGTGAGAACAGAACGGAGCGATGCGGTCCGGGCTCGCCGCCTCGATGCGGAGGAGGCGCGCGCGGCCGGCGTGGCTGTCGAGCGGTTCGATCTCGACGGTTTCTCCGCCAAGTGTGTGGGGGACATAGACGTTGCCGCCGCCGGTCTGGGCGACGCCGTCGCCGCGATGGCCGACGTGATCGATGACCAGACGTTCAGCCACGGCGGGCGCCGAGGAAGAATTCGACGTTGCCGTCGCCGCCCGGGATCGGGGACGGGAAAATCTCGATATCGCGGCATCCCAAAGCCGCCGCGAAGGCCGCGATGTCGTCGCACACCGCCCGATGCACCGCCGCGTCGCGGACGATGCCTTTTTTGACCGCGGCGCGCGGCGCCTCGAATTGCGGCTTGATCAACGCGAGCAGATGCATCGGCGCCGCCGCCAGCGCCAGCGCCGCCGGCAGGATGGCTTTCAGCGAAATGAAGCTCGCATCCATCACCACCACGTCCGGCCGCTGCGGCAGCCGTTTGCCCTCCAGCGAGCGGATGTCGGTGGATTCCATCGACACCACCCTGGGATGGCCGCGCAGGCTCGGATGCAGTTGATCGCGGCCGACATCGAGAGCGAACACCAGCGAGGCTCCCTCGCTCAGCAGCACCTCGGTGAAGCCGCCGGTCGAGGCGCCGACATCGAGGCAGACATGGT
>CAZOOO010000288.1:0-3244 GCA_964581435.1 uncultured Hyphomicrobiales bacterium | reverse complement strand
GTCGAGACGTAGCGGCCGCGCACGCCCTCCAGCGCGCGATTGAACCAGCCGAACACGCCCTTGCGGGCATGGGCGTGTCCGGCCTTGACGGGCTTCAGCAGCGTGGCGCACAGCGCCGGCGTCAGCGACAGCGCCATCAGGGCGGAAAAGGCAATCGCGGCAACCACCGTGACGGAGAACTGCCGGTAGATGATGCCGACAGAGCCCGGAAAGAAGGCCATCGGCACGAACACCGCCATCAACACCAGCGTGATGCCGATGATGGCGCTGGTGATCTGCGACATCGCCTTGCGCGCCGCCTCCCGGGGCGGCAGCCCCTCCTCCGCCATGATGCGCTCGACGTTCTCCACCACGACGATGGCGTCGTCGACCAGAATGCCGATCGCCAGTACCATGCCGAACATCGTCAGCATGTTGATGGAATAGCCGGCGATCAGCAGCACCGTACAGGTGCCGAGCAGCGCCACCGGGACCACGATGGTCGGAATGATGGTGTAACGGATGTTCTGCAGGAACAGGAACATCACCAGGAACACCAGCACCACCGCCTCGATCAGCGTATGCACGACCTTTTCGATCGAAGCCTTCACCACGGGCGTGATGTTGTAGGGGATATCGTAAGTGATATTCGCCGGGAAGAACTTCGATAGTTCCTCCATCTTGGCTTCCACCGCGCTCGCGGTGGCAAGCGCATTGGCGCCCGGCGCGAGCAGCACCGAAAGACCCGCGGTCGGCTTGCCGTTCAGGCGGGTGGTGAAGCGGTAATCCATGCCGCCGACCTCGACCCGCGCCACGTCGCGCAGGCGCACCGCGGAGCCGTCGCGGTTGGCGCGCAGCACGATGGAGCCGAATTCCTCGGGCGTGGTGAGTTGCCCCTTCACCAGCACCAGCGCCGCGGTTTTCTGTCCGGCTCGGCTCGGCGGCCCGCCGATGCTGCCCGAAGCCACCTGCGCGTTCTGCGCCGCGATCGCCTTGGTGACGTCCTCCGACGTCATGCCGTAGCCGACGAGCTTCTCCGGATCGAGCCAGACGCGCAACGAGCGTTCGGTGGAGAACAGCGTGGCCCGGCCGACGCCGGGAATACGCCGGATTTCCCCGATGACGTTACGCATCATGAAGTCGCCGAGGCCGACCTCGTCGAGACTGCCGTCCGTCGAACGCAGCGTGATGATCTGCAACACCGCGCTCGAGGCTTCCTCGACCAGGATGCCTTCTTTCAGCACGGCCGCGGGCAGGCGAGCCTCGATGCGCTTGATGCGATTCTGCACGTCCACCGACGCGAGATCGGTGGACGTGCCGGGAACAAAGAACGCGGTGATCTCGACCTGCCCCAGGGAATCGCTGGTGGATTCGAAATTGAGGATGCCCGACGCGCCGTTGAGCTGTTCCTCGATCAGTCGCGTGACGCTGTTATAAAGGTTCTGCGGCGAGGCGCCGGGATACGCCGTCGCGATCGAGATCGAAGGCGGCGCGATGATGGGATATTGCGCAACGCCAAGGAAGGGAATCGAAATCGCGCCGGTCAAACAGATGAACAGCGCGACGACCCACGCGAAGATCGGCCGATCGATGAAGAAAGCCGGCATGCTGCGTTACTGCCGAGCGGACGCCGTCTCGCCCGGCACCGCTCCGGTCTCCCGCGAGGCGTCGGCTTCCGCCCACATGACGGTGCGAACCTTGTCGCCCGCCGTGAACTTCTGGAAGCCCTCCACCACGACGCGGTCGCCCGCATTCAGCCCCTGGCTGACCATCGAGTAGCCATGCTGGACGGCATCCGTCCGGATCGGGCGCACGATGACGCGTTCGTCGTCCCGGACGACGAAGACCTCGCTGCCGCCGCCGGAGTCGCGCTGCACGGCCTGCTGCGGAACGGCGATCGCATCGCTGTCGACGCCCTGCTCCAGCAGCACGCGAACATACATGCCCGGCAGCAGTTCACGCTTCGGATTCGCAAATTCGCCGCGCAGCGTCACCTGCCCGGTCGAGGCATCGACCTTGGCTTCGGAAAACAGGAACTTTCCGGGCAGCGGGTAAAGCTTGTCATCGTTGAGCACGAGGCGGACCTTTGCAGCGCCCGGCGCGATGCGCTCCAGTTCGCCGGTCTCGAACGCGCGGCGCAGATTGTTAAGCTCGGTCACCGACTGGGTGAAGTCGGCATAAATCGTGTCGAGCTGCTGCACCGTCGCGAGGCTTGCCGCATCGTTCTGGACGACGAGCGCGCCCTCGGTCACCTGGGCCGCGCCGACCACGCCGTCGATCGGCGCGCGAATGGTGGTGTAATCAAGATGGAGCCGCGCCCGCGCCAGGTCCGCCTTGCGGGCGGCGACATCGGCCGCCGCCTGACGCAGGTTGGCGACCGCCTTCTCGTTTTCGGCCTCGGAGGTGGCATGCCGGGCGGTCAGTTTCTCGATGCGCCCCGCATGATGCGATGCCTGCTCGAATACGGCATCAGCCTTTGCCAGCGCCGCCTCCGCGGCCTGCACTTCGACGGCGAACGGCTCCGGGTCGATCTGATACAGCGGATCGCCGGCCTTCACTTCGCCGCCCTGCTGGAACAGCCGCTTGGTGATGATGCCGGAAACCCGCGGGCGCACCTCTGCAACCCGCAACGGCGAGATGCGGCCCGGCAGTTCGCGAACGATCGCATGCGGTTTCGGAGCCACCGTGATGACGCTGACTTCGGGGATGACGGTTCCAGCGGAAGCGTCGGCCGTAGGCGGCTCGTCACAGCCGCCAAGGAGCGGCGACAATCCGGCCATCGCGATAGCCAGGATCGCCAGTCGTAAATTGAAGCTCGGCATTGGAACCTGGAAAACCCCCTTGGGTGCCGCCCCATGCGACATGCGGATCCATGGCGTACGCGATGCGCGATGGTCAGCCGGTCTCGAATCCGCAACCGTTTTTTTGAGCGCTGGACGACCGCGATGCAATACCATTTGGTGGCGGCTCAATGCCACATAACATTATCACATTGACATTGATAATATTTTTTAGATTCAAACAATCGTGAACCCGGTTCCGTTCAAATCGAAGAAACGTAACGCGCGGAGCGCGGAGGCTAAGCGCGCTGTTTTGTTGCGATGAGGCGCAAGCACGGCGCAAAAGAAAAAGAATGAAAGCCCTAATGTCCCGATTCCGAAGTTCGCTTGACGGACTCGGTGGGGTAATGAAGCGAACTTCCGAACCACCACACTAGATCACGATGATCCTGGATCGAATCGATCCAGGATCATGAACGTGATCG
>CAZOOO010000287.1:0-3257 GCA_964581435.1 uncultured Hyphomicrobiales bacterium | reverse complement strand
ATCAAATTACACCCGATTTGAAAACCAAAATCCGATTCCGCCTAAACGGGAAACGGTCTAGGGCTGTGAACGGCCGTAGGATATAGGATCGGGGAGCGCAAGTCCGTGGTATGGAGGTGTGCCATGAGCGTCACGACTTCGACCAGCCCCGAGCCAGATCGCAACGACCGCCAGCGTGAGAGCGGGAAGGGTCGCAGCCTCGCGGAATCGCTCGCGATGCCTGGCCTCACGCGTCGAGATTACGCCGCGTGCGACCTCCGCCGTTAGAGGTCGATGATCCGATCGTCGTCGCCGCGGCCATCCCTGAGTTTCGGTCGCGGCGGTGGCATCGGCTGGTAGTAAACCACTTTCGGCTCCGGCTCCTCCGCGCTCGGCGCTGGGGCAGGTTGCGCCTGTGGCCAGAACTCCGCGAGCTGCACCATCATCGCCGGCAACCGCACATAGGCCATCAATCCGAACAGGATCGCTCCGAACAAGCCAGCGAGCAGCGGCCAGAACGAGCCTTCCGCTCCGGTCTGTATCGCCATTGCGCGCGTCGCGATTGCGCCCGCCCATATCGGCGGGACGAGATACACCGCCATCCCGATCCAGCGCAGCACCGGCTTGCGGGATGAGATCGTTGCGAACAGCAGCACGAACGCCGCGAGCCCGCCAAAGACCGTCACGCCGAGCGCGACGAGGCCGCCCGCGCCGTGTCCGTAGGCGAACCAGCCAAGCCCGATCCCGGCCAGCACCGGCACGATCCAGATCATCAATCGGAACAGCAGCACCAGTGCTACGATCACGAGGATCGTCTGGAAGATGATCGCCATGCCGAGCCTCCTTCGTCAGCGTACTCCGGACGCCTCCGCTGCGAGCCTGCCTAGTCCTCTCCGTGTTCGGCGGGCAGATGCCGCGCAAGGTCCATGCTGTCGTGCAGGATGCGGAGAATCTGAATGCGGTCCTCCGCGCCCGCCGCGAACAGGATCAGGTGACGCCCGCGCCGCCCATGCCGCGCCACATGCAGCGATTTGAGGCCGCGGCCGAGTTCGACGCGATCTCGAACCCCCGCGCCCTCGGGGCCGTCACCGAGATCGCGAAGGGCCGCGAAGATCGTTTGCCTGTAGCGGCGCGCCTGCTCGACACCGAAATGCTCGACCGTCCAGAGGAAGATCGCGCGCACATCCGCCTCGGCGGCTGCGGTGAGCCGAACCTTCCAGCGCCGTCGGGGCATGCGGCTCAACGCGGCCGGGATGCCAGCGCATCCTCGGTCGCGCGGGTCAGATGATCCTCAAGCTCATCGACCGAGGTGAAGTCGCGGAACCGCCCGGCCTCGAGGTCGGCGAGACCGACATTGGCTGCCTCCCGCAGCGCCTTTAACTTGGCGGCGTCCTGTTGTTCCCGCTGCTCGATCATGCGCAGGCCCTCGCGCATGACCTCGCTGGCGTTCTGATAACGGCCGGACTTCACCAGCCGGTCGATGACCTTCTCATGATGGTCCGTCAGGACAACATTGCGTGTCGGCATGGGCATGGTCCTTCATATTGCTGCCGCAGCTTAGCACGACTGGCATATTATGCCAATGAGGGCTGCGCCTTCCCTGGGTTCCCTGACCGGAGTTTGGGGACGGCGAAGGTCGGTCCATCGCCTTCCCGGCATGGGCCGCGCCGACGGCGGCATAGATTGGAACTTCGGCAAACAGCGCGGCCTCGGCCTGTGATGCGGTGACATCCATCGCCGGCTCCCGTACAACGGCCCTCACCAAGGGGAGCCCGCCGAGGGCTGAGACGCCGGACGCGCGGGAACCCTTCGAACCTGATCCGGATCATGCCGGCGAAGGGATGGGCGCTTTCCAACCTGTCTTCCGCCGGCCTCAACGCGAGGCCGCCCAATGTCCGAACGCTTCACCGAGACTCTTCGCCGCGCAAGCGAGCCGACCTGGTCGCAGGCTGTTGAGCACCGCTTCGTCAGCGAGCTGTTCGCGGGAACGATCCCCGACCGCGTGATGGCAGGGTATCTGATTCAGGATCATCGGTTCCTCGACAGCTTCCTGACCTTGCTCGGGGCGGCGATCGCCACGGCCGACACCTTCGAGGCGAGGCTTCGCTTTGGCCGCTTCGTCGGCATGGTGTCGGGAGAGGAGAACACCTACTTCCTGCGTGCCTTCGCGGCGCTCGGCGTCACGGAGAAGGATCGCACCGAGACGCCGGACACCGAACCGACCAGGGGGTTCAAGGCCATCATGCGCGAGGCCGCGGCGACCCGCTCCTATGTCGCCGCGCTCGCCGTGCTCAATGTCGCCGAGTGGCTCTATCTCGACTGGGCCATGAAAGCTCCGAAGCCGCTGCCATCGAATTTCGTCCATGCCGAATGGATTACGCTCCACGACAATCCTGACTTCCGCGACTTCGTCGCCTTCCTGCGCGCGGAGCTGGATCGCGTCGGAACGGCGGACGAGAAGGTGAGCCGCGACTTCTTCCTGCGCGCGGTCGCGTTGGAGCGGGCTTTCTTCGAAGCCGCTTACGAGAGCGAGGGCTGATCGATGGACATCTTCGACCGGCTGAAGGCCGCGGCCGCCGCCGACTGGCAGAGCTATGTCGACCATGACTTCGTCCGACAAATGGGCGCGGGCACGCTGCCGCACGCGGCGTTCCGAACCTACCTCGTGCAGGACTATCTGTTTCTGATCCAGTTCGCGCGCGCTTATGCCCTCGCGACCTACAAGAGCCGCACGCTCGCCGACATGAAAGCGGCGCAGGCGGGGCTGGCCGCCATCCTCGATGAAATGGATCTGCATGTTCGGCTGTGCCGCAGCTGGGGACTGTCGCCGGAGGACATCGAAGCTGCTCCCGAGCATCAGGCGACCGTCGCCTATACTCGTTTCGTGCTGGACTGCGGCGCGGCAGGCGATCTGCTCGACCTGCATGTCGCGCTCGCCCCGTGTGTCATTGGTTATGCGGAGATCGGCCGCAACCTGGCGCCGAACGGGATCGATGCGCTCGGCGACCATCCCTATCGCGAATGGATCGCCGAATATGCAGGCGACGCCTATCAGGATGTTGCTGTACGGGCGCGACGTCATCTCGATGATCTGGCAGCGCGGGCGATGACGGAGCGGCGCTTCAATGAACTCGCTACGTCATTCGGCAAGGCGTCGCGACTCGAAGCGGCGTTCTGGCAGATGGGATTGGATGCCGAACGCTGATCGTCATGTTGAGTGCTTGAGTGTCATTCGGCCTGCAATATTGACCCTCTAAGCCGGGGGATCGGCGTCCAAA
>CAZOOO010000286.1:0-3287 GCA_964581435.1 uncultured Hyphomicrobiales bacterium | reverse complement strand
CGAAAGGGTCAAAATCGGACGCCGATACAGGGTCAAATTTGCGAGCCAATTGACAATGATCTGGTCCTGACGGCGCTTCGGGATAACATGTTCACGCCGGAGCGATTGACCGAACTGCTGTCGGTAATCGCCGCAAAGCGGCAGGAGCGCACCGTCGCTATTGACCGCCGCCTTGCCTCCCTGAAATCCCAGGTCGTCGATACTGAGGATCGCCTCAAGCGTCTTTATCGCGGGATCGAGGAAGGCATTGTCGAACTCGACGATCTTCTTCGCGAGCGGATCGCTGAACTCAAGGCCGACCGCCAGAAGACTCCGGCGGCCTATGACCACGCCGCGGCGCAGGCATCGCCATCAGCCTTCGTTGACACGTCTCAGATCTCGTACCATCCGTCTCGCTACGACTTCCGGCTTGATCGATGTCTCTCCGAATTGCGCTTTGTGCTCGATAATGGGCTTCAACCATTTCCAGCCTTTGTAGGGATCGCCACGTCCCTTGAGGTGCGTATATCGTCGAAGTGAATTCCAGTCGCGGTGACCGCTGACGCGCGAGACCTGCGGGATGTCCCAGCCCATTTCAAAAAGACGCGAGACTCCATCGTGACGCAGATCGTGGAAATGCAAGTCCTCGATCTCCAAGAAGGCACACGCTTTGGTGAAGGCCGTAGAGATGGAGTCACCGTTGTAGGGGAAAATGCAATCTGTCTCTCGCGGCATTGATTGCAGGATCCGCCACGCCTCATTGGGAAGGTAGCACTCGACGTCGTTTCCAATCTTCTGGCCGGGGTGTTTCATATCACGCACGATAACCGTCTGGGCCTTTGGGTCGAGATCGCTCCATTTGATCCGCGTGATTTCCTCCTGCCGGCGGGTCGAGAAAATGCCAAAGGCGATGATCTTCGGCATGCAGATCGAGTGCGGTCGGCGCTCCTGCATTTCGAAGAAATGCTTCATCAGCTTGTCGAGTTCGTCCGGAGTCGGGCGGCGCTTGCGCTCGCGGCTCTTGGACGCCATGCCGAGCTTCTTCAGCACGGCCTTCGCTTTGCGGATTTCGTCGTAGCGGATCGGATAACCCCAGGCTGCCTCGGCGACGGCGAAGACGGCCGAAATATGCGAGATGTAGTTGCCGACAGTCTGAGGTTTGACGCCGAACGCGGTCATCCGCTCCCGTGCGAAGTCCACCAGTTCCTTGCTGCCAATGGCGGAGCCGGGAAGGTCACCAAGGAAGCTGGCTTTGACCGTATTGAGCACCTGGCGCTTGGTCTTGCCGAGAGGGTGGACTGCCTCAACCTCGTCGAGATATTTCGTAATCACGTCACGGAAAATCGGATCGGGAGGCGTCCGCAGGGGCAACGAGCCCATTTCGGCCAGTTCGGATTCACGCTTCTTCAGCCACGCTTTGGCGGCAAGCTTCCGATCAAAAGTTTCAGATTCCTGATGGACAATGACGCCGTCGCGCTTAATTCGGACGAGGGCCGTGTGACCCAAAGTGCCGTCCTTCTTGCGTTTTCTAGAGATTATGGTTCCCATGTCGACCTCAAAGTGCAACATGACGCCCGCGTAGCACCCATGTTGCACTTTATTGCACCGTTTCAGGCAAATACGAACGACCACGATTTTGGACGAGACAGGCCGGATGTCAAGTAAGTCATTGGATAAATTTGATTTATTTTGGCGTGATGAGAAGGGCTTGTCCCGGCTTTTCTCCGTTGCGCCGATGATGGATTGGACAGATCGGCATTGTCGTGTGTTTCATCGTCTGCTCACGCGCAGGGCGCGGCTTTACACCGAGATGCTGACGACCGGTGCGGTGATTCATGGCGCGCGCGATCGTTTGCTTGGCTTCAGCGACGTCGAGCATCCCGTCGCGCTCCAGCTCGGCGGATCGAATCCGGCCGATCTCGCAACCTCGGCAAGGATCGGCGAGAATTTCGGTTACGACGAAATCAATCTGAACGTTGGCTGTCCGTCCGACCGGGTGCAGGACGGGCGGTTCGGCGCCTGCCTGATGGCCGAGCCGAATCTCGTTGCCGAAAGCGTCAACGCCATGAAGCGCGCGGTTTCCGTGCCGGTCACCGTGAAGTGCCGGATCGGAATCGACGACCAGGACACGGAATCCGCCCTTGACGTCTTCGCGCGCAAGGTTATCGCCGCCGGCGTCGATGCGCTGATCGTCCATGCGCGGAAAGCCTGGCTCCAGGGTTTGTCTCCGAAGGAGAACCGCGATGTCCCGCCGCTGGACTATGACAGGGTTTACCGGTTGAAGGCGTCGTTTCCCGACCTGCCCATCATCATCAATGGCGGCGTCGGCGGGATCTCGGAAGCGAAACAACATCTGGCGCATGTCGACGGCGTCATGCTGGGCCGCGCCGCCTATCAGGAGCCATGGCGTCTGCTGAAAGTCGATCCCGAACTCTTCGGCGAGGCGGCGCCACACAGGACGATGATGTGCGCGCTCGAGGCCATGATACCCTACATTGAGGATCAACTGGCAGGCGGCGCGCGGTTGCATTCCATCACCCGACATCTTGTCGGCGCGTTTCATGGCGTGCCGGGGGCACGGGCATTTCGGCGCTGTCTTGCCGAGAACGCTGTGAAGGCCGATGCCGGTATCAATGTTCTGCGGGAGGCGATTGCGCTGGTGGACGAGCTTCCCGCATATTCCGTAGAAGCGGAGACCGGTTTTGCGGTCGGAACGCACGCTGCCCGGAGTCCGGGGTAGGCCCGGTCAATTCAAAGGTCACGCTGGATGCAGTAGCCGGTCGCGAACATCGCCGCCGCGGTGATGGAAGGATATCGGGTTCCGGAGCGGGCTTGAGTTCAACCGGACCGCAATCGAACACGCTTACGATTGGACGTTTGATGAGGGGAGGGCATTTCTCACGTCGGAAGGATGCCGACGCGCATGGCATAGGCCGTCACGTCGCGACGGAAATCGGCGATCATCCGTTCGAACAGTGCGAATGCTTCAAGCTGAAATTCAGCAACGATCTTATGCGGCGGGAGCCTGCGGTCGCCGATCCTGCGCTTGAGATGATCGAGGCGTTCCGATTGCTCCGACCAGAGGTGATCGATCAGCGCCATCATCAGCCGGCGAAGGATATCAACGAACCTGGTCTCACCCATGCTGGCGATCTTGCCGGCGATCCAGCGATCGGCCGCGGCGGTGATGCGCTGTGCGAGGGCTCTTGCGTCGGCTTCGGGATCGCTCGATGGAGGTCTGATATCGATGGCGAGAGTCAGGACGGACCGGATCGCGTGATCCAGCCCGGCAATGTCCCATGGAGCGG
>CAZOOO010000285.1:0-3310 GCA_964581435.1 uncultured Hyphomicrobiales bacterium | reverse complement strand
ATCGAATCGATCCAGGATCATGAACGTGATCGATTCCAATATTTTGAGACGCGGAATGCGGGCGGAAAACCGCTGCACACTTTTCCTCATCCCGCTCTAGTGAATGCCGGCGCCGCTACGCGAACCCACCACATGCAACGGCCATGATTTCGGCGCCGCCGCAGCAGCAGGACGATCGGTTGCGGTCTTTTTGTTAGAGGCGTGCGCATCCTCCAGCGCTTCGGAAAAGTCCGTAAACCATTGCTGGACGGTACCGGCCCGCAGCTTCCGCATCATAGCCTCCCAGCGCGTCCTGCGTTCTGTCAGCGGCATCGCGAATGCGGCGGCGATGGCGCGCGCCATCCCGTCGATTTCGTGGGGGTTGACGAGGAGCGCTGTCTGCAACTCGTTCGCCGCGCCTGCGAATTTGGACAATACCAGCACGCCCGGATCGGCGGGATTCTGCGCGGCCACATATTCTTTCGCGACGAGATTCATCCCGTCATGCAACGGCGTCACCACGCCCACGCGCGCCGTGCGATAAAGGCCGGCCAGCACGGTCTGGCTATATCCGCGGTTGAGATAGCGAATCGGCATCCAGTCGGTTTCACCGTGACGGCCATTGACGTCGGTCACCAGCTTCGCAAGTTCGCTCTGCAGATTGCCGTAGGCTTCGATCGTACCGCGCGATGGTGTCGCAATTTGCAGCAGCGACACAGTGCGCTTCAGCGCGGGATTCAAGACCAGCATCCGATCGAATGCATTGATCCGGTTCACAAGGCCCTTCGAATAGTCGAGACGATCGACGCCGATCGCCAATTGCTCTCCGTTCAGGCTGCGGCGCAATCGCGATACGTCGGGATGCGAGGACGCCTTGGCGGCCTGCAAAGCAAATTTCTCGACATCAATACCGATTGGAAATACCGCACATCTCGACTTGCCGTAACGCGACGTCACGACGCCGTCTTGGATCTTGAGGCCGAGCTCCGATTGAATATAACCAAGAAAGTTCTCGCAGTCGTCATCGGTCTGGAACCCGATCAGATCATAGGCCAGCATCGCTTCGATCAATTCGCGATGATGCGGCACGGCACCCATGACGGCGCGAGCCGGCCACGGCGTATGCAGGAAAAACCCGATCGGATTGCGGACACCGAGATCTCGCAATTCGGCGCCAAGCGAGAGGAAATGATAATCCTGAATCCAGAACGCTGTGTCGGACTTGCGAAAGCGCATCAACGCCCGCGCCATGAAGGCATTGACCTCGCGATACGATTGATAGTCATCGCGCGATACGCGAATGAGATCGGACCGGGAGTGAAGCGCGGGCCACAACGCCGAATTGGCGAAACCTTCGTAGTAACCGCCGTAGTACGCGGCCGGCAGATCGAGCAACGCAATCGCTCCAGCCCCGAGGGCTTCAACCTCGGCAAAGGGTTGCTTGTGCGACCCGTCGCGTACCCGTCCGCTGGAACCTACCCAGATTGCTCCTGATTTTTCGACAACCGGTAGCAATGCCGCCGCCAGGCCGCCCGTCAAGGGCTCATTAGCCCGCGCACGCGCCACGCGATTCGAAACGACAACGAGGTTCACAGGGTCCCCTCCTGGTTTTGCACCCGTCAGATAAACGCTCGTTCATCAATATGGTTCCTGCCTTCTTCCCACCAAATTGACGCCAAATTCAGGCAGTCTGGAATGAAACTCAAGTTCTTGTTCATTTAAGAATGAAACGGCTGTCAGGACACTTTTAACGAAAAGCGTCTTTCACCGGATCAGCTGCGCCAGTATCGATCTTCCCAATTCCTCGACAACTTCATGCCGGTCAGGATCAATCCGGCCATCGAATATGTTTGCGGGAAATTTCCGAACAGCGCGCCGGTTTTCGGATCGATATCCTCCGACAACAGCCCGTAGCGATTGCGATGCGCCAGGGCATCCACGAAAGCCTCACGCGCTTCCTCCCGCCGTCCGAGCGCGCCCCATGCGTCGATCAGCCAGAACCGGCAAATCAGGAAAGCGGTCACGGGAAGACCGAAGTCGTCTTCCGCCGCGTAGCGCATCATGTGCTTCTCGCGCAGCAACTCGCGCTCCATGGCGGCGACGGTTTTGACAAATCGCGGATCGTCGACCTCGCAAACGCCGAGTTCGGGTAGCAACAGCACGCTCGCATCGAGATCATCGGATCCGAATGCCGCGGTGAATGCTTCGCGCTTCGGGTTCCAGGCGCGTTCGATCAGTTCGGCATGCAACGGATCAGCGATGGCATTCCAGTGGGCCGCACGTTCCGGCAGGCCGAGCCGCTCCGCGATGGCCGCGAGCCGGTTAATCCCGGCCCAGCACATCGCTGCGGAGTGGGTATGGATGCGCTGGCGGCCGCGATATTCCCAGATGCCGGCATCGCTCGTCATGGCGACCCGGGCCGCCTTGTCGCCTAGCGACTCAAGCAGCTTGAACAGGCTTTCGTCACCGGGGCGCGGCAGCCGCCGGTCGAAGAACAGAGGCAACGCGGCAAGAATGGCGCTGCCATAGGTGTCGTGCTGCTTCTGGTCGACCGCGGCATTGCCGACACGCACCGGTCCGTCGCCGCGATAGCCTTGAAGGTCGGTGGCGGTCCACTCGTTCAGCGGCAGATTCGGGACCACGCTGTAGACCGGCTTGAGATCCTCCTCGGCGTTGGATGCGAGCGAGAGCGTGAAGCCGATGAAGTCCTCCATCGTCCGCGTCGCGCCGACGCGGTTGAGCGCCTTCACCACGAAATAGGCGTCGCGAAGCCAGCAATAACGGTAATCCCAGGTGCGGCCCGAGCCGGGCGCCTCGGGAATCGAGGTGGTGTGCGCGGCGATGATGCCGCCGGTTTCCTCGAAGTTGGACAGCTTGAGCGTGATGGCGGCGCGGATAATCGCTTCCTGCCATTCATAGGAGATATAGAGGCGACGCACCCAGCCCAGCCAGTAGGTTTTGGTTTCCTCGGCGAAATGCCGGGCGGTCGACGCCAGATCGCCGGGAAATGGTTCGTCGTTGCCGAACACGAGATAGATCGGCCGCGTCAGAACGAACGGTGTTTCGTTTTCGATCAGCGCCAGCGGCGCGTCGGTGGTCACGCGCAACGCGGTGCCGCCTTCCTCGAAGTAGCGAATGTGGTTGCTGCCCATCGAGTGCCGGGCCAGCGGCTTGCCATAGGCGTGCGTCGGCCGGATGCGGATCGTGATCCGGGGCAGGCCCGTGACGGGCTCGATGATGCGAAATAGCTGCGGCGGCCGGAAGGTGCGGCCATATTGCCGGAAACGCGGCGCGAAATCGGTGATACGCACGGCATTGCCGTGCGTATCGG
>CAZOOO010000284.1:0-3341 GCA_964581435.1 uncultured Hyphomicrobiales bacterium | reverse complement strand
TTGCGCCGACCTCAGCCGCATGCCGCCGCCGCAGCGCGGCGCCCGCCGCCGCCCGCAACTGCCCGGCGCGGTGCCTGATCACTTCAGCCGCGACCGGCGGCATCCGTGCCGCAGGCGTCCCCGGCCGCGGCGAATATGGAAAGACATGCAGGAAAGTGAGACCGCATTCGGCGATGAGATCCAGCGACCGCGCGAACATGTCATCGGTCTCGGTCGGAAAGCCGGCGATGATGTCGGCGCCGAAGGCGATGTCCGGCCTCAACCGCCGCACCCGCGCGCAGAAATCGACGGCATCGCGGCGCGCGTGCCGCCGCTTCATCCGCTTCAGGATCATGTCGTCCCCGGATTGCAGCGACAGATGCAAATGCGGCATCAGCCGCTCCTCGTTGGCGATCGCATCCAGCAGGTCGCGATCCGCCTCGATCGAATCGATCGACGAGATCCGAAGCCGCCTCATCTCCGGCACCTGCCGCAGGATCTGCTTGACCAGCCCCCCCAGCCGCGGCCCGCCCGGAAGATCGGCGCCGTAGCTCGTGAGGTCGACACCGGTCAGCACGATCTCGGCATGGCCGGCCTCCGCCAGCACGCGAACCTGATCGACCACCGCGTCCATCGGCACCGACCGTGAATTGCCGCGCCCGAAGGGAATGACGCAGAAGGTGCAGCGATGATCGCAGCCGTTCTGCACCTGAACGAAGGCGCGCGGCAGGCCGCCCTGAAAGCCCTCGACGAGATGCGGTGCCAGCTCGGTCACCGCCATGATGTCGGCGACCGCGATTTTCTTCTCTGCCGCAATCGTCACATCCGGCGTGGCAAACGCGAGTCGTGTAGCGCGCCACGCTTCACCCCGCATCTTGTCATCGTTGCCGATCACGCGATCGACCTCGGCCATCCGCGCGAACATCGCCGGCTCGATCTGCGCGGCGCATCCGGTGACGACGATGCGCGCATCAGGCCGCTCGCGCTTCAACCGGCGGATCGCTTGCCGTGCCTGCGCCACCGCCTCATTGGTCACGGCGCAACTGTTGATGATGACGGCCTCGTCAAGGCCGGCATCTTCCGCCTTGCGGCGGATGACCTCGGATTCGAAGGCATTGAGCCGGCAGCCGAAGGTGACGACGTCGACCGGCATCAGGCCACCGACGCGAACAGCGCCGGATCGAAGGTGCCAGCATACTCGAATACGGCCGGACCGGTCATCAGTACATGATCGTCGCGCTCGCGCCATTCGATGGTCAGGTTGCCGCCGGGAAGCGTCATATGAACGATGCGATTGGCCCGCTTGAGCCGCGCCGCCGCCGCCGCCGTCGCGCAGGCCGCCGAGCCGCAAGCCTTGGTCAGGCCGACGCCGCGCTCCCAGGTCCGCATCGTGATGTGATCGCGATCAACGATATGGGCCAGCGTGATATTGGCGCGCTCGGGAAACACCGGATGGTTCTCCAGCAGCGGCCCGAAACGGGCGAGATCATAGGCATCGATGTCGTCGACCCAGAAGATCGCGTGGGGATTGCCCATGCTGGCAACCGACGGCGAATGCAGCACCGGTGCGTCGATCGGCCCGACCTGGAGTTCGATATAGCGGGTATCGCGGAATTCCTCGGCGAGCGGAATATCCCTCCAGCCGAATTTCGGCGATCCCATATCGACGGTATAAAGACCCGGCGCGGAGCCTCGCCAGCAGTTCAACAGCCCGGCGCGGGTCTCGAAGGTCAGCACGGCCTTGTCTGTCGCCTCGAAGATCTGGCGCGCCACGCAGCGCATGCCGTTGCCGCACGCATTGGCTTCCGAGCCATCATTATTGTAGATCCGAACGAAGGCTTCGGTGCCCGGAGTCCGCGAGGGTTGCAGAACCATCAACTGATCATAGGGAACGCCGGCCGGCGATGCGACAGCACGTGCCTCCTCGGCAGTGACCGCGGCGGAGCCGTCGCGAAGATCGACAACGACAATCTCGTTGCCGATGCCGTTCATCTTGCTGAAAGCATGATTTGCGAGCGCGCTCATCGGTTTCCAGTTTCCGGATCAGACCCCGGCTCCATCTTCGCGGGCGTTATATGGCGGCGCGCGGTGGCTGACCAGCGCCACGCCCCCCGATCAATTCAAGCCGGTCCGCCGCAAAGCGCCCCATGCCCGCCACGATGCGGCATGACATATCCGTCTTGTTCTGTCATGGGACGGCGGTCAGAATCGTGTGTCAAGCACCGCATCCCTCCACCCGTAACATCGGCTAAGGACCGGGCCTCGCGGACATCGGCCGGCACGCCCCAGGGAGACCCTCCTCGATGAACCGCCTCCGCTTCTTTTCTCCCCTCGGGACAGCCGTCATTCCGGGGGTCTTGTTGCTAGGGCTTTCCGCCCTGCTGGCCGAGACGCCGCCTGCGACGCCTCCCGGCGCCAAAGCGCCCGCGACCGAGGCTCCGCCAACCCCGCCGGCCCCGCCCGGAACGACCGCCCCGGCCACGCCGACTCCTCCTCCCGCCGAGGTGCAGACGCCGGAAAACCCGGCCGCGGAAGCCCCGAAGCCGCCGGCGACCGCACCCGTGCAAACGGCCGACCCTTTCGGCGAGGAACACACCCTGACCCCGAAGACCGTCCTGACATTGCGAACCAACGCCACCTGGGACACCGCCTTCGAAACGCTCATCAATTCGTTCAAGTCGCTTGCCGCCGTGCTCGACAAGCAGGGCGTCAAGCCCGCCGGCAACATGATGATCGTCTATACCTCGACTGACGATAACGGCTTCTCGTTCCTGGCGGAAATCCCGGTCGATCAGGAGATCAAGGATCTGCCCAAGAACATGAGCATGGGCAAGTCACCGGAGGGCAAGGCGCTGAAGTTCGTGCATCGCGGCTCCTACGACAACATGGACAACACCTATGAGGCGATCACGAACACACTCGACGACAGGAAGCTTGAAGCCAAGGATACTTTCATCGAGGAATATACCACCGATCCCCTGAAGACCGAGGAAGACAACCTGGTCATCGATGTCTATGTCCCGCTGAAATGAGAACCGTCATGCAGAACCGGATTCCGCTCACCATCGCCGTCGCCATCATCACCGCCTTGATCTCGGTACCCGCGCAAGCCGATACGCCGCCGCCGACAATCTCGGTCACCGGTGAGGCCACGATCTCCACGCCGCCGGACCTTGCCCAGATCGAAGCAGGCGTCACGACCGACGCCAAGACGGCGCGCGAAGCGTCCGAAGCCAACAATGCCGCCATGAGCAAGGTGCTGGCCGCGCTGAAAAGCGCCGGCATCGCCGAAAAGGACTATCAGACCTCGCGGCTATCGCTGCAGCCGCAATATACCAATCCAAATCGCTCAGGCCCCAGCG
>CAZOOO010000283.1:0-3350 GCA_964581435.1 uncultured Hyphomicrobiales bacterium | reverse complement strand
TCTATCTCGCCGCCGCCGTCATTAATTCAAGATGAATCCCCACGCGCCTTAGATCGGCGAAATCACGGTCAGGTAGGACGAAACCTGCCGGACGTGCGCTCCGGCCGGATGCACGACGGCTTCGAGCGCCCGTCTGGGATTGGTCAGATCAAAAATGCCGCTGACCCGCTGGGAGCCGACAAAGGGATCGGCCATGACGATCCGCCCCGGAATCCAGCGGCCGATGCGCGCCACCAGCGTCGAGACCGCTTCCTTCTCGGCGACGATAAGATTGTCTCGCCACGACGCGATCTGGCTCGCTTCGCGCGATCCGCGCTCGATCGCCGAGGTGGCGCTATCGAACGTCACCCATTCCCCGGCCGTGAGCTTCGTGCCCGCCGCGATCGTCGAGCCTGACGCCTGCGCCTCGACGACGCCATGATCGACCGAGACCGAGAGCATTCCGGCGTCGATGGCGACGTCGAACGCCGTCCCCAGCGCCGTCGCCGTCAGCCCGCCGGCCTGAACGGTGAAGGCGCGCTGCGGCTCGGACGCGACCTCGAAGAACGACATCCCGGCAAGCAGTTCGACACGGCGCAGCCGGGCGGTGAAATCCACCGCGACGGCGCTGTCCGGCCCGAGCGTCGCGACGCTTCCGTCCGGAAGGCTGACGCTGCGGATCTCACCCTTGGCGGTGACATGATCGGCCCGGCCGCGAAGCAGGACATCGGGCAGAATGGAATAGCCGGCGCCGGCGGCGCCAAGGCCGATGATCCCGCCGATCACGAGGTTGCGGCGCGTCAGCCCCAGTTTTTCGCGGCGTTCCGCGTTGCGACGCCGGGTCAGGACCTTGCCGCTGGCGCCGTAGACCTTGGCGACCCGCGTCCAGATACGATCATGGTCGGAACCGCGCGCCCGCCAGGCCCGCACCATCTCGATCGTAACCGGATTGCCGGGGTCGTTCTGCAAGCGGATGACGAGGTCGATCGCTTCATCCGTCAGCCGATCTTGATCTGGCCCGGGCTGGCTCATTCATATCCCTTCGACAGGCGGCGACATGCGTCGAGAATCGCGCCTACCCTTCTAATACAAACGAGCAGCGTCGAATTTTATACCACAGGCGAGAAAAGTTCAGAAGTCGTCCACTCGCGTCAGCAGATGCCGGTAGGCGTTCCGGATCAGAACCCAGGCCCGCGCGGTCGAGACGTTCAATTCGTCCGCGACTTCCTGGATCGTGCGCTCGCCCAGCCGATGCATCTCAAAGGCCAGGCGCGTGCGCTCGGGAAGTTCCGCCAGCGCCTTGCATGTCTGGGCGAGGCACTGGCGCGAATATACGACGGCCTCCGCCGTGGGCGCGGGGTCGGCGACAGCGGCGGCCTCGTCGAGATCAGCCGTCCGGATCAGATTTTCCCGGCGGTGATGGTTGACGCTGAGACTGCGCGACACCTGGTAGAGATAGGCTTTCGGATTGTGGTTGGCGCGGGCTTCACCCGGCGGCGAGGCAAGCACCCTTAGAAACGTATCCTGCGTGATATCTGCGGCCGTCTCGGCGCTGTGACCGCGGCGACGGAGGAAGCGATTGATCTCGCGAGCGTGCCGGACGAACAGGTTGTGGAAATCCCAGCTCATGGGCAACTCGCGGACCAACCCGTGCACCGCCGGTGCGCGGATCGAGCCGGCAGCGGGAGGTGAAGACGATCGATAGCGGAGCCGAAATGAACCATGATGCCGATGCAAGCAGGAAAAGCGACGATGCCGGCACGCTGTCACCGTCGCGTGATCGACCTCCAACCGTTTAGGAGGTCCGAAATTCGTCCGCAACCTCAATAATCTAGATTGGTTCTAGAAGGCGGCCCCGGCAGGCGCTTTGCGCGGTTGGCGAGCGATGATGAAGATCTCACGACGGTCTTAACGCTCCCGTAACCACGATGGGGGACCAATGGGCGATCTCCGCCCGCAGGACCCGTCATGATTTCACGCGAACAACGCACGCCGCTCTCGGAATGGTGGTGGACCGTGGATCGGCTGCTGCTGGCGGCCATGGTGCTTCTGATGCTCACCGGCGTGGTGCTGTCGCTGGCGGCGAGTCCGTCGGTGGCGACCCGGATCGGGCTCGATCCGTTTCACTTCTTTCACCGTCACGTGCTGTTTCTGCTGCCGTCGATCGCGGTGATGGTCGGCGTGTCGTTCCTGTCGCCGCGCC
This sequence comes from uncultured Hyphomicrobiales bacterium, assembly GCA_964581435.1. Classification (GTDB taxonomy): domain Bacteria; phylum Pseudomonadota; class Alphaproteobacteria; order Rhizobiales; family Xanthobacteraceae; genus Nitrobacter. The sequence goes on along the minus strand of CAZOOO010000283.1, from coordinate 1,168 downwards.
AGATCCGCCGCTCGGCGCTGATCGTGTTCGCGCTCAGCGTCGTGTTGATCGTCGCCACGCTCGGGTTCGGCCCGGAGGTCAAGGGCGCGAAACGCTGGATCACGATTCTCGGCGTCAACATCCAGGCGTCTGAATCGGCAAAGCCCGCTTTCGTCGTGCTGGCGGCGTGGCTGTTCTCGGAATCCGCGCGCAAGCCCGAGATGCCGGCGACCTCGATGGCGCTGACGCTGCTGCTGGGGCTCGTCACGCTTCTTGTGATGGAGCCGGATTTCGGCCAGACCATGCTGATCCTGATGGTATGGGGCGCGCTGTTCTTCATCGCGGGCATGCGCATCGTCTGGGTATTCGGCCTCGCGGGCACGGCGATCGCCGGCTTGTTCGCCGCCTATATGATGGTTCCGCACGTCGCGGCCCGCATCCAGCGCTTCATGGACCCGGCGTCGGGCGACACCTTCCAGGTCGACACCGCGATGGAGGCTTTCGCCAACGGCGGCTGGTTCGGGCTCGGCCCCGGCGAGGGCCTCGCCAAGCGGAGTCTTCCCGACAGTCACACCGATTTCGTGTTCGCGGTCGGTGCCGAGGAATTCGGCATCATCATGTGCCTTGCGCTGCTGGCGCTGTTCACCTTCATCGTCATGCGCACGCTGTCGCGCGCCTATGCATCGGAGGATCTGTTCTCGCGTTTCGCCGCGTCGGGGCTCGCGATCATGTTCGGCGTACAGGCGGCCATCAACATGGCGGTCAACCTGCATCTGATTCCCGCCAAAGGCATGACGCTGCCGTTCATTTCCTATGGCGGCTCGTCGATGGTCTCGCTCGCTTACGGCGTCGGCCTGATGCTGGCGCTGACGCGCGAGCGGCCGCGCACGGAAATGGAATCGATCGGAGACGCCGCCGCCGCGAGTTATGCGTGATATGATGCCCTGAAGCCGGGCATGACGCAGAGGGTTTTTCCGGGATTGCGTGATCAATGACCACCGCGCCTCTCATCCTGCTCGCCGCCGGGGGCACCGGAGGACATCTGTTTCCCGCCGAGGCGCTCGGCGTGGAGTTGATGGAGCGCGGCCTGCGGGTGCGGCTGGTGACGGACTCGCGCGCGCTGCGCTATAGCGGGCTGTTCTCCGAGAACATGATCGACGTGGTCCCGAGCGAGACGGTGCGCGGCCGC
>CAZOOO010000282.1:0-3359 GCA_964581435.1 uncultured Hyphomicrobiales bacterium | reverse complement strand
GCTTCTCGCGTTCGATGCAAACTGGGTAGCGAATGTCAAATCCACTCCACTAGGAAGCTGAAAGCCGCCGCCAAGCACTCGCCTCCGAGAACACGATCCGAATCAGATCGGCGGTGTTCTTGGCGCCGAGCTTGTCCATGATCCGCGCGCGATGAACCTCGACCGTGCGCGGGCTGATCCCAAGTCTCCTCCCCGCTTCCTTGTTCGAGGCGCCCTTGGCCACTTGGGACAGAACCTCGCGCTCCCGACAGGTCAGCAGATGGCGGCCGGGAAAATTGGCGAAGCCGTCGCTTTCGCTCCCTCGGGTTTCTCGCCAGACCTTCACCGCGGTACGAACACGGTCGACGATGGCGTCGGAGGAAAACGGCTTCTCCAGGAAGTCAAGCGCGCCGTATTTCATGGCCGCGACAGCCATTGCGATGTCGGCCGCACCCGAGATCACGAGGATCGACGAGGCGACCCGTTCGCCGGCCAGCCTGTGCAGGACCTCGAACCCGGATTCGCCAGGAAGATGCAGGTCGAGAATGACACAGGCGGGCGGCGCGCTGCGAAACGCCTCGAGAAACGAAGCACTGTCGCCGAAGCCTTGCGCGGCATAACCCTCGATTTTCAAAAGGTGGACTAACGTTTCACGGACCGACGGATCATCGTCGACGATGAAAACCGAAACATCCGGAACAAAGGGCAGAAGTTTTCCCATCCGCGGCTTCCTCACGAGAGCCTTTCCGCTTCTGAGAATCAGAAGTGGGGCTCAGATCTTGACGTGACGCGTTTTCTTCACGCGAGCAGGTCATCCATCCCCGGGGCAAGCCCGCGGACAGCCTCGCTCGAAAACGCCAATGGCGAGAGAGACGAGTTACCACAACTTATACGTGTATAGTCTGATTCGCATGGGTCCGCAAACGTCACAACGAAGGTTGCGCACGCACAGGCCACGCAAGGACCCAAAAAGATGAGGGCGAGAGCAGCGGCCGGTCCCGCGAAGTTTTGCCCGGGTCCAGATCAATCCGCTCGCCCGGAGCCCTGGCGGTCGCGGCAACCATCGCTCGTGACGGGTTCGCTCGCCGGCAAACCGCAGCGCGAACTCTCATTCGAAATCAAATGGCTTGAGCGAAGCCGGGCATCAGATCCCTCCTGACGGATTTCGCTCGACGCGGCCCGCCATCTCGATCAGCCGCCGCCAGGCGCGCTCGACGAATGACATCAAGCGGTCGATATCGCGATCGCTCGGCAGTGGAACCTCGATGCTGTTGCGGTTGGCGTCGAACTTCGGTGCGTCAGCCTTTGGCGCGGCCGATCCAGGCTCACCGAGCCCCGGCGCCTCCTGGTGGGGTGAAGCCTTCGGAATCTCGCCGGCCGGCTCGCGCGCAGCGAGTTGCGCTTTCAGTTCTTCATTCTCCGCCTGCAACCGGCCGATTTCCTTATCCAGCGCGGCATGTTCCTCGGGCAACGCGTAGCACGCCCAGCCCGAGCCCTTGTCCTCGCAGTGGGACACCACGCCGGTCAGCGTATCCAGCCTGACGAAGCCGCCGCTCATCGGCATGAGCGTATAGCGCCCTTTCCCCGCTTCCGTCATCTGCCCCAGCGCCGGCACGGCCAGGCAACACAGCATCGCGGTGACCCCGGAAATCCGCAATAATCTGAACGGCGTCGTCGCGCCCATGCTCCGCTCCGTCGAGACCGAAATCCGCTCCGCCCGAGCGGCTCGCCCTGCATCAGGTCACTTCGACCTATGGCGCCTACCACCCGATTTCAACACGGCGGCCACCCACTTCGATCCGTGTCCACCCACAACGACGTTACTCCTGCAACAGCAAGCGGCACTGAAAATGGATCGAAAAGCACCATTATACCAGTGTGGTAGTTCAGAAGTTCGCATCAAAGATTGCGGCAAGGGTATGCGAACTTCGGAATCGGGGCACTAGATCACGATGATCCTGGATCGAATCGATCCAGGATCATGAACGTGATCGATTCCAATATTTTGAGACGCGGGATGCGGGCGGAAAAACGCTGCACACTTTTCCTCATCCCGCTCTAGGGTTGATATGGACTTACACGATCGCCGCACGGGCGCGTTGCCCGAGCAACTCCATGACGATCGGGTCCGGAATACAAGGCCGCACCGCGTCAGATCATCCTTGAGGATACCCCCAAAACCGCCGGCTTTCTCGCGTTGCGAGCGCGCTTGCGACGCCAAACCCGTTAGCCGCCTTCGCCAAGACCGCTCTCGCAGCGCGGCAACTCGGCGCAGCCGGTTTGATTTTCCAGAAGAAATCCAGCTGATTCAATGCCATAGCCTCTCGCGACGCAATCTTGACTTGATCTTTGGCCATCAGTATGGTCCGCGCGGCTTTTGAGGGTAACGGGCGTTATTTCCTGAAGATCGCGGCGTTATGTCGGGTGTCGAGAGCATGTCTGACGGCACGGACAAAAACAGCGGCGGGCACGGAGATCGCGAGCATTCGGCTCCCGACGAAGCTGCGCTTTCCGAAAGGCTCGGAAATCTCGATCAGCGGCTGTCCAAACTTCGAGGACCCCGCAACAACGAGACTGACCAATCCGGTGATGAAAGCGGGAACGGAGCTGCCAGAGCCTCGGCGATGGCGCGTGGTTTCCGCCTGTCCTCCGAGTTGATCGCGGGCGTCGCCGTGGGCGCGGTAATCGGCTGGGGATTCGACCGCTTGCTGTCGACCTCACCCTGGGGGCTGATCGTGTTCTTCCTGCTCGGCTTCGCGGCCGGCGTGATCAACGTGATGCGGTCGGCGGGCGTGATTCCCGAGCAGACAGACCGATGACGGATGGCCGTCTGGACGATTGAGTTGCTTGAACGCCGGCCTGCCGGCAGACCGAAAGTTGCACGCGGATGATGGACCCGATCCACCAGTTCAACATCGAGAAGATTTTCACGATCGGCCATATCGGCGGCCAGGAAATCGCCTTCACCAATTCCTCCGCCTACATGCTGCTCGCCGTGGCTCTGACGTCGCTTTTGATGCTGGGCACCGGGCGCAAGCTCGTGCCCGGGCGCATGCAGTCGATCGCCGAGATCAGCTACGAATTCGTCGCCGACACCCTGCGCACCACCGCCGGCAAGGACGGGATGAAGTTCTTCCCCTTCGTGTTCTCGATCTTCATGCTGGTGACCGTCTCGAACCTCGTCGGCATCATCCCCTACACCTTCACGATCGCAAGCCACATCATCGTCACGGCCGCGCTGGCGTTCCTGGTCTTCTTCACGGTGCTGATCTACGGCTTCTACAAGAACGGCCTGAAATTCTTCAAACTGTTCGTGCCGTCCGGCATTCCGGTCGTGATCCTGCCGCTGGTGGTGGCGATCGAGGTGATCTCGTTCCTGT
>CAZOOO010000281.1:0-3360 GCA_964581435.1 uncultured Hyphomicrobiales bacterium | reverse complement strand
AGCGAGCGGCTGACCGCGATCGGGCTGATGTGCTGACGCGAGGGTGCGCTGCGCTGCCCGCTTGCCGTATAGGTTTGCGGCGAGGCGTTGCGCTGCGCCTCGGCGCTGACGCCGCGGACGATACCTTCCGAGACCGCGTGCGCGGTTGCGAGCACCGTGAGGTTCACCTGGAGCATCGCACGGAATGTCTCGTGGTGGTGTTGCAGCGCGGTGAGCAGATCAGGCGTCGACTGCATCATGTAGGCCTGGCTGGCCTTGAATTGCCTGATGGCGTCGGCGTAGCGGCGCGACAGTTCCGTCTTCCGGCTTCCAAGCGTCATGCCTTCACGAATCTTGCCGGCGCGCACCAGTTCGGTCTCGCGTTCGATGACGGCAAGCAGTGCATTCATGATGTCGAGCATGTCGCCGGCGAGCTTGCGTGCGTCCGCCGGCGTCGCTACGGGGGACGGGAGAGGGGACGCCTGCGGATCGCGGAATTTCGGTGTCATGCGCTTTCCTTCGAGCTTTCCTTCGAGCCCGGCTTGGTCTGGCTCGCCTGTTGCATGATCAGGGCGCGGAACACCGCGTCGGAGACGCCGACGCCGCCGGCCTTGGCGAACGATCTGGAATACTGCTCGGTGAGCATCGAGCGCCATACTCCGGTGCCCGGCGTATCGCCAAACGGACCTTCGCCCTTCAGGCCCGTCGTCATTTGCGAAAACATGGAGTTGAGGAACATCGCCTCGAAATCCTCTGACATCGCTCTCGCTTTCTCAACCGACTGCGGAGGGACTTGTTCCAGCGCTTGCGCGAGCTGCGGGTCGGGACGGCGGTTCAGCATCGGCGCCATGCGCGGGATGCTGCGGTAAGCGGCGGTTATCAGGCCGCTGACAGTGTGAGCTTCCATCACATCACCTCGATGTCGGCTTCGATCGCGCCGGCCGCCTTGATCGCCTGCAGGATGCCGATCAGGTCGCGCGGCCCGATGCCGAGGCCGTTGAGTCCGTCGACAAGCTCCTGAAGCGAAACGCCGTTCTTGACCAGCGCGAGCTTCCTGCCGTCCTCGCTGACGTTAACGGCGCTGCGCGGTGTCACCACCGTACGTCCGCGCGCCAGCGGGTTCGGCTGGCTGACCTGCGGGGTCTCGGAGATCGATACGGTGAGGTTGCCTTGCGCAACGGCGACGGTGGCGACGCGGACGTCGCGTCCCATCACGATGATCCCGGAGCGTTCGTCGATGACGATCTTTGCCGCGATGTCCGGCTCGATCTGCAACTGCTCGATCTCGGTCAGAAGCGCCACGACGTTGCCCTTGAACTCTCCCGGGATGGAGAGTTGCACTGTGGACGGATCGATCGGCTCGGCTGTTTTCGTGCCGAGGAAATCGTTGACGGCGGCGGCGATGCGCTTGGCGGTGGTGAAGTCGCCGTTGCGCAACGCCAGCCGGACATTCGGCATCCGGTTCAATGCGAATTCGATCTCGCGCTCGACGATGGCGCCGTTGGCGATGCGCCCGTTGGTCGGCACGCCGCGCGTGACGCTCGCGGCCGCGCCTTCAGCGGAAAAGCCGCCGATCGCAAGCGAGCCCTGCGCCACCGCATAAACATTGCCGTCGGCCCCAAGCAACGGCGTGACGAGCAAGGTGCCGCCTTGCAGGCTTTTGGCATCGCCCATCGCCGAGACCGTGACGTCCATGCGGGTGCCCTGGGTAGCGAAGGCGGGCAGGTTGCCGGTCACCATGACGGCGGCGACATTGCCGGTTCGGATGGTCGCGCCGCGGATATTGACGCCCATGCGTTCCAGCATCGCCTGTAGCGACTGCTTGGTGAAAGGGATATTGTTGAGGGTGTCGCCGGTGCCGTTGAGGCCGACCACGAGGCCGTAACCGATCAACTGGTTTTGCCGCACGCCTTCGATGTTCGCGAGATCCTTGATCCTCGAGGTGGCATGAGCGGGGGCCCCGAGGAGCGCCAGCGCCAGGAACGCCATGACGGCGATCCGGCCGACGTTCATGAAACCTGCGCCAGACATCCTCTGCTCCCTGCTGAGGTCAAGTTAGCCCGCCGCCACTCCCATGACGGCCATTCGCCTGTTAACCATGCGAGACGCGTGCCATCAGGGTCGCTTGTTTGTCTCATTGATTCTATTGGTAATTCTGGAGCCTGGCTGCCGCGTGTGAATCCGAGTGGGCGGCGAAGTTGCCCTCGTCGGCAGAATTTGCCGGGCATTCACGGTTCGTTAACCCAAACGGCCCACGGTTCTCCCGCCGGATCATCCGGTGCGCACGCCTTCGGCCGGCGTTGGTCGGGCTCCCGATGGCGGCCGTAGTTCGTTACCATCATGTTCGGGCGAGGCGATCGATGCGAATTTACGGAGCGAACGGCACAACGCCGGGAACGCAGGCCCCGTCCGCGCGGCGAACGGGTGGAAGCGATTTTTCTTTGCCGGATCAAACCGCTACAACGGAAACTAGGGCAGCCGCCGCGCCGAAGGCGCCGGCGACCATTGATGCGCTGCTGGCGTTGCAGGGAGTCGGAGAGGATCCGGCGGAGCGACGCAAGCGCTCGGTAAAGCGGGGCAGGGGCGCGTTGGACGTGCTCGACGATCTCAAGATCGGGCTGCTTTCCGGTAATTTCGACCCGTCGACCGTGATCCGGCTGCGCGCTGCCGCCGCCGAGCTGAAATCGTCCTCCGGCGATGCCGGTCTCGATGCGGTCCTGGCCGAAATCGAATTGCGCGTCGAGGTGGAACTTGCCAAGGCGGGGCAATTCTGAAAGCAGCGGAACGCGATGGAACCCGTCGATGAGCCCGGTCTCGATACGCTCTTACGGACCGGATTTCCTCGTTGGGCAGAGGAAGCAAAACCGGAATTCCGAGCTGTCGAGCACGGGACCTCGGTGCGACGATATTGTCTGTCGCAAACGGCCGCTATATAAGCTCCGCCGCAGCCGGATCGTCCGGCGCCTTGCACCCGAGCAGGAATGCATTTGGAAAAGTTGAAGAACTACAGGCCTTCCGAGAAAGAGCCTTTCATGAACGAGCGCCAGCGCGAATATTTCCGCGCCAAGCTGCTGGCATGGAGGGACGAGATACTCCGCGAATCGAAGGTGACGCTGCAGACTCTTCAGGAAGAAAACGTCAACCTTCCCGACCTCGCCGATCGTGCGTCCTCGGAAACCGACCGCGCCATCGAGTTGCGCGCCCGTGACCGGCAGCGAAAGCTGATTTCCAAGATCGACGCCGCCTTGCAGCGGATCGAGGACAACACCTATGGTTATTGCGAGGAAACGGGCGAGCCGATCTCGCTGAAAAGGCTCGAGGCGCGGCCGATCGCGACGCTTTCTGTCGAAGCCCAGGAGCGCCACGAAAAGCGGGAAAAGA
>CAZOOO010000280.1:0-3431 GCA_964581435.1 uncultured Hyphomicrobiales bacterium | reverse complement strand
TTCGCTTGACGGACTCGATGGGGCAATGAAGCGAACTGCTGAACCACCACACTAGGAACCCGCTTATGCCTTCTTTCCGCCCGAAGCAGGCCCGCCTGACCGGCCGCCCAGCCGCCGTTACGTCGTGGTCGAGCCATCGTCGGGCGGCAGCGAACTCAGGAACAGGTCCACCTCGGCGTTGATCCGGGCCAACACCGCATCGATCTCTTCGGCGGTGGCATTTTTGCCGCCGATCAGGCCGGCAATGGCCTGAACATAGGGGATCGATGACACCACACCCCGCTCGATCGCCGGCGCGACCTTGATGATGGCATTGACGATGGATTCAGCGGCCGCAAGGCCGGCTGACACGTCTGCTGCGGTGACCATGCGCTATGCTCCTGATGCAAGGATCTGCTGGACGACGGTCAGCGCCGACTGCGCCGCCGCGAGCGCGTTGCTGATGTCGACGGACGGATAGGCCTTCTGCAGCGCGACCAGATTGTTCACGGCGAGGCGCGCCTTGCGCATCGCCGATTGCAGCCTTTCGACCACCGAACGCTTGGCGCAGATATTGGCCAGCCCCGGCTCGGTTCCGGTCCGGCAAAGCGGCAGCGCTTTATAGGCATGGGCAGCATTCACCGCGACGCCAAAGGCGTTCTGGATGCCGTAGACCGTATTGAGCGAAGCGGCGCTGTTAAGGTTCAGCGACGGCAGCGCGACGGTCTGGCAGCCTGCCAGCGCCAGGCCGCAGACGACCGCTATCGCGGCGACAAGTTTTCGCATGATGACTCCTGTCGTTTGGATTACTTGACCGCGCCGGTCGCGGCGCTGACGGTCGGCACGTCGGGGCGCGCGGCGGTGGCCGAGCGGCCCGCCCTGGTGTCGGCCTTGACGTAAAGCCCCCACGCCACCGTAAAGAGCGTCCCGATCGCGCCGATGATGCTGGTCACCTGATCCGCGGTGACCCATCCCTTGCCGGTCGCGAAGCTCCCGGCCGCGATCAGCAGATAGCGCACGATCTGCCACACCGAATCCGATGTCATGTCTTGTCTCCAATAATGTCCTGGGATCGCGCGAGACCGTCGCGCGGCGGTCGTTCCAGAGCATGATTCCGAAAAGCGGGAATCCGTTTTCGGAAAAGATCATGCGCAAACAAAAATAAGCGACGAGTCGGATTCAACGCAGTTGAACAGAGTCTAGTGAACTCCGAGGCTGCGCTTCCATCGCGCGAGCCATGCCATGCGATCCCGAAGCCCGATGAACCCACCGTTCAGCCGTCTCGTGACGCCGCGCACGTCGTCCCTTCGGGCGAACGGAAGACATCCGCAGTTGACGAAATCCGCGACGCCGCATCTCAGAAAATGCGCCGGCTCGTTCACCAGGTCGGGATGCGTCACGACATCGAGGCCGATCGAACCCGCCAGGCGTGCATAGCCTTCGCGTCCGGTCGTCTGCACGGCGCCGCGGCCTCGGAAATTCCAGCCGTCGTCGGAGCCGGCGCGATTGCCCATGCGGCCGTTGTAGACCTTGTTGGCGAGCGCGCGCGGATTGTGCGCGTAAGGCGCGGCGCTGGACGCGTTCGGAAACCGCGACGGCCACACCTGGGTCATCCGCCCCGCCGAATAGTTCAGGTTCTCGATCACGGCAGTCCCGGCCCCGCATTCATGGCTGATCTGGGCCATGACATGCGCGATCAGCAGCGGCGTGGTGATCTCATACTCATTGAATACGGCCGGCGCCGTAGCCGTGATGCTCTCGACCAGCCCGGCAATTCTGCTGGCGCCGTGCGGCCAGAGCTTGCGGAGCGCCGCTCCGAATTCCGGCATGGCGGGAGCGTTCGCGGCCAAGGCTGCGTTGGACATTGGACAGGGTCCTTCTGGCTACGGAGGAGGTCTTCGAAAAGCCGGGAGCTGTTTGTCGCGGGCTTGCAAGCGATCAGCCGCCCGCTCTAACACCAGATCGTCGCGCTCAGACCGGACCGGGTCGGGCCGCTGGCGCTGGTGAACAAGGCATTGGTCCCGCCGTATTCGATCGCCTGCAGGTGATGGAATCCGACGCCCGGATATCCGGAGTAGTTCGCCACGCAGGAAATCTGGTTGTTGCTTCCCGCCCCGAAATAAGTCGTGAAACTCGTCGCATTCGCTGCAATCGCATTGGTCGCGTCCAGTGCGATGCTGATGCCGACCTGAACGGCGCTCGACGTCGAAAAAGCGAGGCTTGCATAGCTCGCCTGGACTCCGTCTTCAGTCAGGCCGCATACGAAGGCGATCCGGTTGCCGGCGCTGTTGTTTGCCGCGCGCCACGCCGCGCTCGTATAGGCCCAGCCCGCAGTCGAATCCTGCACGAAAAGCTGCGCCGGCCGCCGGTTGTACATATTCCAGAGACCGACGACCGCCGCGCCGCCACCCGAGGCTGACGTGCCCAGGACGAATTCAAGCTGCGACGAGGCGTCGCTCCGGGTGGTGCCGACATAGGTTCCGCGCTCGGCCGCTGGGCCGTTGGTGATCGCGACGGCGTTGAGCAGGACGCCATCGACCATCGTCAACGCGGTCCCGGCGCTGCGCGTCGTATCACTGGTCCAGTCCGGACCATGACCGAGCCGCAGCGTGCCGCCGTCGTTCCAGACGAACCAATCATTGAGTTTCTGATTGCCGATCGCCGCCGGGTTATAGGTCGTGTCGGTCGTCGCGATCGACAATTCAGGGAAGGCCGTGGGCACCATGTTCGTGCCGTCGTAAATCGGGATCTGGTTGCCGACATATGGCGCGTAATAGAGCGTCGTCTTGGCGCTCTGCGTCGTCGTCATCACCGGAACGCCGCTTTGCAGCGTCAGGCGACCTTGCGGCGGGGAGACGAAGCCGCTGCCGGAAGCAGCCGCCGCCCCGCCCGCGATCGCCTGCCAACGCGCCGCGGTGCCGTCGTAACGCAGGATCGCGGCCTGTTTCGCTGACATCACAAGGCTGTCGTTAAGAGAGAAACGGTTCGATGCCGACGACGATGAACTTTCATTCAGCAGCGTGACCGGCTGGCTGCCCACGTTGATCACGATGAGACAACGCCCTTCGATCCCGCCAGCCAGGCCCGAAATGCCACGCGGGGCGTCCGTGCTGATTTGCAGCACCGACGCGGCGGCAAGTCCTGCCGGAGCATAATCGTCCTGATCAGCAGTGATCTGCGCCGGCGAAATGACGCCGGTCAGCGCCAACCCACGCGGCAGCGTGAGGTTGCCGGTATCCTGATCGATATTGAACGCCTCGGTCCAGTTTGAGCCGTCCGCCGACACCTTGAGCTTGAAGGTATCGGCGCCGACCAGGCCGAATTCAGCCCGCCCCGAAAAGCCGTTCTAGAAAAATACTGACGCCGTGTTGGCCGACCCCTCCTTCGAGACCTGAAGCCGCATGTCGCCGGTGCCGCCGTCGACGGCGTCGATGGCGGCAAACAGCGCGGCG
>CAZOOO010000279.1:0-3435 GCA_964581435.1 uncultured Hyphomicrobiales bacterium | reverse complement strand
CCTATCGGCGCGCCACCACCTCGCAGAAATGCGTGCGCGCCGGCGGCAAGCACAACGATCTCGACAATGTCGGCTACACCGCGCGGCACCATACCTTCTTCGAGATGCTGGGCAACTTCTCGTTCGGCGACTATTTCAAGGACCGCGCCATCGAACTGGCATGGAAGCTGGTCACCGAGGAGTTCGGCCTGCCGAAGGACAGGCTGACCGCCACCGTCTACATCGACGACGACGAGGCGTTCGGCCTCTGGAAGAAGATCGCCGGCCTGCCCGAGTCGCGCATCATCCGCATCGCGGGCGCGGACAATTTCTGGCAGATGGGCGACACCGGCCCGTGCGGTCCGTGCTCGGAGATATTCTACGATCACGGCGACAGGATTCCCGGCGGGCCTCCGGGATCGCTGGACCAGGATGGCGATCGTTTCGTCGAAATCTGGAATCTCGTATTCATGCAATACGAGAAGCTGCCGGACGGCAGCCGCCCGAACCTGCCTAAGCCCTCGATCGACACCGGAGCGGGTCTCGAGCGCGTCGCCGCCGTGCTTCAGGGCAAGCACGACAACTACGACATCGACCTGTTCGTGGCGCTGATCCGCGCCGCCGCCGATCTGACCGGCGCCGACCCGCAGGGTCCGATGAAGGCGTCGCTGCGGGTAATCGCCGATCACCTGCGCGCGTCCTCGTTCCTGATCGCCGACGGCGTGCTGCCGTCGAACGAAGGCCGCGGCTACGTGCTGCGCCGGATCATGCGCCGCGCGATGCGCCACGCGCAACTGCTCGGCGCGCGGGAGCCGCTGATGTGGCGGCTGGTCGGCGCGCTGGTGCGCGAGATGGGCGAGGCTTACCCCGAATTGCAGCGCGCGCGGCCGCTTATCGAGGAAACGCTGCGGCTGGAGGAAACGCGCTTCCGCAAGACGCTGGAGCGCGGGCTCTCCATTCTCGACGAGAGGAGCGCGTCGCTGAAGAAGGGCGACATGTTCGACGGCGAGACCGCGTTCACGCTGTACGACACTTATGGTTTCCCGCTCGATCTCACCCAGGATGCGCTGCGCGCGCGCGGCATCGGCGTCGATCTGGCGTCGTTTACCGACGCGATGGAGCGACAGAAGGCCACGGCGCGGGCGTCATGGGCGGGCTCGGGCGAGGCTGCGGCCGAGTCGGTCTGGTTTCCGTTGCGCGAGAAATTCGGCGCGACCGAATTTCTCGGCTATGAGACCGAGATTGCGGAAGGCGTCGTCGCTGCGCTCGTGAAGGATGGCAAGGAAGCCGATGCTCTCAAGGCCGGCGAGAGCGGCGCCGTCGTCCTGAACCAGACGCCGTTCTACGGCGAGTCCGGCGGTCAGGTCGGCGATACCGGTATGCTGACGGGCGAGGGCGTGCGCGTGCGCGTCACCGACACGCAGAAGAAAGCGGGCGATCTGTTCGTGCATCTCGGCACCGTCGAGCAGGGCACGCTCACGCCCGGCATGGCGCTGGCGCTGGAAGTCGATCACGAGCGTCGTTCGATGATCCGCGCCAATCATTCCGCGACCCATCTGCTGCACGAGGCGCTGCGGCAGGTGCTCGGCGATCACATCGCGCAGCGCGGCTCGCTGGTCGCGCCCGATCGTTTGCGGTTCGATTTCGCCCACAACAAGCCGATCAGCGGAGACGAACTGCGCCGGATCGAGGACATCGCCAATGATGTCGTGCTGGAGAACGGCGAGGTGACGACGCGGCTGATGGCGGTGGACGACGCGCGCGAGGCGGGCGCGCGGGCGCTGTTCGGCGAAAAGTACGGCGACGAGGTGCGCGTCGTGTCCATGGGCGGCACGGACCGGCACGGCGCCGCGAGCAATGCGCTCGGCTGGTCGGTCGAACTCTGCGGCGGCACCCATGTGAAGCGCACCGGCGATATCGGCCTGATCTCGGTGATCGGCGAAAGCGCGGTGGCGTCGGGCGTGCGCCGGATCGAGGCGCTGACCGGGCATCATGCGCGCCGCCACGCCAACGACGCCATCCAACTCGCGAAGACCGCGGCCGGCGAATTGCGCACGTCGCTCGACGACATGCCGGCGCGGATCACTGCGCTGATGGAGGAACGCAAGAAGCTCGAGCGTGAATTGTCCGAGGCGCGCAAGAAGCTCGCCATGGGTGGCGGCGGGGCCGCCAACGCATCGCCGGGCGCGGCGGGCGTGCGCGATGTCGGCGGCGTCAAGCTGATGGCGCGTTCGGTCGAAGGCATCGAGATCAAGGATCTCAAGAGCCTCGCGGATCAGGGCAAGAAGCAGCTCGGCTCTGGCGTGGTCGCGCGGGTCGCGACCAGCGGCGACGGCAAGGCCAGCGTCGTCGTCGGCGTGACGCCCGATCTGGTGACCCGCTTCTCTGCGGTCGATCTTGTCCGCAAGGCGTCCGAGGTGCTTGGCGGCAAGGGCGGCGGCGGCAAGCCGGACATGGCGCAGGCCGGCGGACCCGACGGGGCCAAGGCGGGCGCGGCGCTCGACGCCATCGCCGCGGCGATGGGCGCGTAGAGCGCTATCCGTTCAAGTTAAATCGGATTGCGCGCACAGATGATCTTCACTGTTATGCCCGCACTTGTTGCGGGCATCCACGTCTTCGCAGCGTATCTGCAAACAATTCGCAGCGTATCTGCAAACAAGACGTGGATAGCCGGGACAAGCCCGGCCATGACGGGAACGGATGGATGGCCGCCTCAGCCCATCGCCCTGGTCAGGTTGTCGGCCACCTTGTCGAGGAAGCCGGTGGTGGAGAGCCAGCGCTGGTCGGGGCCGACCAGAAGCGCGAGGTCCTTTGTCATGAAGCCGGCCTCGACGGTGTCGACGCAGACCTTCTCCAGCGTGGTCGCGAAATTCGCCAGCGCCTCGTTGTCGTCGAGCTTGGCGCGATGCGACAGGCCGCGCGTCCATGCGAAAATCGAGGCGATCGAGTTCGTCGAGGTCTCCTTGCCCTTCTGATGCTCGCGATAGTGTCGCGTCACGGTGCCATGGGCGGCTTCCGCCTCGACCGTCTGGCCGTCCGGCGTCAGCAGCACTGAAGTCATCAGGCCGAGCGAGCCGTAGCCTTGCGCCACCGTGTCCGACTGCACGTCGCCGTCGTAATTCTTGCAGGCCCAGACATAGCCGCCGGACCATTTCAGCGCCGAGGCCACCATGTCGTCGATCAGGCGATGCTCGTAGGTCAGGCCCCTGGCCTCGAAATCCTTCTTGAACTCCCGGTCGTAGATGTCCTGGAAGATGTCCTTGAAGCGGCCGTCATAGATCTTGAGGATGGTGTTCTTGGTCGACAGATAGACAGGGTAGCCGCGCTGAAGCCCGTAATTGAGCGAGGCGCGCGCGAAATCGATGATGGAATCGTCGAGGTTGTACATCTCCATTGCGACACCGGGGCCGGGCGTCTTGAACACCTCGCGCTCGATCACCGTGCCGTCCTCGCCGA
>CAZOOO010000278.1:0-3459 GCA_964581435.1 uncultured Hyphomicrobiales bacterium | reverse complement strand
CCAAAACTCCACTAGAAACTTATATTTGCTAGTGGTCCTTTGATTCTAACATTTGCAGGAAACCCCTTCCGCAACGGGATGCAAATGTTAGAATCGGACCATTAGAACATACCTTGCTTTGAGTAACACATATAGATCTGCGATGTCCCGAATGTTGTCTCCGGACGCTCACTGTCCGGAATTCGGGCTGATGCGCGACGAGAAAACAGCATGTCGTCCACGACAGAACTGCTCAATATCTTCAAGGCAGAGCAGAGCCATCTCCAGCGGCTGGTTCGGCGCCTTACGGGCAATCCGCACACCGCCGAGGATGTCGTCCACGATACCTTCATCAAGCTGATGCACCGCGACATCGGCAAATGCGATGTGGGCCTGGTCGTAACCACGGCGCGCAACCTCGCGCGCGATGCGATACGCGCGGAACGCGTGCGCACTTCCTATGCCGAGAGCGTGTCGCGCGAGCAGGTGCATGGCGGCGTGGCTGGCCCGGAGGATGCAGTAGCCAGCCGGATGGATCTCGACGCGCTGCTGCGCGCGCTGGAGGCGTTGCCTCGTCGCACCCAGCGCATCTTTCTTCTCAGCAAGGTCGACGGCATGACCTATCCGCAGATCGCCCGCGGTCTGGATATCTCTGTCTCCACCGTTGAGAAAGAAATGATCTCCGCCCTCGAATTCTGCCGCAATTGGCGGCGCCGGCGCGAGAATATCTGAGCCCGTATTCTCAATCGTGCAGTTTCTTCATCATGATGCCGGCCGTCCGTATTCGCGGGCGTGCACGACATGCGGCGCACGCTCCCGCACATGTTCGGTCCTGAAGCCGAGCCCCACCAGGCGGCCCGCGAGATGAGCAAGGACAGGCCACCGGGCGATGCGCCGCATGAAGGCGGGCGGCCCATTTCGTTGTCCCTTGTCCGCTGCTTCACGCCTGCTCCGGGCACCCTGCATCATCAGTTGCACTTTCTGCGTCGCTTTCGTCGGGAACGATCGCCGCGCCTCGACCGCGGCGAGATGCTTGTCCGCCAGTCTGCCGTCGCGCAGCGGTGCGGCGAGAACGTTCGCGGCGGCGACCGCATCCTGAACCGCAAGGTTCACGCCGAAGCCGCCGATCGGCGACATCGCGTGCGCCGCATCGCCGATGCAGAGAAGGCCCGGCCGCCACCAGCGCTTCAAGCGATCGATGCGTATGCTGAGCACATGAACATCATCCCACGACCTCACCTCGTCCATGCGTTCGGGCGGCAGCGGCGAGATCGAAGCAACAGCCGCGCGGAACGCATCGAGCCCCGCGGCCTTCACGTCATCGGCCGAACCTTTCCGAACGACGTAGCCGCATTGCCAATAGTCGCCACGGTCGATCATGACGAACCCCTGCCGCGGTCCGCCGTGTCCCATGACGAAGGGTGGATCATCGGGCCGGTGTGAAAGCTTCATCCACAGCACGTCGCGCGGGCTTCCGAAGCGCTCGATCTCGAGGCCCGCCTTCTCCCGCACGATCGAATTGCGGCCGTCGGTTCCAACGACCAGCGCGGCCCTGATTTCCAGATCGCCTTCCGGCGCAGCGGCCCGGACTCCGACGATCCGGCCGCCCTCCTCGATAAACCCGGTCGCCGCCGCCTGCATAACCAGCCGGAAATTCGGAAACCTGGCCGCCTCCCGCGCGACATAGTCGAGGAAGTCCCATTGCGGCATGAACGCGATGAAACGACATTTCGTCGGCAGGCGTGAGAAGTCCGCGATGGTGATATCCTTGCCGTCGATCTCGGCGTGCAATCTCGGAGCCTGCGTGTGCGGCAGCTCCAGAAGCCCGTCAAGCAATCCGAGTTCGTGCATCACTTCGAGAGTGGACGGATGGATCGTATCGCCGCGAAAATCGCGCAGGAAATCGCTGTGCTTTTCCAGGACAATCACATCGACGCCCGCGCGCGCGAGCAGCAGGCCCAACATCAGACCGGCCGGGCCGGCGCCGACGATACAACAGGTCCGATCGGTCATGTCTCCACGCTCCCCGCTCTTGTCCGATCGAACGTTTGGGAAGCAAATGACCGAAAATCAAGTCCCCATCAGGATAACCTGCAAGAGCCATCGCACATGCGAACGGCGGAAGAGGGAGACTTCCGCCGTGCGAGCGCTGTCGTGACCGGTCTCGGATGAACGCGTCAGAACCTGTAGGTCATGCTGAGAAGCACGCTGCGCGGCGCCCCCCACGCGTAGCCATTGTACCAGTTATAGAAGGTATAGTATTTGTTATCGAGCAGGTTCCGGATGTTGAGCGTGGCCGACAATTTTTCATTGAACTTGTAGCTCGCCATCGCATCCACAACCCAGTAGCTCGGCGCGGTATGCAGCACCCTGCCTTGAACCGGATTGCTTACATTTTCCCAAGTCTGGTCTATCCAGCGCGCGCCGCCGCCCACCGTCAAGCCGTCGAGCGCGCCGTCGAGCTTGTAGGTGCTGTAAAATGTGAACTGGTTCGCCGGCACGAGCGTCGTGACCCTCACATTGTCTTGCTGCGAGACATTGTGGGTAAACCCGGCCTGGAGCTGCCACTGCGGCGAGAGTTGACCGGAGATTTCCATTTCAAAACCCTTGGTGATCACGCCGACCGCCGGACGGTAGGCCGGTGTTCCGATTGGGGTTAAGCCACCGGTCGGGATCGGAAAGTTGTCCTGCTTGACCTGAAAGTATGCTGCGCTGGCGTTGAGCCGCCCATCAAAGAAAGCAGCCTTGAGACCGACTTCCGTATTGATGCCTTCGATCGGCGGCAGCGTCGCTCCCTGTTCGTTCAATGCAGCCTGAGGCTGGAAAATGCCGGTATAGCTGGCATAGGCGGAAAGAACATCGGTGATGTCGAAGACGGCGCCGTAGTACGGGATCACTTGACCCGACTTTTTCAGATGGTTGCTGATTCCATTGACGCGTTGCCGCGCTTCATAGTTGTTGATGCGCGCGCCCAGCAGCAGCTTCAGCCTGTCGTGTGCCTGAAGCCGCGTCATCGCGTAGAACGAGTTCTCATTAAAAATATCCTTGTTGGGATCGTCCGGCCTGGACAGTGTCCATGCCGGCTGGGGAACGTTGCCGGTCCAGTCGTAGAAGTTGGGGACGATGCTGCTGCCCGGGTTGGCGGGATCCGGGCGGTAGTCGACACGCACCCGGTCCTGTCTCGAAATGCTGCCGCCGAGAACAAGCTCGTGCTTGCGATCGAACAACCAGAACGGCCCGGTCGCATAAAGATTGGCCGCGCTGGTTTCAGCCTTGTTGATCCACAGATCCCGCCACATCGTCACGCCGGTGCCGTCCGCCGGGTTCGGAAAGCCGCTGCAGGCGCAGCCGACCGCGGCGTCGTAACCGCCGATCTGATGGTTGAGTTGCAGCTTGACCCGCCATTCATTGTCGAAGCGGTGCTCCAGCGTGGCGAAGCTGTTGTAGGTGTACGCCTCCCAGGTGCTCCAGCGCGTCGCG
>CAZOOO010000277.1:0-3462 GCA_964581435.1 uncultured Hyphomicrobiales bacterium | reverse complement strand
CGTGCTCGGCATCGCCGATGTCGGCCGCAACGACAATTTCTTCGACCTCGGCGGCGATTCCATCCTGGCGCTGCAGATCGCCAACCGCGCCCGGCCGATCGGCATCGATATCCCGCTCGGCGCGATCTTCCGCCACCAGACCATCGCCGCTTTGGCGGCCTCGGTGCGCCGCCGCATTCCGTCAACCGGCGCAGCCGACGACCCGGCCGGAGACATTCCCCTCACGCCGATTCAAAGCTGGCTGTTCGAGCAGAACCTCGCCGACCCCGACGCCTTCAACGTCTTCGTCTCGCTCGATGTCCTGCCGCAGATCGGCCCGGCCGATCTCGGCGAGGCGCTCGCCGCGCTGGTCCGCCGCCACGCCGCGTTGCGGCTGCGCTTCACGCGGCACGATGGCGGATGGCGGCAGGATCTCGCCGAAACACCGGACGGACCGCTGCTCGACATACTCGACCTCGCGGCAGGTCCGGCGGACACCGCGGCACAACGCGAAGCGGCGGCGGTGCGCGCCCTGCACCGATCTATCGACCTTGCGACCGGTACGGCGTTCCGCGCCCTGCTGACCGTCGCGGGACCGAGCCGCCCTCACCGGCTGCTGCTCGTCGCGCATCATGCGGTGGTGGATCTGGAATCCTGGAAAATCCTGATCGACGATCTCGGCCGCCTGCTCAAACAGCGGCGGACCGGCGAGGCGCTGTCGCTCCCGCCGCCGCCCACGACCTTTCCCGCATGGGCCGCGCTGCAACCCGCGTTCGCCGCGACGGCGCAATCGCGAAGACTAGCGGACTGGATCGCCGACGACGACGCGGCCACCGGCCATCTCATGCCCGACGCCCAGGCTGCGGCGACGGAAAGGAAAGCCGGCATCGCCCTGGCCGATCTCGGCGCCGGCCGGATCGACCTGCTGGCGGCCCTGGCGCGCAGCCATCGCGCGACATTCGAAGAGGTGCTGGTTGCCGCGCTGCTCTGCGCGATGTCCCGCCTCACCGGCAAGCCGGCGCTGCGCCTCGACATCGAAGGCCACGGCCGGGATTCGCCCTTCTTCAGCGGAGACCTGTCGCGGACGGTCGGCTGGTTCACGACCTTCCGTCCGGTGCGGCTCGAACTGCCTGCCGGCGAACCGGAGCCTGTCTCCGCCATCCGCGCCGCGAAAGCCGCGCTGCGCCGCGACCCCGAGACCGGCCATGTCTTCGGACTGCTGCGTTACCTCTCGCCCGACGCGGAGATACGCGCGCGGCTCGCGGCGCGCCGCCGGCCGCAGATCGCGTTCAACTATCTCGGCCGGGTGGATGCGGAACTGAGCGGAAGCGGCGACTGGTGCCTGGGGCTGCGCGGCTTCGGCCTCGATGCCGGCAGCGGCGCGCGCCCCTATCCGCTCGAAGTCGAAGTCAGCCGCCATGGCGGCGCGCTACAGATTCGCTGTAGCTTCGACGCATCCGTCTTCAGCCTCGCGACGGCGCAGCAAATCGTCGATCGCTACGCCACCGAGCTGGACACCATGTCCCAGGCCGACGCACCGGAAGCGCCGGCCTTCTCGGCAGCCGACTTCCCGGCAGCCGGGCTTAACCAGCGCGACCTCGACGCATTCCTGGCGAGATTCGGATGAAGCCGATCGAACGCAGCGAAATCAGGGATATTTTCGCGCTCACCCCGCTACAGCACGGCATGCTGGTCCACCGCCTCCAGTCGCCGCGTTCGGGCGCCTATGTCGAACAGATCCTGCTGACGCTTATGGGCGAGGTCGATATCGATCGGCTGCGGCAGTCCTTCGACATCCTGGCCTCACGGCACGGACAGCTGCGGACATCGATTCACTGGCGCGGGCTCGACCAGCCGTTGCAGGTCGAGACCGCCCGCGTCGAGCTTCCATGGCAAGTCGCCGACTGGCGCGGCCAACCGGCGGCCGAGCAGCAGCAGCGGCTGGCGGAACGGCTGAAAGCCGACCGCCGCGACGGATTCGATCTCGAAGCCCCGCCGCTGATGCGATGTCTGCTGGTCCGGCTGACCGACACGGACCACCGGCTGGTGTGGACCTTCGACCATCTCCTGTTCGACGGCTGGAGCCTCGCCATCCTGCTCACCGAACTTCTCGCCATCTATCAGGCGCAAAGCGACGGCGCCGCAACCAGCCTGCCGCCGGCCGCCCGCTTCCGCGACTTCATCCAATGGCGGCAGGGATACGACAACGGCGATGCCGCCCGCTACTGGCGCGACCGGCTCGCCGGCATGACCGGACGACCGAAAGGGCGGCAGCCCGGAGACGAGGCGGAATGGCTGGAGGAATCCGCCGCGCTGTCCGAGCCCGCCACCGCCGCAATTCAGGACTGGGCGCGCGCGCGCCGCCTGACGCTCCATACGCTGGTGCAGGGCGCATGGGCCTTGGCGCTGGCGCGGCGCAGCGGCGAACGGGACGTGGTGTTCGGCGCGACGGTCTCGGGGCGGAATGCGCCGCTCGCGAATATCGACCGCATGGTCGGCGTCCTCATCAATACGCTTCCGGTCCGCGCCAGGATCGACGAACAGGCCGGTCTCGTCCAATGGCTGACCGCATTGCAGGCGGCCCAGGTGGAGCACGAGCAGCATGCACACGACTCGCTGGTCGATATCCATCGGTGGAGCGGCGTCGCTCATGGGGCCGACCTGTTCGAGTCGTTGTTCGTCTTCGAGAATTATCCCATGCGTCCCGAAGGCGGCCTCGCCGCCGGCGCCATGCGCGTGGTCGAGGTGTCGGCGATCGAACGCACCAATTATCCGCTCACCTTCACGGCGTCGCCCGGCGCGCAGCTCCAGATGAAGCTCGTCGCCGATCCGCGCGCTTGCAGCCGATGGGCGGCCGAAGGACTGCTGCAACACGTCGCCGAGATTCTCACGGCAATGGCTGGGCAGCCGGCGCAGCAGATCTGCGCCTTGCCGAAGCTGCCGCATCGTGATCGGGCGCTCGTGCTCGGCGCATGGTCGCGCGGCCCGCAACGGTCCACACCGGAGAACGATGTGGCGGATCGGATCGCCGGCCGGGCGCGGCGGCATCCCGACCGCATCGCCGTGTCGTCGGAGACCGGTGCGCTCAGCTACGGCGAGTTGGACAGGCGCGCCGATCGTCTTGCCGCGCGGCTGCAGCAACGCGGAGTCGGTCCCGATCACCGCGTCGGCATCTGCCTGCCGCGCTGCGAGGCCCTGGTCGTTGCCGTCCTCGCCGTGCTCAAGGCCGGCGGCGCCTATGTGCCGCTCGATACCGAACATCCCAGGGCGAGGCTTCTGTGGATGGCACGCGACGCCGGAATGAGGCTCGTGCTGTGTCGACCGGCCGACTGCGCCGATTTCGCCGCGGCCGGGCTCGTGCTCGAACCGATCAGCACCGGTACTTCAGGCCAGGCCGATCTGCCGCCGGCCGCCGCCGCGTCGCCCGCGCATCTTGCCTATGTGATCTACACATCCGGCTCGACGGGAACGCCGAAAGGATGC
>CAZOOO010000276.1:0-3521 GCA_964581435.1 uncultured Hyphomicrobiales bacterium | reverse complement strand
TGCTGCTCAAGATCGCGCCCGACCTGACGCTGGCGGAGCTCGACGACGTCGTTCATACCGCGCGGTCGCGCCGCATCGACGGCATGATCGTCGGCAACACCACTTTGGCGCGGCCCTCGACGCTGCGCGATCAATCGCGCGCGAAAGAACAGGGCGGGCTGTCGGGGCGACCGCTGTTCCGGCTGTCAACCCGGATGGTGGCGGAAACCTATGTGCGCGCCGAGGGCGCGTTTCCGCTGATCGGCGTCGGCGGCATCGATTCAGGCGGCGCCGCGCTGACCAAGATTCGCGCCGGCGCCACCCTGATCCAGCTATACTCGTCACTGGTCTACAAGGGCCTTGGCCTCGTCGAGGCCATCAAGCGTGACCTGATGTCGACGCTGCTGCGAACCGGACGCGACTCGCTGTCGGAGATCATCGGCGCAGATGCTGCGGCCGTCACGGCGGAAGACTGGCCGGTTTAGGCTCAAAGAAGTTTCACACCTTCCCGCTTTGCCGATTCCAGGATACGTTATCGTTCGTTTTACACTGATGCTACCGATCCGGCCAGATGTGGAAGGCCGTCGCGACCGAATGCCAGCCATCGGCGGCAACTGGCGCGTGAGAGCTTGCTTGCCGGTTCATGACCATCTTCGTAGTTGTGAAGTCGGACAGGTCTTGCAGCAGGATAGCGTGCATCGGCACGCATATCGCCCTGTGCAATGGAAGAGCTCCGGACATGACGGATAAACCCCAAAATGGCATCAAGCGCCGCGATTTGATCAAGGCATCCATTGCCACAGTCGGAGCAGCAACGGTGCTTGCGGCCAATGCCGGCCCTGCCGATGCTCAGAACTCAACGTCCCCCTCTGCCGGTGCAGCAGGTGGAGAACCTCGAGGGACTGTCTACACCGGAGAGATTATTCAGGGAAAAAAAGTCGTCAGCGCGCTGGATGTCAACGCTCTGGAACCCGGCAAGAAGCACCTCCTGTATTTTCAGGGCACGCAGATGCGAACCGGGCAGCATTGGTACGTGTCGGTGACGGTCGCCAGAGGCGCAAAGCCCGGCAAGCGCATTGTCCTGACCGGCGGCGTGCATGGTGACGAGATGAGTTCCGTGCATACGATCATGACCGTGATGGACCAGCTCGATCCGGCCCAGATGTCGGGTACGGTGATGGCGGTTACCGACATATCGCGCCCGGCCATGGAGGCCATGCAGCGCAAATGGCCCAATTCGAGCCGGAGCATCGATCTGATCGACATGAACAGGGTGTGGCCCGGCAACGAGAACGGTTCCGCACCCAGCCGGCACGCCGCGCTGGTGTTCAACCGGCTGCTGAGGCCGAATGCCGACGCGGCGATCGACTTCCATACCGGTACGACCGGCTTCGAAGTGAGCGCATTCAATATCGCCAGCATGGATGTGCCGGAGGTCAAGGCGATGGCCGATCTCTATCCGGTCGGACAGATCTTCGACATGCCGAAACATGCCTATCCCACAACCCTGCATAATGCGCTTCTCGCCGTTGGAATCCCGGCCTTCACGCCGGAGATCGGAGCCGCGCGCGTCCTGGACCTCCCGATGATCGTGTTGTTCGTGGAGGGCACCATGAACGTCCTCAAGCATCACGGTATCGTGGCCGGCGCAATGGGACGTACCGGCAAGGACGTAAGCGTCTTTGTCGGCCGTGGCGCCATCCCGATCGCCGCAACCCAGGGCGGTTTCGTCGAGCATCTGGTTAAACTCAACGACAAAGTTGAAGCCGGCCAGAAAATTGCCATCCAGCGCAACAGCTTCGGCGAGGTGGTCGCCGAATATACGAGCAGTGTGACCGGCGTGATATTGGGCCTGCGAACCGACGTTGTGTCCGAGCCAGGAGACAACCTGACGTTTATTCTGTTCGAGAAGCCGGGACCGGACGGCGACGAGACGTATCAAGAGTAGTTCGCGCCTACGGGGGAGAGCCCAGCCGGCGTTTCAGCGGCTTGGATGCGCCATCCCGGCACCGCTCTCACGGTCCGGCAAGACGCCCCCGGAGTGGTCGACACATAAACTTTCTGCCCTCCGGCCTCATCACCAGCGGGTTTTGCTTGCATTCGATCCCGACTTCGGGTTGTCATCTGCGACTTAACTGTTTGGGGATGACCAACGTGGCAATCGGTACTGTAAAGTGGTTCAACGCGACAAAAGGCTATGGCTTCATTCAGCCCGACAGCGGCGGCAAGGATGTCTTTGTCCATATCTCCGCCGTGGAGAAGGCCGGACTGAACACGCTCAACGAAGGCGACAAGGTGAGCTACGAAGTCGTCGCGAACCGCGGCAAGGAGAGCGCGGAGAATCTTCGAGTGGATTGATCATTTGATTAAGTGAGCTGAGCCGGATGTGCGCTCTCGCTCTCGATATGGATGGCCCGGAGCAAAGCTTCGGGCCATTTTGCGTTTTGACGTTCGGTAGAACGCTCCGCAAAGCGGTATAAGACCGCTTCGGGAAACGAATAACCCCCAATAAAACGGGACTTTTTGCAACGACACGTTACAGGAACGGATAGTTCCAGCCTCATTTCGAGTGCAGTGCATTCGACCACTCTGCCACCTCCCAAGGAGGCCGCCGGGGCCGGTGGGGCCGCGTTCGGCGCGTTTCAAGCGACGGGGAAACAGGTTCGCGCGAAGAAAACGCGCGCTTTGACACATTGCTGCACGGTCAAATGCGAAATCGAACCGGCGGTGCGGCTCGCCGTCAAGGCCGGTCACCGCCGGCACCTTATCGTCGCCAAAAGGATGTGGGACCGCCGGACGCAATAATAACCGGCGGTCCCGTGCCGCGTCATTAAAATCGGGGCCGGAAGTGCGGCTTCGCGGACCACCTTGCGCGACACGGCGACCGTAGCGATCTTTGCGAAAGCGGCAACGCGATCCCGATTTTAACCTCACCAATCAAGGTTACTTTGTTGGGAAAGGAGGTCAGTCCCTGGCTTTCCTGTCTTTCTTATCCTTGTCCTTCCCGTCCTCGATCTTCTTTTCTTTCTTGTTCTCTTTCCTGCGGTTGGTGAAGCGGGCGTTGCCAAGGCCGGTACCGATGGTCAATACGCCCCAGCGGCTGACATCCTGCATGTAGGGCATTTCGCTCAGGCCCTGCGCCACGCCGTCGTTGTGCATGAGCACGGCGGTGTCGTGACCGCCTATCTCCGGGATGGCCTCGATCAGTGATCCCGGCAGGTTGAACCTGCTGCTTTCCCAGTTGCCGGGAAGGTTCTGCGCGCCTTTCCTGATTGATCCGTCTTCCTCGATCACGCCCGGACAGGAAATGCCAATGAACGGCGCGAGCTTCTGTCCCTGCTTTTCTGTCTGCGAGATGAGATCCTTCAGCATTTTTACGAGCTTCTTCACCGCGCTCTCGCGGGTCGGCTCGTCGTCAGCGTGACGCCACAGCTCGGACTTCCATACCCCGGCCTTGGACAGGTCGGCAGCCTTCTTCCATTTGGTCTCGACCACGCCGCAGCGGATGTTGGTGCCGCCGATATCGACCGCCAGAATGCTGT
>CAZOOO010000275.1:0-3541 GCA_964581435.1 uncultured Hyphomicrobiales bacterium | reverse complement strand
GCAATTTCGATCGCGTGGTCGTGCTCAAGAACGGCAAGATCATCGAAGACGGCCAACCTGCTTGTCTGATGCGCAAAGACGGACACTATCGGAATCTCGTCGCCAAGGAGATGAGCCGCCTCTCTGTTCACGCGGCTTAAATCCTGATCGCCGTCAAGCGTCGGGCGTCGGCCGGGGCCGCACGATCGGGAATTAGGCAAGGGGCGGATGATGGCAACAAAACGTGCGGCTCAGATCACGAGCGCGCCATCCGAAGTTCTTTCGGAATCGCCGTTCTATATTCCGATGACCGGGCCGTCGGCGCGCCCGCGCCGCACGCTGAAGCACGATGATACGTTCGTCGTGCTGGACAGCCACGGCGATATCGGTGCTTCCGCCGGAGGGCCGGACGGGCTGTTCAATTCCGACACGCGATATCTTGCGCGGCTGGAGCTGGTTCTCAACGACATGCAGCCGCTTCTGCTCGGCTCCAATCTGCGCAACGATAATTCCGGCCTCACGGTCGATCTCACCAATCCCGATATCTACGACGGCGACCGGATCGTATTTCGCAAGGATACGATTCATATCGTGCGCACGATCTTTCTGTGGCGGGGAACGGCGTATCAGAGGATCGGTTTGCAGAATCACGGCGAGCAGACCGTAAGTGTCGATCTCTCCCTCAAATTCGACAACGATTTCGCTGACCTGTTCGAGGTGAGGGGCGAGCGGCGCAAGCGTCGCGGCGTCGGCGCGAGCGAACTGACCGATCCCGCCACCGTCGTTCTGTCCTATACCGGCGTCGATGACGTCGTCCGGACCTCGCGCCTGCATTTCGAGCCGCGGCCGACGCGCCTGGCGGTCGACGGCGCGGTCTATCGGATCGATCTTCCTCCGCAACAGGCCACCCAAATCTTCCTCACCGTGTCCTGCAACAAGCCGGAGACGGAGAGGCCGGTTGCGTTCTATCGGGGATTGCTGGCACATCGTCGTGAAATGCGACGCGCCTGGTCTCATGCGACGAATGTCGAAACCTCGAACAACATCTTCAACGAGGTATTGTGCCAGTCGATGGCTGATCTCAATATCCTGATGACGCAGACGCCGCAGGGCCGCTATCCCTATGCCGGGATCCCCTGGTATTCGACGACCTTCGGGCGCGACGGCTTGATAACGGCCTTGCAGATGTTGTGGATCGATCCCGGCATTGCACGCGGCGTCCTCCGCAGGCTCGCGACCTTTCAGGCGAGAACCGTCGATCCTCTCGCGGACGCCGAGCCGGGAAAGATTCTTCACGAAATGCGCGGCGGCGAAATGGCGGCGCTGCGCGAAGTGCCGTTCGCACAATACTACGGCAGCGTCGATTCCACTCCCCTGTTCGTTCTGCTCGCGGGGCTTTACGTCGAACGCACGGGCGACGAATCTATTTTGAAAGAACTGTGGCCGGCGATCGAGGCCGCACTCGGCTGGATCGACGGCCCCGGCGATCCGGATGGCGACGGCTTCGTCGAGTATCGGTGCGCGTCCGAGCAGGGTCTCGCCAATCAGGGATGGAAGGACTCGTTCGATGCGATCTTCCATGCCGACGGCACGCTTGCCGAGGGTAATATCGCACTCGCGGAGGTGCAGGGCTATGTCTTCGCCGCCAGGCGATCGGCGGCGCGGTGCGCGCGCGCGCTCGGTCTGACCGACCGGGCCCGTGAACTGGAACGCGCCGCGGAGCGTCTGGCGCGCCGGTTCGAGGAAACATTCTGGTTGCCGGATTTGCGTACCTACGCGCTGGCGCTGGATGGAAAGAAACGCCCCTGCGGGGTGCGAACGTCGAACGCCGGACAATTGCTGTTCACCGGCATCGTCCAGGAAGATCGGGCGCGGATGGTCGCCGCCGATCTGATGCGGCCGGCGTTCTTCACCGGATGGGGAATCCGCACCGTTGCCATCGGGGAGGCGCGGTACAATCCGATGTCTTATCATAACGGCTCGATCTGGCCGCACGACAACGCGCTGATCGCGCTCGGGCTCGCGCGATATGGCCTCAAGCACTCGGTCGAGCACGTCTTCAGGGGACTGTTCGATGCGGCCACCTACATGGATTTGCGCCGGCTGCCGGAACTGTTCTGCGGCTTCCGGCGTGAACCGCGGCGCGGGCCTACGCTCTATCCGGTCGCCTGTTTGCCGCAGGCGTGGGCGAGCGCAACACCGTTCACGCTGCTGGAAGCGGCGCTGGGTCTGGAATTCGATCCCGCAAGGAGCGAGATCAGGCTACGCAATCCGCGGCTTCCGGCATTTCTCAACGAGATAATCATGCGGCGGCTGCATCTCGGCGAATCCACCGTCGATCTGCGTCTGCGCCGTCACGATGAGGACGTTTCGGTTGAGGTATTGCGGACACAAGGCCACGTCCAGGTATCGATCGTGCTGTCTCGCTAGATGGAATCGGAAAGCGGGCTCCCAGATTTTGATCTGACGCGTTTCTTCACGCGAACCGGCATTCATCCTCGGGTCAAGCGCTTGGCCTCGATGGCGGGCAGTTATGAGTTGCGTTTCTCAAGTTCCTTGATCTGCGCTTCGTATTCTTCGGCGAGCTTGAGCAAACGCTTTTCGGTGAACGGATCGGTTCCCTTTGCGAGACGGCGGCAGCGTTCTGCCTGTTGCTTCAGAAACTCGATATCCATGACGTCATCAGGGTTATGAACTGGTGGAATCAGTGCGCCTCGATGCTCGTCATCAAAGCCGGCCGGTGAGTTTCCGGGATGGAGGCGATCTGCATGATCGAATACGCCTAACCCGCGTTGGAGTCTTGGGTTCCCCAACTCTGCACAAGTAACGAGTCGTAGGCTCGGCGGAAGCTTGGCCCGAGAGAGGAGAAGAGCCTTTCCGCTTCTGACGGAATCAGACGCGGGGCTCTCGGATTTGATCTGATGCGTTGTCTTCACGCGGACCGGCATCCATCCCGGGTCAAGCCCGAGGACACGCTTCGCTTGAAAGCGCTATATTTCTTAAAACTCGCCGTGCAGCCGCCCTGAGAACACATGCACCGGGCCGCGGTCGGCGTTGTAGGCGGGGTTCGTAACAAGCTGATAGTCCGCGGTCAGCGTGAACCATTTGTTCAGCGCAAAGGCATAATACGCTTCCATCACGCGCTCGCGGCGGTAGTTGAGTTGGCCGTCGCCGACGAGAAGGCCGAGGCCGCCGGCGGCGATGAAATCGCGATGATCCCGCGACAGCGCGTTGATCGCGCCGCCGATGCCGATCGCATCGTCCGGCCGGCCCCAGCGGGTTCCCTTGATCGAGGTCCCGAGCGAGAGGCTGGCGTCGATGTCGGTGAACGCCATGATCTCGGTCCTGCCGTCGTTCCAGCTCCAGCGGCCGAACAGCCCGATGTCGTCGGTGACGGCCTGCTCGAGGTTGACGGCGTATCCGTACTTGATGCGGCCCATGCGGGTCCGCGAGATATCGAGACCGGCGGGATCGTTCAGCGCTTCACGATAGCTGCCCATGTAAGCACTGTTGAGCCAGCCGATGGCGCGGAGCTTGCCCGGCTGGCCCAGCAGCGAATAGC
>CAZOOO010000274.1:0-3542 GCA_964581435.1 uncultured Hyphomicrobiales bacterium | reverse complement strand
GCGCCGATCGCGCCGGGATAGCCGAGGACGTTGTGGATCGCGCGCGAGGTGGCGTGGCTGAGGCTCGGGTCCTGCACCGACCAGGTCATCAGCGCGGCCGCGGCAGCACCGGACAATCCGATCAGGGCGAGCCCGGCCAGTTCGCGCAAGCGCCGGGCCAGCGGTTCGCGGATCGACGGCGGTATATGATCGACGATGGGAAGAAGACGTTCGATCGCTGCCATGCTCATGGGATCCCGCGACTGGAATTTGAAACGGATCGAAACATTGGCCGGCGCAAAAGCCTGCTCCCTCTCCCACCCAACTCGGGCTTGCCCGAGTTGGGCAGCTTTGATGTCAAAGTCGGATTTATCCGACTTTGATTGGGAGAGGGTTGGGGTGAGGGCGCACGCTCTATCGTTCGGCCATAACCCCTCACCCGGATCGCTAGAGCGATCCGGCCTCTCCCCATGGGAGAGGTGAAGGCTGCGTCCATGGTTCGGTCCGTATCCAAATTCAACCAACCTGACCCAGAGTTTTCACCAGCCGATGCAACGCCTCGGCCGTGGTTTCGATGTCCGCCACCAGCGCCAGGCGGATGTAGCCCGCGCCGGGATTTGAGCCGTCGGCTTGCGGACGCGCCAGATAGCTTCCGGGCACGACGCGCAGGCCGGCCTCCTTGTAGAGCGTGATAGTCGCGGCCTCGTCGCCGCCATATGCTGAGACATCCAGCCAGAGGCAGAAGCCGCCGGCGGGCCTCGCATAACCGTAGCGAGTCCCGATGATCTCATCGGCGAGATCGAATTTGAGCCGGTAGAGCCTTCGGTTCTCCTCGACATGCGCCTCGTCGCCATAGGCCGCCACGCCGACATGCTGCAGCGGCACCGGCACCTGGGGCGCGGCGACGTTGCGCAGTTCATGGAACGCGGTGAGGAAATTGCGGTCTCCGGCGACGAAGCTGACGCGCAGCCCCGGCAGGTTCGAGCGTTTCGACAACGACTGGAACGCGACCACGCCCGCGAAGTCCGGCCCCGCGCATTCCAGCGCGCTGCCGGGCGCGGTTTGCGTATAGATCTCCGAATAGCATTCGTCCGACAGCACGAGGAAGCCGTGACGCCGCGCCAGCGCGATCAGGCGCGAGAGATAGTCGGGTGAGGCCACCGCGCCTTGCGGATTGGCGGGCGAGGCGAGATAGATCGCGACCGTCCGCGCCAGCGTGGACTCGTCGAGCGCATCGAGGTCGGGCAGGAAGCCGTTGTCGCGGGTCGCCGGCAGCAGGACGGTTTCGCAATTGGCAGCGCGCGCGCCCGCGCCATAGGCCGGGTAGAACGGGTTCGGCATCAGGATGGCTGGTACGCCCTTGCGCGGCGCGACGTAGCGCGCGGCGGCGATCGCGGCGAAAAACAGCCCCTCGCGGCTGCCGTTCAGCGCCAGAACCTCGGTGTCGGGGTCGATCGCGCGCGGCAGCGCGAAGCGCCGCGACAGCCAGTCCGCGGCGGCGCGGCGGAATGGCTCGATTCCCCGCGCCATCGGATATCGCCTGAACTCGTCGATATGCCGGGACAGGACCGGGCCGACGAAACCGGGCGGCGGGTGCTGCGGCTCGCCCAGCGACAAGTTGATCAGGGATTGCCCCGGCCGGTAGGGCGCAAGCAACTCCGCCGTCCGCGCGAACGGCGACCGCTCGCCCGCAGCCGTCGACGCGGCCGGGCTGGCGACGAACTCAGTCGGGCCGGCGGCGCCTGGCGCCGCGCGCGATGAAGCGGTGGTTGCCATCGGTTAAGCGTCAACACTTTCAAGACGTTCGGCCGCACCTTGAGACCGGACGAAGATGGAATGAGTACCATAGGTGCGGCGAGGTTAAGACGCGATTAACCATCGGCGGGAGGGGATTTTCGTACTCCGGTGTCTCCTTGGGGATTGTGAGCGTCGCAAACTCCGATTCTTTCGAGGAACTTGCGACTCGCATAGGTTGTGATTTCTTCCAATTACCAGGAGAGTCCAGTGTTCGGTTTTACCAAATGCGGAAAGTGTGAAGGCGCTGCGTTCAAATTGCAGGAAGTGAACGTGAACGGTGCCGCATACAGGATGTACGCAATCCAATGCACGAGTTGCCAGACGCCAATTGGCGTTACTGAATATTTCGACAACGGTTCTCTTCTGAAGAAGCAAGAGAAGGCGATTGCTGATTTGGGCCAGAAGATTAGTCACATTGAAAATGCGGTGAATCAAATCGCTTATGCCCTGCAATCGTTGCGGCGATAGCGGCTCGGTATTAATCGTTAACGCACATCCCAACGGTTGCTCTAACTGTAGTCGTAGCGCGGCCATCAATAATAGCGCGGTCTTCGATTTTTTTGCAGGAGCGCGCGGCTTCCTTGAAGGTGTCTAGCCTGCATGCCGGTATCTTTCGTTGTGTACATTGATGAGTCTGGTGATACGGGACTCGAACAAATCAAAAAACCGGATGATCCAAAAGGGGCGACCGAATGGCTCGTTTTGTCCGCCTTTTTAGTAAGGATTCAAAACGATTCCGAGATGGTCACATGGACTCGGGACGTTCAAGAACAGTTTATCAGTAGGCGGGCTGACTTGCATTTCAACAAGCTGCTGCCTTTCAAAAAAACACACGTTTGTGCAGCTTTGGCGACGAAGCCTGCGAGGTGTTTCGTCGCGATGTCCAACAAAAAGAACATCGAAAAATACAAAAATCCGCGCCTAGACGATGGCAATAAAGCCTGGATTTATTGGTTTCTGACTCGCTTGCTATTGGAACGCGTCACGGCATTTTGCGCCCAATATGTCCCAGAAGCGCGGAAAGACCAAGACAAGCTTCGCATTATATTCTCCCGACGTGGTGACCTTACCTACAAGGATTTTACCGATTACCTTAGGAGGATGTACTACGAGAGGGGCGCTCAGGTTTTAGGCTACAAGGAGCTTGATTGGTCTGTCATCGATTTCGATGAAATTTATGCACACGATCATGGTGACAGAGCAGGCCTTCAACTGGCCGATGTAATCGCGGGTTCTTTTTTCCAAGCCGTTGAACTCAACCGAGGTGCTCAAGTCGAGTGCGATCCGTCGTATGCAAAGCTTCTAAAGCCACTCATGCATCATAATGGGAGACGCTGGTATCTCGGGTTTGGCGTAAAACCAATGCCGCTGCTTGGAGAAATGAACCTTAGCGCTCCGCAGAAGGAGCTTTTCACTTTCTACGGAGCTAATGCGAATAGTTGGAGGAAAAAGTGAGCAGGCCCCCGGCTCCTAATATGATCCTTTTGAAGGGATCATTGCCTCGCGCGATTGGAGACTCGGAGTGGTCCCGACGTTGCCTGCTCAGGTTAAAAATATAGCAGATTCATCGTTGTGAATCAATACGTTAGTAAACCATTGGTATGACTCGTTTATTCTAAGGCTTGATCCACGCCAAGCACAATCCGGCTGTTGTAGCGGAAATCAAACTTCGACACCGATTTTCGAACCTACAGCGCCTCGCCCTTGAGCAGCCGCGGCACCTCGCCGGTCAGTCCGGCCGCCTGGCGGATGAATGCGTTCTTCAA
>CAZOOO010000273.1:0-3548 GCA_964581435.1 uncultured Hyphomicrobiales bacterium | reverse complement strand
GCGGTGATCTGGCCGGGCAGATCGGAGCGGATGCCGGTGATCAGCGCCGCCGGAATGACGGCCCCGGCCTGTA
This sequence comes from uncultured Hyphomicrobiales bacterium, assembly GCA_964581435.1. Classification (GTDB taxonomy): domain Bacteria; phylum Pseudomonadota; class Alphaproteobacteria; order Rhizobiales; family Xanthobacteraceae; genus Nitrobacter. The sequence continues at coordinate 3,475 of CAZOOO010000273.1, read as the reverse complement.
GCACAAACGGGGAGGCTGGCGGCATGACGCGATCCAGTGAGGTGGTACGTCGATCGGCGGCGGCGTTGAGAAACGCAAGCTGCTTGTCCTGTGCGGTCTGCTGAGTAGCCTGGCCGATCACATCAAACCCGCCGTAATTCGGGAGAGGCATCATGCCAGCCTGTATTGCCGCGGTGGTTGCGGTCCCCGGCGCGGTCTGGAAGAAGACGCGGCTGGTGCGCGCGGCCTCTTCCTCCGCCAGCCGGCGTTGCTCGGCTTCAGTAACCCTCGGCGTCGTGATGGTCGGCGGCACGACAGGCTGGCCCCGGTTCTGTGCATCCATGATCGGGCGTCCGAGATCGCCCGGCAGCGGCGGGCCGAGGACAGGCCCGGTATAGTCGCGCGGCAGGCCGGCGAGACCGTCCGCGGGCTGCCGGTTGGTGGTGGAGTAAAGCTCCTGGCCACCCTTGTTGTCATCACGGGTCTGGAGCGCGTAGATCAGTGCGCCGCCGACGCCAAGCGATACGACGATACCGACACCGGTGAGCACCTTGCGCGAGAGGCGGGTGACGCGCGGCGGCGGTGCGCCAAGCCGCATCGGGGCGGCGGTGTTAGTCTGGTTCTGACTCATGACGGCCTCCCGTCCGTGCGCACGATCCTGACGATCTGCTGCTTGTCGCCGCCACCAAGGCGCAACTCGGCCGCGCCGAACAGGCGATCGACGATCAGGATGTTGCGAAAGATGCGGCTGTTGGCGATCTGCGCTTCGCCGTCGGGGCCGATGACGAAGATCGGCGGCATCTCGCCCTGTACGATGCCGCGCGGAAACTCGACATAGACGCGCCGGCCGTCATCATAGACAGCGACCGGATTCCACGGCGGATTGTCACCGGTGAGGCCATAGCGATAGTTGCGCGCGGCAAGGTTCGGAATGACCGGCGTCGCCGGAATGCTCGCACGCTGTCCGGCCGGCGGCTGCGGATAGGCCCACGAGACAGACGGCATATAGGGCTTCTTCCCGGAGCGCAGCTCGAGCAGGTAGGTGCGCCTGTCCGTGGTAACGACCAGGTTGGTGGTGATGTCAGCGCGCGAGGGCTTCACCAGCACATGGACGCGGCGGGTTTCGCCGGAACCGGATTCGGTGTCGCCGATAATCCAGCGCACGGTGTCGCCGGCCGCGATCGGTCCCGTGCCGGTCAGATTCTCCCCCGGCTCCAGGGTGATGTCGGTGATCTGACCCGGTGCCGCATAGACCTGATAGAGCGCGCCTTCCGACCACGGATAGATCTGGATGGCGTTGTAGTAACCTTCGCGGCGTGGCTGGACGCGCGCGGCCGCATTGGCGTTCTCGATCCGGGCGACGGGCGTGGGCGCAACTGTGCCGCCTTTTGCGGGCTTCCAGACCGGCGGGATATGCAGCGACCGTAGCCGATGATCCGCAACAGATGCAGGTATGGCCGGCAGCGGCGGGACATCGGCGTCGTAGCTGATCTGTGGCGGCTTCTGCGGCATGGCGCAGCCGGCAAGCATGGAGCCGGACAGCAGTAGGGCCACGATGGAGGATGTACGGAGGGAGACAGTCCCGCAGGCAGACTTCCGCGCGGAGAGAAGAATCCTCATTGGCTCATCTCCCGCGACCAGTTGATGGCATTGACATAGATTCCGAGCGGATTGACCTTGAGCCGGTCGGCGTCGCGCGGCGGCTGGATGACGATAGTCAGGATCGCGGTCCAGCGTTCGGTGGTGGCGAGCTGGCCGTTCTCGTAACGGCGCTCGGACCAGGCGATGCGGAAGCTGTCGGGCGACGCGCGAATGACGCTCGATACTTCCACAGTGACCTGTTGCTTGCCGACTTTCGCGAAGGGATCGTTGGCGCGGGCGTAATCGTTGAGCGCGGCCGCGCCGCGATCCGTCGTCCATTCATAAGCCCGGAGCCAGTTCTGCCGGACGATGACCGGGTCCGCAGGGATTGAACGCACCTGTTCGATGAACCGCGCCAGATGCCAGGCCACCTGCGGATCGGTTGGCCGATAGTCGGCCGTTGCCGGCGCGACCGCCTGCGCCTGGCCGAGATTGTCGACCTGAACGACCCATGGCACGACGGTGCCGCGCGCCGACTGCCAGACCAGCGCGGTCGCAAAGCCTGCGGACAGGATCAGCGATCCGAACGCCATGATGCGCCAGTTTTTTGCTTGCACGCGGGCGGAGCCGATGCGGTCGTCCCAGACCTGCGCCGCGCGCTGGTAGGGCGTTTCGGGTTGAGGTGTCTTGCCGTAATGCACGGCGGGTCGCTTGAAGATGCTCATGTGCGATCACCTTGGGAGAGATTGACGGAAGAGCCGGCGCCATGGCTGTCGCCGGAGCGCACGGCGTGAGCGGTTGTCTGGATTGCATGGCTGGAATGGCTGGATCGGCGCATGCGCTGCGCCCAGGCCGGTGGTCCTTGAGGGGTGGACGCCGAGGCAGCGCCGCCGGTCGACGCAAATGAAGATGTGCCGCCGCTCGTGTTGCCCCCGACCGTGCCCATCGTTGAGGCGCCACCTGTCGCCGCGAACGAGCCTTTGGCGCCTCCGGCATAGCTCGACTTGACGCTTTCAGCGGCGCGCGCCGCTGCGCGCTTGAGGGGCGAAATCGCGGCGGAGCCTGCTACGCGCGCGACGCCGCCGAGTCCCGACGCCACACCGGCCGCGCCGGACTGGCCCATGGAGCCAAGCGTATAGGCAGCGGAGGTTGCGCCCGCTGCTGTGGCGCCGCCGCGCACGGCGGCCGTGCCCGTCGAGAGCACGGCTGCGCCGCCTTTCGCGGCGAGCATCGCACCGCCTCCAGCGGCGATCACGGCGCCACCGGCGGCGAGACCCGTGCCGATCGCTGCGCCCGCGCCAAGTTGCGGACCACCGGAGACGAGGCCATTGGCGATGCCGGGACCGAATATCCCGAGACCCAACAGCGACAACGCGGCAAGAACAATGGCCATCGCGTCGTCGATGGTCGGCGTGGCTCCACCAAAACCTTGCGTGAACTGCGAGAACAGCGTCGAGCCGATGCCGATGACGATGGCGAGCACCAGTACCTTGATGCCGGAGGAGATGACGTTGCCGAGCACGCGCTCGGCCATGAAGGCGGTCTTGCCGAACAGGCCGAACGGGATCAGGACGAAGCCCGCCAGCGTCGACAGCTTGAACTCGATGAGCGTGACGAACATTTGGATCGCGAGAATGAAGAAGGCGAGGATGACCAGCGCCCAGGCGAACAGCAGGCAAACGATCTGGATCAGGTTCTCGAACACCGCGAGCCAGCCCATCAGCGGCGAGATGGCCTCGAGCAGCGGACGCGCCGCATCGAGGCCGGTCTGCGCCACCTTGCCGGGCCGCATCAGATCCTGCGTCGTGAACCCCGTACCCGACGCTTTCAGGCCGAGGCCGGCAAAACTGTCGAAGACGATCTTCGCAAGGCTGTTCCAGTTGGAAATCAGGTAAGCGAAGACGCCGACGAAAAG
>CAZOOO010000272.1:0-3564 GCA_964581435.1 uncultured Hyphomicrobiales bacterium | reverse complement strand
GCCGACACCAACCGCCAACAGGGGTTACTAAGCCCCAGAGCAGCGCGTCTGCTCCACTTTCAGTCTTACCCAACCCCCGTTTGAATGTCTCCGCCAAATCGGTGCGGCCCGCACCGATAGGCTAAAATTCGTCCTCTTTTCAGCCTCCGGGTGCTCCCGAGGGGTGCCGCCAGCGCATAGGCGCAAATACGGCACGCTACAGGCCGCCGTTCCTTCGCCATGGTTCGCCACAGCCCGCTGTCGCCGTCGATAGCCGCATGTTTGACGAACCGGAGGGGATCTCATGCCCGACACGCTCGCGGATTTGCCGCCGAGATTCTTGCGCACCAAGCAGGCCGCGCATTTCCTCGGCATTTCACTCCGCACCCTTGAGAAACATCGGACCTATGGCACGGGTCCGCTCTACCGCAAGATCGGCGGCCGCGTCCTCTATGCGATCCGTGATCTGGAAGCCTGGACCGAGATTGGCGCCCGGAAATCTCCGAAGGACAGACAGGCCGGTACCGTCTTTCCCGCGCGCCCGCTAACGCCGGAAGAGCAGGACCGGCTCTGAATGCGCCGCGACGATGATCATGGTCCCGTGCGGCGGGACGCAAGCGAACGCAGTCGCCTCGACCCGTTCGTGGTCGCGTCCAGCGACGCCACGCCACGCGACCAGCGCGACTTGATGGAACGGCCATTCTTCTCGCTGGCGAAGACGCCGCGTATCAAGCCGATTCTCTACAAGGCTGCCGACGTTGAAGTGCAGGTGCTCGGTATGCCCGAGCATGGCATGGCGACAATCTGGGACGCCGACGTGCTGATCTGGGCCGCTTCGCAGATCGTTTCAGCCGAGAACAACGGCCTGCGCACTTCACGCTTCTTTCGCTTCACACCTTACCAGCTTCTGCGCGGCATAGGCCGAGCCACGGGCAACCGTGACTATCTGCTGCTCAAGGCCGCGCTCACGCGCCTGCAATCGACCGTCATCGCCACCACGATCCGCAACGGTCCGCATTGGCGCCGCCGTCAGTTTTCCTGGATCAATGAGTGGGAAGAAATGACGACGCGTACGGGCCGCGTCGAGGGTATCGAGTTTGTCCTGCCCGAGTGGTTCTACAACAGCGTCATCGACCGCTCGCTGGTGCTTACCATCGACCAGGCGTATTTCCAGCTGACAGGCGGCATCGAACGGTGGCTCTATCGCGTCGCGCGCAAACATGCTGGCCACCAGCGCCATGGCTGGCTGTTCGAGATCGTGCATCTTCATCGGAAGTCCGGCAGCCTCGCGCGACCGTCTGATTTCGCGCTCGACCTACGCCGCATCGCGGCGCGTCAGCCGCTGCCCGGTTATCGCCTCCGGATCGAGAGGGAGAACGGCCGCGAGTTGCTGCGATGCCTGCCCGAAATTCCATCCACAGTGCCTGTTGAAAACCATGTGAATGGTATCGGTACATCAGGCGCAGGAATTATCGGGACATCAGGCGCAAATCGCGCGGCGCTCTTTATAGAAGAATCTAACAGAGACTCTAACAAGTATTCTTTAACGCGCGAGCACGCGAGCCAGGGTGCCGGCACCGCGCGGCGGCGAGGTGCGCCATGATGCGCACCCTCGACCTGTTCAGCGCAGCAGCGGGCGGCTGGTCGCTCGGCCTGCATCGCGCCGGCTTCGTCACCGTTGCCGCCTGCGAGATCGTCGAATGGCGCCGCATCCTCTACGCAGAGAACAATCCTCATGTCCTCATCTACGGCGACGTGCGCAGTCTCACGGCAACTCGACTTGTTTCCGATCTCGGATTCCTCCCGGACATCATCGTCGGCAGCCCGCCATGCCAGGATATCTCCAGCGCAAACACCAAAGGCAAGGGCGTCGAAGGCGAACGATCGGGCCTCTACCTCGAAGCCGTCCGTCTGGTCGGAGACTGCCGTCCTCGCTGGTTCGCTTTTGAGAACAGCCCTAATCTCAGAACTCGCGGCGCTGACCGGCTGCTCGATGAACTGGAAACGCTCCGCTACGCCTGCCAACCGTGCGTGGTGGGTGCTGACAATGTCGGCGCCAACCACGTCCGCAAGCGCTCATGGCTCATCGGCTACGATCCCGAACAACTCGCCCGGACTTGTCGGGACGCCGATACGGAAGATCGGGCGTCGCTCGCCGGAGTTTGTCAGCGGGCGAGCCCTGACGATGACGGAGGCGCTTCATCTCGCAACGCTGCCGACGCCGATGGCGACGGACGGCATGACGGACGGCGGCGCCGGATCGACCTATCCGCTGCGCATGATCCTTGCCACGCCGCGGAAATCGGACGCGGAGCGCGGCGGCCGGGGCGACGTGTTGAGTCAGCTGCAAGGTCATGCGAGCCGCCATGCGGGCATGATGCCGACGCCGGTGAAGCCGAACGGCGGCCGGACATTGAGCCGTCAGGAGATCGAGACAGGCAAGCGGTCGAACGGTGCGAAGGCGCAGATCGATACGCCGAACCTGTTGCGCCACGCGGCGGAAATTCTCCCCACGCCGACAAAACGCGACAGCCGCATGGACGGCTGGAGTCCCGCCTACGATCGCAGGAAATCACCAACGATGGACGCGGTGATAAACGGCGCGATGACCGATCGGGCGCCGGACAAATGGGCGGGAGCGCGGGCGCTGGCGGTGATGTTGCGGAGCCATGGGCTGACTGGAACGGCGGCCTTGCCCATCACCTACGGCTGGATGATGGGCTTTCCGCCTGGGTGGCTGACGCGCGCATTGCGCTCGGCAGTCGCAAAGGGACTTCTGCTGCCAGCCTGATCGTCGAAGCCTTCGGCGACGCCGTTCTCCCGCAACTTCCCGAAGCCATCGGCCGCGCCATCCTGCGCACCGAGGCCGCGCTCCACGCGGTGCTCTCGCGCGCCACCCACGACATTCCCGGAGACCAGCAATGACCCGCGCCCGTCACAGCGCGCACGGCCGTCCGCTGCCGGACGGACCTGTACCCTTCACCACACTGGTCGATCTGACGTGGCGACAGAAGAAGATCGAGCATTGGATACGCTTTGGTCGCAAGAGCTACGAACAGATTCTCGACCGCCATCGCAGCGTCGTCGGCTTCGCACCGAACAGCATCTTCGCATTCGTGCGATGGGCGGCTAACGACTTCGGCACGGTCATCTCGCGTATCGACATCGTGCGCACCGTTCATCGCGGCGAGCCATTCCAGACCCTGCCATTCGTGCGCCCCGGCGGCGAAATCCTGCTGCGTCTCAGCGGCTGGCCGAAGGTACAGAGCGCGCTCGCCGCTATCGACGCCGTGGAGACGCTCGGCCTCGATCCGGCCGACGTGTCGCCGGAGCATTGGCGACACGTCCACAACCGACTGATCGCCGGCCTTGAGCCGCACGCCTACACGCCGGAGCGACATGCGGCGTGGCTCCATCGCCGGAGGATCGCGCCATGACGCGCGCCGGCTTCCTTGTCGCCACCGCGCTCGCAGCAGCTGGTGTCGGCTATCCCGGCCTCACGCCGATGCCAATCAAACTGATCTGGAACGCATCGGCCAGCGCGCCGATCGGCTTCTATACGATCGACTTCGACGGCCCGTTCGA
>CAZOOO010000271.1:0-3605 GCA_964581435.1 uncultured Hyphomicrobiales bacterium | reverse complement strand
TACCGGTACTAATCGTTCGATTGGCTTGATTGCTCTCATTTTCAATGTCCATGCGTATTCGCGCATGTTGGAAGCCGTCATGGCCGGATCATATCCGGCCATCTGCGTCTTTCCTGACCGGCGCGTCGTGTGCTGCGCGGGTCACCGGGTCATGCTCGGTGACTGCGCTCAAACGCTTCGCGTTTTCGCTTGCTTCGTATCCTTGTCCTTCGCCGGCCTGGTGGTTTTAGCGAGGAGCTTGAACCCGATCCCATCCCGAACTCGGCCGTTAAACTCCTCAGCGCCAATGGTACTATGGCTTAAGCCCTGGGAGAGTAGGTCGCTGCCAGGCCTGCCAAGGACAATGATTTTCCTCTTTGCGATATCACGGTTGAAACGCCGTCTCCTGGGTGCTGCGCGCACGATAGGGGACGGCGTTTTTTGTTTATCGGCTTGATGGCTTACTGTTGATACTATTCGGCCGTGAAGCGGCTTTCTGGATCGGGTTCACAGGCCGTTCATTTTGAACGCCATAGCCTGGATGCAGCATTCCAATCCTTGCGATTCGCGAACCGTTCAGCCGAGGAAAATCCATGCGTGACATTAGTCGTTTCATCGTTATCGCGATCGCCGCTGCCGGCCTCACGCTGTGCGCCGCTGCTGCTTGGAACGATAACGCCCTCGCTCAAGCCAAACAGTCCCCGACAACGTCCGAAGCATCGACTTCGGCCGAAGCGCCGATGAAACAGATCGCGCTCACCGAGAAACAGATCGAAGGTGTCCTTGCAGCGCAGAAGGACATGGCGGCATTGGACGACAAGCTGCCGGATAGTGCGAATATGGAGCCGGATGAGAAGTTCGCGCCCGAGTTTGAGGCAGCTTCGAGGAAGGCCGGTTTCGCCAGCTATGCGGAATACAACAACGTGATGGATAACATCAGCCTCGTGCTCGCCGGCTTCGATCCGGCCACGAAGAAGTACATCGGTGCCGCGGCGGTGCTGAAGCAACAGATCGCCGCGGTGCAGGCGGACACCAAGATGCCCGTCAAGGACAAGAAGCAGGCGCTCGACGACATGAAGGCGGCGCTGCAGACGCCGGTGCAGGTGATCGAGAACAAGTCAAACATCGATCTCGTTGGCAAATACTACGACAAGCTTATCGGAGCATTGTCCGAGGACGAAGACGATTGATCCGGACTCCCTGAGTTCGCTCCAAGGTATAACTCCGGTTCGTTTTGACATACGAGGGTTAAGGCACGCTTGTAGTTCCGGCGTATGATCCCGATCCGCAAGGCGGTCCCCTCCAAAGCGACGGGCGTTTTCATCCGGTCGATCAAAAAGCTAATCTCGGGCTTGGTTAACGCCGCGAAATCCTGCTCCGGCAAGCCGATGCGGTCGACCACGCGTCGCGTGCAAGCATTCGGGTTGAGGATTCGGATGCGGAACCTTTTCCTTTTTATTCTCTCTTAAAGAGTGTGAACTTGCCGGGCCGGCACCGGTGTGAAACCGTGCGGCGGGGAAACGCGATTGTGGCTCGCGCCGCGCAACCACGGAGGACCAATAGATGGCCGAGGAGCAGGCTCAACCGAGCGGACCTGACCTGACGCAGGGTGCCGACCTCGGCGATTTCAGGGATGGAAAGCTGGTCGGCCATGTTGGTGACCAGGAGATCCTCCTGGTTCGCGAAGGTGGCGAGATTTTCGCGATCAATGCCCACTGCAGTCATTACCACGGACCGCTCGCTGACGGGCTCGTCGTCGACGGCACCGTCCGGTGCCCGTGGCATCATGCCTGCTTCGACCTGCGCACCGGCGAGGCGACCCGCGCTCCCGCTTTCAACGCGCTCGACGTCTGGGATGTCGAGCAGCGCGACGGCCGGATCTTCGTTCGCGGAAAAAGCGAGCGTTCGGCGAGCACGGTCGCGAAGCCCGATCATCCCGAGAAGATCGTGATCGTCGGTGGCGGCGCGGCGGGTTTTGCGGCCGCCGAGATGTTGCGCCGGCAGGATTACACGGGCCGCATCGTGATGCTGAGCAGCGACGATGCGCCGCCGGTTGACCGGCCGAACTTGTCGAAAGACTACCTTGCCGGCTCCGCGCCGGAAGACTGGCTGCCGTTGCGCCCCGACGATTTTTACCAGCAGGCGGGCATCGACCTGCGGCTGGGCACGACCGTTACCGCTATCGATCCGTCGGCGCGCCGGCTTTCGATCAACGGCGATGTCATCGGCTACGACCGGCTGTTGCTGGCGACCGGCGCCGAGCCGGTCAGGCTGCCGATTGCCGGCGCCAACCTGCCGCACGTTCATACGCTACGCTCGCTCAAGGATTGCCGCGCCATCATCGAAGCGGCGAAGTCGGCGAGCCGCGCGGTTGTCATTGGCGCGAGTTTCATCGGTCTTGAAGTTGCGGCATCGTTACGCGCCCGCGGGATTGAGGTCCACGTCGTCGCGCCTGAATCCCGTCCGATGGAGCGCATCCTTGGTGCGGAGATGGGCGATTTCGTCCGTTCGCTGCATGAGGAACACGGCGTCGTCTTCCATCTGGAGAATACCGTCACGGCGATCGGCGAAAAGAAGGTGACGCTCAACAGCGGTGAAACGCTGGAGGCCGATTTCGTCGTCTTCGGCGTCGGCGTGAAGCCGCGCCTGGAGCTTGCGGAGAAGGCGGGATTGAAGATCGACCGCGGCGTGCTCGTCAACGAGTTCCTGGAAACCAGCGCGCCCGGCATCTATGCGGCCGGCGATATCGTGCGCTGGCCCGATCCGCGTTTCGGGGAGAACATCCGGGTCGAGCACTGGGTGGTGGCGCAGCGCCAGGGGCAGGTCGCTGCGCGCAACATGCTGGGACACCGCAAAAAGTATGACGCTGTGCCGTTCTTCTGGAGCCAGCATTATGATGTGCCGATCAACTATGTCGGACACGCGTTGAAGTGGGATCAGATCGAGGTCGACGGCAGCGTCGCTGACAAGGATTGCCTGCTGCGCTACAAGCATCAGGGGCGCGTGCTGGCGGTCTCCTCGATCTACCGGGACATCGACAACCTCAAGGCCGAAGTGGCAATGGAGCGCGCCGTCGCCGACTGAAATTCGGCTTCGCAGGCGTAACGGAGCGATCCGTGAATGAACAGCGGAATGACCGCAAATTCGCACTGTTCGATACCGCGATCGGAATCGGCGGTATCGTCTGGACCGCGCGCGGCGTCGAAGCGGTGCAATTGCCGCTGCCGGATAAGGACAAAACCCGGATGCGCATCCGCCAGCGTTATGGCGAACTCGCGGAGGCGATCCCGCCAGCCAACGTACGGGCCGCGATCGACGGCATGAATGCGCTGCTTGAGGGTAAGCCGACCGATTTATCCGATGTGGTGCTTGATCTCGACGGCATATGCGAATTCGATCGCCGTGTTTATGACATTGCGCGTACCATTCCTCCGGGACGAACGATGACCTATGGCGACATCGCCAAACGCCTCGGCGGCGTTGAACTGTCGCGCGATGTCGGTCAGGCGCTCGGCCGCAATCCGTGTCCGATCGTGGTGCCGTGCCATCGCGTGCTTGCAGCCGGGGACAGGCCGGGAGGCTTCTCGGCGAACGGCGGCGTTGCGACCAAGCTGAAAATGCTTACC
>CAZOOO010000270.1:0-3622 GCA_964581435.1 uncultured Hyphomicrobiales bacterium | reverse complement strand
TAGTGGAGTTTTGGATCTGACATTCGCTTCTCGCGTTCGCTGCAAACTGGGTAGCAAATGTCAAATCCACTCCACTAGATCACGATGATCCTGGATCGAATCGATCCAGGATCATGAACGTGATCGATTCCAATATTTTGAGACGCGGGATGCGGGCGGAAAACCGCTGCACACTTTTCCTCATCCCGCTCTAGCGCGCGGCGCTTGGATTATCGTCGATGCGACTGATCTAGAGAAATTCCAAAAAAAAGATTTCAAAACAAACACCGGCGCGGGGTATTTGAAACGTGTCTGCGCACGAGTTAGCCGCGTCTACGCGGCCTGGTGTGGTGGTTCAGAAGTTCGGCTTCATTGCCACATCCGAGTCCGTCAAGCGAACTTCTGAATCCAAACCACACTAGAATCATAAAGTTGCGAGTGTTCCTTTGATTCCGAAGTTCGCATCGAAGGTTGCGTCGAGGGTATGCGAACTTCGGAATCGGGACACTAACTCCTCGACAGAGCCGAAACAAATCTGCCCGTCAGGTGACGATCATACCTTGGGTAGGAAATTGATTCGTACGTATGCAAGGCTGTTTATAGATGTCGGTCAATTTATATTTTGTCTTGCGGCACCAACGAGAGTGTTATCTTTTGATTCGTAAGATTCGCTCGGCTATATACAGACAGAAATAACGAAGTCGAGCAGAAGACAACCGTGGTAAAACGATAACCGTAGTAAAACGTGTGGGGGCCTGCGTCATGGGGTCGGACGGTTTTGAATCCAGGAAGTTTGCGGGGCCGACGGTGAGCGATCGCTTGGGGTCGAGTGATCGCTTGTCGAATGACTTTTCCGGAACGACGGATCGAGAGTCAGGCGCCGGTCCGTTTGCCGGGCTTGGGGAATCTCCCGCCAACATCGTTGAGATCAGCGGCGTCATCAAATGGTTCGACGCTTCGAAAGGCTACGGATTCATCGTCCCCGATAACGGCTGGCCGGACGTGCTCTTGCATGTCACCGTGCTTCGTCGCGACGGCTATCAGACCGCTTATGAGGGGGCCCGTTTGGTCTGTGACTGTGTTCAGCGGGCGAAAGGCTATCAGGCGTTCCGGATCACTTCGATGGACGACTCCACCGCGATTCATCCGGCGCAGATGCTGCCGCCCCGGACCCACGTCAGCGTAACCCCCACCAGCGGCCTGGAGCGGGCGCAGGTGAAGTGGTTCAATCGATTGCGCGGTTTCGGGTTCTTGACGCGCGGCGAGGGAACGCCGGATATTTTCGTTCATATGGAAACGCTACGGCGTTTCGGCATAACAGAACTTCGGCCGGGACAGTTCGTCCTGGTCCGGTTCGGGCCGGGTAGCAAGGGCATGATGGCAGCGGAAGTTCAGCCTGAAGCTGGTGCCCCCAGCGTGTCCTCACACTGATCCGGCGGCCAGGCTACCCGCGGGAGCTGCGTGGGGTTGCTTCAGATTTGACTTTCCGGAATCGTATGTCGTGCCTGCAACCCGCCTGCTGCTGCGGGTAGCGGCGGTGTCGTGTGTGATGGCGCGTTGTAACCCACAGCCCTGACAGGTTATCCGATGCGACGACTGCGGAATTTCGGTTTAGAGTGGCTTCGGGCCGGTTCATGGGTCGCCCTGTTTTTCTGGATTCTCCTGGTTGCGTCGAATGGCGCTGACGTCCACGCAGCCGGGCTCCAGCCGTTGGAAATCGCGACCCGATCCGGCGTGAAGACATTCTCGGTTGAAATGGCGACGACGCCTGAGGAGAAGGCCACCGGATTGATGTATCGAAAGCATCTGCCGGACGGGCAGGGCATGTTGTTCGATTTTTCTCCCGCGCAGCAGGTGTCGATGTGGATGAAGAACACCTATATCTCGCTCGACATGATCTTTATCGGTCCGGATGGTCGTATCCTGCGGATCGCCGAAAATACCGAGCCGCTATCGACCCGGATCATCTCGTCACGCGGTCCGGCCAAAGGCGTGCTCGAGGTGACCGGTGGGAGCGCGAAAAAATACGGCATCGCGCCCGGTGATCGGGTCTCGCACCCGCTCTTCAACGGCCACTGATTCCGTCAGAAGCGGACAGGCTCTGAGCGACTTGCTGGACCGGCCGGAAGCATGTAACGACATCGTTTCCCAGCGGATCGGGGTATAGCGCAGCCTGGTAGCGCGGCAGTTTTGGGTACTGCAGGTCGTTGGTTCGAATCCAGCTGCCCCGACCATCAAATCAGTATTTTTGATCAATCCGATCGACGAATCCTCCCATGGAAACCGGATAGGAATAAGGGGCTGGCATTCGCGATGGTGAGGAGGGCGAAGCAATGAGCAGCTGGACGCTTGGGGCTCGTAAGCCGTTTGAAGGGGACGGCGTCGAGATCGACCTGACGATTGATGGCGGTGATCCGCTCGTGTTGGACGCGGTCGAGGCCGAGACGCTGGAAATCGGGTTGGGCAAGGCGCTCGCGGGCATTGATAACGCATCCGGCCGGATTTCGTGCGTGAACGCGGCCACCCAAATCATCGTCGCAATCGATAAAGTCACAGTTGCATCGCTGAGGTATGAAAAGGCGGAGCTGTTGCGCGGCCACCTGAAACAGCTTCTGGCGGGCGGCGGCACTGAATTTGCCGATTCAGGCGCCGTCGAGGATCAATCACATACTCCCGTACCTCGATGAGGGAGATTTGATTTCGACCTGATCTGCGAAGGTGTTCGGCCAACGTTCGTGGAAACGCCCCCGTTTCGTACGCATCGGCGCCTGTGCCGCGGAATGAGCGGTGCGCATCGCCGGATCGGGGCGGCATCAAAATTCCAACCGCGGGCTCCCGTGGACGTGGTCTCTCCAGAACACCAGATTGTCAGGGCGCGACCTAACGATTATACCTACGCGTGTCCGCCGGACTTTCTGCCGGATCGACGTTAGCAGCAGGTTACAGCAAATCCATGACGGCACGTATTTTCAAGCCCGCCAAAAATGCGATGCAATCGGGCGCTGCCAGGACCAGGGAATGGCAACTGGACTACGAGCCTGAGCAGGCAAGAGTGATCGAGCCCCTGATGGGTTGGACCAGTTCCGGCGACATGAGGCAGCAGATCACGCTTCGCTTCGATACAAAAGAGGATGCGATCGCCTATTGCGAGCGTGAAGGCGTCCCTTATCAGGTGATGGAGCCGAAGCCAAAGGCGGAGAGAAAGGCCGCGTACGCGGACAATTTTGCATTTCGCCGCATCGAGCCCTGGACCCATTAAACGGGAAATGGGCCGAGCCTAGGGATTGACAGAGTTGCTAGTGTCCATTTGATTCCGAAGGTTGCGACAAGGGTATGCGAACTTCGGACTCGGGACACTAGCCGGATCAAGGCGCGTGCTTCAACGCCTGCCAAGCCTCCTGGACTGTCATGGCGCTCCGTTCCGGCATCGACCCAACGTCGTCAGATTTCTCGCGCAACGCCAAGGCGATGGAAACTCTGGTCAGCGAGCTGCGCGACAAGCTCGCGCGCGTCGCTGGCGGAGGCGGCGAGCCCGCGCGCGCGCGCCACACCTCGCGCGGCAAGATGCTGGCCCGCGACCGCATCGACCTGCTGCTCGATCCCGGCACCGCGTTTCTCGAACTGTCGCCGCTGGCGGCGAACG
>CAZOOO010000269.1:0-3633 GCA_964581435.1 uncultured Hyphomicrobiales bacterium | reverse complement strand
GCGCGAGCGTTGATGAGAAGCGCGAACTGCCGGGGATCCTTGACCCAGGCCGGAATCAGGCCCCATCGCATCAGACGAAAATGCCGGCCTCCGTTTTCGAGAATGACGACCGGAACCGGCTGGGTCGGCGCAACGTTGTAGCGCGGCGGGAAATTCGGCTGTTCGGCGTAGCCGAAAGCCTGACGCATCGCCTCCGGCGGCGACAGGATCACATAGCGCCCGCACATCTCATCATCCCGACAGACGCGTCATCATCCCGACAGACGCGGCATTCAATCCGTTTTAATCCCGGAGTCCAACGCTGAGGCGGTCAGGGTGGCGAAACCGATGTCGATTGCATTATGAACCACTGATGCCGCCGACCCGTCAATTTCCACAGCTCGCCGTCAGCGCCGCGATCTTCCGCGACGGCAAGGTTCTGCTGGTGCGCCGCGCCCGGCCGCCCGGCAAAGGCTTGCACTCCCTGCCCGGCGGACGCGTCGAGTTCGGCGAGACCGTCGCCGGCGCGCTGCATCGCGAGGTGACGGAGGAAACCGGGCTCACGGTCGAGATCGTCGATCTTGCGGGCTGGCGGGAGGTGATGCCGATCCGGCCCGGCGACGGGCATTACATCGTGATGTCGTTCGCGGCCCGCTGGATCGCAGGCGAGCCTGCCCTGAACGATGAACTCGACGCCTTCAATTGGGCCGCTCCCGAGTTGCCGGGCGAATTGCGGCTCACCGAGGATCTGCGAGCCATCATCGACTCGGCACGGCGGCTCTTGGGGATTTGAGTCGGGATGGAACGCCCTGCGCAGATCGTCCCGCCTTGCTTCCCTCGCATTGAACGGGCATATCACGGCGAATCCGGGTCCTTGATCATGCGTAGATCGGTTTTAGCGGTTGTTCTGGCGGCCGCACTCTGCGGCACGCCGCCCGCGCGCGGGCAGGACGGGGCAGCACCCTTCGACGCCGATCTGCAACGTCTGGCCGAAATCCTCGGCGCGCTGCACTATCTCCGCGGTATCTGCACCGCCAACGACGGCGCGAAATGGCGCAATGAAATGCAGGCCCTGATCGACGCCGAAACGCCTTCGGGCGAACGCCGCGCCAAGATGATCGCGGGCTTCAACCGCGGCTATAACTGGTTCCAGCAGACCTACCGGGTATGCACCCCGGCCGCCGATGTCGCCATCCGTCGATATGTCGAGGAAGGCGCAAAGATTTCCCGGGACCTGACCGCCAGATACGCGAACTGAGCCGGCCTGCCGCACATGGACGGTTTTTTTCCGGATCCCGACTCAAATACAAAAAGCGGCGTTAACCTTTCCTAAAGAACCGGCTGTGCGCTGCCGGTTCACATGCTAAACCACGAACGTTGAGCACTTCGCCTCGTCAGACGCATTCGGATTTTTCATGCGCCCGCCATTTGCATTCAGCCCGGCCCGCGATTCGTTCGCCGATCAGGAGCAGAAGCAGGCTGCCCTGAGTTATCTCAACGAAGCGTGGGCCGACGCCCGCCACGACGGCGTCGACGGCGATTGTCTGGCGCAGGCCAGCCTGTTTGCCGCCTTCGCCGAACTCGTCGGCACCTATGGCGAGGACGCCGTGGCGACGTTCGTCGAAGGTCTCGCCGGCCGCGTCCGCAACGGCGAATTCTCGATCGCGTTGGCCCGCCAGTAACGGTGGACGCACAACGCAAGTTTCACGGAGATTGCGATAGCAAATGTCCATATGAAACCTATTCCTGAAGGCGCCTGGAACGCATGGTCTCCTTGTGAACTTGCGGAACGCATCGGGGAAACAACCTCCACATGGTATGTTGTGGGCGGATGGGCGTTGGACCTTTGGCACGGCTGTGAGACACGCAAGCACGAGGATCTGGAATTCTCGGTTCTTTCCCAAGACGTCGGCCACTTCCGCGCCCTGCTACCGGATCTGGATTTCTTCACGGCGAAGAATGGAGTTCTGGATTATCTTGCACCATCATTTTCGCCGCCCCCGGATATTACACAGCTTTGGGGCGCAGATAAGCGCGAGGGCTGTTGGCGCGTAGACATGATGCTGGAACCGGGGACCCCGGACCGTTGGGTTTACAAGCGCGCTCCTGCGATTCAGATACCCCGGCGTGAGGCCATTCGCACAAGCAAAACAGGCATCCCATACCTCGCTCCCGCAAATGTTCTGCTTTTCAAGGCGAAGCATCGTAGGGCGAAAGATGAACTTGATTTCCGTACCGCGTTGCCCAGGCTCCCCGAATCGGAACGGGCTGATCTTCGTGGCTGGCTCAGTCGGGTGCATCCTGGTCACGACTGGCTGCGGCTTCTCTAATTGAAGGCCATCAGGGCTTCAGCGTCTCCAGAAAACGCACCGGCTCGCCGATGGATGCGGTCGCCAGTTCCCCTTGCCACATCACGCGGCGGCCGCGCACGAAGGTGCCGACCGGCCAGCCCGTCACCTCAACGCCGTCATAGGGCGTCCAGCCCGCGCGCGACGCCACCCACTTGTTGGTGACGGTCTCGGTCCGCTTGAGATCGACCACGGTGAAATCGGCATCAAAACCGGCCGCGATCCGTCCCTTGCAGGCGATGTTGAACAGCCGCGCCGGACCGGCGCTGGTGAGATCGACAAAGCGCGCCAGCGACAGGCGACCCGAACTGACGTGATCCAGCATCACAGGCACCAGCGTCTGCACGCCGGTCATGCCTGATGGCGACGCGGGGTAGGGTTTCCGCTTCTCTTCCAGCGTATGCGGCGCGTGATCGGAGCCGAGCACGTCGATAATGCCCTGCTCGATGCCTTTCCATATCCCTGAACGATGCGCGGCGTCGCGCACCGGCGGATTCATCTGCGCCAGCGTTCCGAGCCGCTCATAGCATTCCGGCGCGGCCATGGTCAGATGATGCGGCGTCGCCTCGCAGGAAGCCACATCCTTGTGGTCCCGCAAATATTCGATCTCCTCGCGGGTCGAGATATGCAGCACATGAATGCGCTTTCCGGTCTCGCGGGCGAGAGTGACGAGCCGCTGCGTCGCCTTGAGCGCGGCGGTCTCGTCGCGCCACAGCGGATGCGAGCGCGGATCGCCCTCGACGCGCAAATCCTTGCGCTCGTTGAGACGGTATTCATCCTCGGCATGAAACGAGGCACGGCGGCGGATCACGTTGAAAATTCGTCGCAGGCTGTCGTCATCCTCGACCAGCAGCGCCCCGGTGGACGAGCCGACGAACACCTTGACCCCGGCGCAGCCGGGCGCGCGTTCCAGTTCGGGAAGATCCTGCACGTTCTCGCGGGTGCCGCCGATGAAGAAGGCGAAGTCGCAATGCATCCGATGCTGCGCCGCCTTCATCTTCGCCGCAAAAGTCTCCGCCGTCACCGTCAGGGGATTGGTGTTCGGCATCTCGAACACCGCGGTCACGCCGCCCATCACCGCGCTGCGCGAGCCGGTTTCGAGGTCTTCCTTGTGAGTCAGTCCCGGCTCGCGGAAATGCACCTGGGTGTCGATCACGCCGGGCAGGATGTGCAGCCCCCGGCAGTCGATCACCTCACCGGCATCGGCGTGGCCAAGTCCGCCGATGGCGGCGATGCGGCCGCCGGAAACGCCGATGTCACCGACCCCCTCGCCGTCCTGATTGACGATGGTGCCCGATCTCAGAAT
>CAZOOO010000268.1:0-3643 GCA_964581435.1 uncultured Hyphomicrobiales bacterium | reverse complement strand
TTCAGGTGCCAGTGGCTGCAAGGCCGTGAAGGTTCGAGTCCTTTCCTGGGCACCATTCCCTTGAAGAAGCATTTTCCTTCAATAAGTTAAGCCCTTACAATGAGTTGCGCTCACCCGACTGTGTAACAACGGTGGGCAACAATGCTGTTTCGGATGGTACGGCCGATGAAGCGCGAGGGCTCGCGAAATCGATACTACGTGCGGCGCATTCCCGTGGACGTTCGCGCGAAGGCAATCGACCGAAAGCTGACCATTCCACTCGGTGATGGCGAGACCCGGACAATCACCATCGCGCCACAAGCCCAGTCCGTGCGGTTCTCTCTTGGCACCCATGATCCGATGAAGGTGAAGGCGAGGATCCTCCCGCCCGGCAAACAAAGTAGAAGCACGGCAGCGAAACCAAGCGTATCGAGTAGGCGCATGTTCGCGATTGGCGGGTTTGAGGTTGGTTCATGCTTCACCATAAAGCCAATGGCTGCACCATCCTCGCATGCCTTGGCGCGGACAATTGACTCGGGGCACAGCACGACGAAACCGCAAAGCGTCTGCGCATCGCGCTCGAAAATCGTCTCTAGTTGGACTAGACGCCGTATGTGGCTGACAAGTTCTCGGGCGGTGGCCGTGCGTTTGAGCATCATGATCCAATCTCCTCTACCGTTTTTCAAATTAGCGAAACATCGTCACCAAAATTGAATCTTGTCAAGTTTCAATAATTAAAGAAGTCGCTGCAGCACAGGCACTTCTGTCACATCTAGTATGATGCATAGAGGTCACCTTAGACGTGAAGTTCGGCACGACGTTACGCATGATGCATAGGTATTACGTATGGGCGCGACGCAAGGTCATGGTGCAACCTCAAGCGCGATGCTGGGTGCAACGTGAGTGGTGATGTATAGCGGCCACCTCAAACCCGAGGCGTAGTCTAACGCACACATGCACACCTCAAGGTCACCATAGAAGGTGGTCCCTTGAGGCGTGTCGGTGAGTTAAGTGCTTGGATATGCGTAAGGGTGGCGTTCCAAAAAGTTACCGCGTGATGCCGTACGTCCGCAGCAAGTCACTGAAGCCCTGCGCCCTCACCTCATCGGAAACCAGCTTCGGGTCTTTCACGCCAAGCGAGGCCGCGTAGTAGACATCTAGCTTGCGTTGGTTCACGGCCTTGAGAAGCTCGGGGCTTTCAGCCAACATCAACCTCCACCCGGCTTGCCGATACAGCCTGACGACATCCATGAACGCATGCTCACGGGTGCCATCGTCCATGGGCGAACCGTGAGGCAACGCTTTGAACGCTGGCATCTGCACGAGGTTCGATAGCGCTTCGCTGAGCGGTGGTTGCCCCGGAGGATGTCCGCTTAGCTCCTGATAGCGATCGTATGCCGTGCGGCCAGCGGTCCCGTCACCGCGACCACCGGCGAGCTTGAAGTCCCGAAGGTCCACACCCCCCGTGTTCTCGGAGCGGGCGGCCGGTGGTGAGAGATAGAAACCTGAGGTGGCCCGCATCTCGTCAAGCTCACGGTTCACCGAGAGGATTCCCTTCGGGTGCTGCTGACGGCTGGTGAGGCCGGAGGGGACAAGCACGGGGTCGCCATAGATGTCACGCGCGGGAGGCAACGTGCTTGACCATCCGGGTATCCTGGCGATGAGCGAGTCCGCGAACGACCGTATCTCCCGCATGTGCGGGTCGGGGTTGACCATCGGCATGAACGTGGAGAACGGCAGGAAGCCCGGAGGCGCGGCTGGTGGCGACTGAGGGCGTGAGTCGTCGGTGGCTGCCATGGTGTTTGGCTTCCTTCTTTCGGTGGTGATGATGATGGTGAGCGCCGCTGAGGCGCGGCTGGTGGTGACTGAAGGGAGCGCTTGCTAGGAATGGACCCGGTCTTGCATAAAGTTCCCTCCTGTTGTTATGAAATAGGTAAGTAATGCTGACCTATTTTGCAAGGAGAATCTTTAGTGAAGGTGTCCGTAAGGGCATGCCTCATCAGACATGCAGGATTGGGACTGAAAGGCTGTCCGTAAGGGTTGATTTTAGTTAAACGGACAGTTATTAACCGGACATGACTCTAACGGTCACATGGAGGATGTCCCGATGGCCACAGTGCTTTACGCCCGCGTCTCGACCAGTGAGCAGACGCTAGACCACCAACGGAGCCAAGCCGAAGCTCACGGCTTCAAGGTCGATACGGTGGTTGCGGATCATGGCGTGTCCGGTATCGCCACCCGTCTTGCGGAACGGCCTGAAGGTCGTCGTCTATGGGACATGCTTCGGTCCGGTGATACGTTGGTGATACGGTGGGTGGACCGCCTTGGTCGTAACTACGAGGACGTAAGCGATACCATCCGCGAGTTCATGCGGCGTGGCGTTATCATCCGCACGGTTATCAACGGCCTCACGTTCGATGGCGCGACGAAAGACCCGATGCAGCAAGCGGTAAGGGACGCGCTCATTGGCTTCATGGCTGGCCTTTCACAGGCTCAGGCTGAAAGCCAGAAGGAAGCACAGCGGGCCGGGATTGACCACGCGAAGGCAAACGTCCTTAAATACCTTGGTCGTAAACCGAGCTTCGAACGGAAGCAGCTAGAGCTTGTGAAGGAGATGCTCGCGAGAGAGGTTAGCACCTCCACCATCGCGCGTGAGGCTGGCCTGAGCAGGCAAACCGTGTTGCGCATCAAGGATGACCCTGCGGCGGCTGAGCAAGTTCTTGCGTCGTGGAAGGCCCGCGAGGATGAAAAGCGCAGGGCTGGCGCGGCCTAGGCGCATTCGACTTTCGACGGGCTCACCGAACGGCCTCGCTCAAGGCGGGGCCTCGCGAACGGGGGCACGGGGGAAACTGCTGTCGCAGCCGTCACGTTGTACCTCTCGCGTGTGTGACCCTTAAAATGCTGCGCATGTGGAATCCGTATGGACCCGTCAGGGGGATAAAGAAAATCCGAGTGTCGCTAAAAGCCATACCATTCCCATAGCGCCGAGATATGTGCCACCGTTGATGATAAGCGATTCCAAAATAAAGAAGAAAGCATCTTCCCCGGTCGCGAGGCGGCGCATCAGGAGCATCGTCCGCGTCATTTGATACGTGGCGGACAGCAGAATGAGGGAGCCGATATAGAGCCATGGCGCACGAGTGACGCCAAGTAAGGCTGCCATTAAGCAGAATAGTAGAAGGCGCGGATGCTTCGGTTCAGGCTCAAGACTCTGAGCCGCGTCACCAAGGTCGTGCACGTCCATGCTTTCCGCCTCCACCAAAGCTCCAAGCCTCGGGGTATGACATCCGTTTATCATGTCGGCCTGAATAGTGGATACTCGGTATTCGGAAGGCTTCTCGGTGTGCAACTACGCTGGTAAACATTCCGCAGCCCTGCTAGAAATTTACTTGCAATGTCAACAGCAACGGCGTCGGACTGCGCAATCCTTTCCTGGGCACCATCCATTATTTTACGCGTCGTTCCGTGTTCGCTCCCGCACCAGACCGAAGGTGCGGGCGTTTTTTGTTGTCGGGCTGTTCTGGAAGCAGTAGCGCGGCGGCGGCTCGATCGTCCGGCGCCTCACGCCCTTGATCGTGCTTTTGCCATGGCTATCTGCTAAGGGAACCCACGCGCCGGCCTTGAACCGGCGACGACGGAGAGACCCATGTTCATTCAGACCGAA
>CAZOOO010000267.1:0-3661 GCA_964581435.1 uncultured Hyphomicrobiales bacterium | reverse complement strand
AGCGCATCAGCCTTGCCGAAAACTACGTCACGACGAATGCCGGGTCGTATCCTCTTTTGCAGCCCGGCCATCTCACCGTCAGCGCGGCGACGTCCGGCAGGGATGTTTTCGTCGTCACGGTCAATTACGACGCCTCCGATAACATTATCTACACGCTGCCGTTCGTGCCGGCGCCGCCCTCGACCATCATCCGCTCGGCGGCGATTCCGTTCGGCGGCTTTTGAGGAGACGCACGATGCGAAACCTGCTTCGGCGCTTCATCTCGGACACGCGCGGCAATTTCGCGATCATGGGAGCCGGGTGCATGGTGCTGGTGCTCGGCTGCACCGCGCTCGGCGTGGATGTCGGCGCGATCTATGCCGATCGCCGCAAGGCGCAGAGCGCCGCCGACCTCGCGGCCATCGTCGCCGCCGGCAACATCGGCAAGGCCACGAGCGCGGCCGCCGCCGCCGTGACGGCCAACGGCTATCCGGCGAGCGCGCTGCTTTCCGTCGAACTCGGCACCTTTACCGCGGATGCGGCGCTCACGCCGCAGGCGCGCTTCGTCACCCCTGCGGCGGGTGCGCCGAACGCGGCGAGGGTCACGCTGCATACCGAGACGCCGCTTTATTTTGCCCGCATGTTCACCGGCGGCAGCCACTTCGACATCACCAGCTCGGCAACGGCCGCGAGCACCGCGCTTGCCTCGTTCGCGATCGGCTCGCGGCTGCTCGCGCTCAATGGCGGCCTGCTCAACGCGGTTCTCGGCCGGATGCTGGGAACGACGCTGTCGCTTTCGGTGATGGACTACCAGGCGCTGATCGGCGCCCGCATCGACGCCTTCGATTTCCTCAATGCGCTGGCGACGCGGCTCGACCTCACCGGCGTCACCTACGACTCCCTGCTCTCGGGCGAGGTGAAGGTCGCCGACATCGTGGCGGCGATGCTGAGCGCGCAGCAGGCGGCGAACGGTATCAATGCCGCCACCGCCGCGCTGTCGAACGTCTCCCAGGCGCTTGCCGGGCTGACCGCCGCCATCGTGCCCGGGAAGCTGCTCGATGCCGGTCCCTATAAGCCGATGACGGTCGGCTCAAAACCGAAGACAGGCGTCAGCGTCTCGGTCTTCGATCTGCTCTCGGCGACCGGCGCCATCGCCAACGGGACCAACCAGATCGCGGCCGGGGCCGATCTCGGATTGCCCGGCATCGCCGCCGTCTCCGTCAGGGCGACGATCGGCGAGCGCCCTCAGGGCAAAAGCTGGATGACGGTGGGGACCGAAGGAGCGAGCGTGCACACCGCGCAGACCCGCGTGCTGGTCACGATCAAGCTGATCGGCGCCGGCGCGGTGTCGGCCGTCAATCTCCCGCTCTATGTCGAGGTCGCCTCCGGCACCGCAACGCTCGATCGCGTGAGTTGCGGCCGGCCGGACATTGCGACCTCCAGCGTCACGCTCGGCGTCACTCCCGGCATCGTCGATGCCTGGATCGGCGACGTCTCAGTGGCCGAGATGGCCAATTTCACCAGCAAGCCGAACCCCGGCGCGGCGACGCTGGTCAATCTGGGTGTGGTCACCGTGACGGGCCGCGCCCATGCCGGCATGGGCAACATTGCGCCGACGCCGGTGTCGTTCAGCTATTCCGACATCGTAGCGCAAACCAAAAAGACGGTGACCACCTCCAATTTCACCTCGTCGCTGACCGCGAGCCTGCTCGGAGATCTCTCGATCAAGGTCAATGTCGGACCGCTCGGCCTGCCGGTCCCCGGTCTCGGCCCGGCCGTGACCGGAATCATCAGCGGCGCCACCGGGTCGATCGATCAGGTGCTGGCGCAGGTTCTGGCGACGCTCGGCATCGGCATCGGGCAGGCGGATGTCTGGGTCTCCGGCATTCGCTGCGACGGCGCGGTGCTGGTGAATTGATCTTTCGATCCTCTCCCCGTGCGGGAGAGGGGGGACGCCGAAGGCGGCCGAGTGAGGGCTGCTCACGGCTATGAGCGCCTTGCCCGTCCTCGCCTCGGCTGATACCACGCGCGCCATGCGAGATACGTCCAGCATCGACAAGAAACCGAAAAAGCCGCAGAAACTTCGCGCCCGCCTGCCGCGCGGGCTGGAGGATCGCGGTCCCGCCGCCATCGCCGCCACGCGGCAGATGGTGGAAAAAATCCGCGCGGTCTATGAGCGTTACGGCTTCGAGCCGGTCGAGACGCCCGCATTTGAATACACCGACGCGCTCGGCAAATTCCTGCCCGATCAGGACCGGCCCAATGAGGGCGTGTTCTCGTTTCAGGATGACGACGAGCAGTGGATCAGCTTGCGCTACGATCTCACCGCGCCGCTGGCGCGCTACGTGGCGGAGAATTTCCAGAACCTCGCGCTGCCCTATCGCAGCTATCGCGCCGGCTATGTCTATCGCAACGAGAAGCCGGGGCCGGGACGCTTCCGCCAGTTCATGCAGTTCGATGCCGATACGGTGGGTTCAGCGTCGCCCGCCGCCGACGCCGAGATGTGCATGATGGCCGCCGACACCATGGAGGCGCTCGGCATTCCGCGCGGGCAATACGTGGTGAAGGTCAACAACCGCAAGGTGCTTGACGGGGTGCTGGAAAGCATCGGGCTGATCGATGCCGATGATATAGGTCGCCGCTTAACCGTTCTGCGCGCCATCGACAAAATGGACAAGTTCCCGCTCGAAGAGATACGAAAGCTCTTGGGTGTCGGTCGCCTTGATGAGAGCGGCGATTTCACAAAAGGGGCTGAGATTTCTGACAAGCGAATCGACGGAATACTGAGCTTTCTTAGCCTGTCGGAAAGTTGTTCAAGGATGTCGCCAGATCAGCAAGCTAGTCATCCCTTGTTTGATCTTATGTCTAGCTATTTCGAGACAGGATCCGTCGGTGCCAATGGCGTCTCTGAATTGAGAGTAATAAACGAACTAGTACGTGTTGCAGGTTATGGTTCTGACAGAATCTCCATTGAGACGTCCGTCGTCCGCGGCCTCGAATACTACACTGGCCCCGTCTACGAGGTCGAACTGCTGTTAGAGACCAAGGACGACAAAGGCCGCCCTGTGCGCTTCGGTTCGGTCGGCGGCGGCGGGCGTTATGACGGTCTCGTGTCGCGCTTTCGCGGCGAGCCGGTGCCCGCCACAGGTTTCTCCATCGGCGTGTCGCGGTTGCAGGCGGCGCTCACCATGCTCGGCCAATTCGACACAAGACCGCAAGCAGGTCCGGTGGTGGTCACGGTCTTTGGCGGCGAGATCGCGGGCTACCAGAAGATGGTCGCCGATTTGCGCAACGCCGGTATCCGTGCGGAATTGTATCTCGGCAACCCGAAGCATTCGCTTGGCCAGCAGATGAAATACGCCGACAAGCGCAACGCGCCCTGTGCGGTCATCCAGGGCACCGACGAGAAGGCGAGCGGCAAGGTGCTGATCAAGGATCTGATCGCGGGCGCCGGGCTGACCTCGATCGAGGACCGCACTGAGTATCTGAAGAAACAGGCCGAGGCGCAGATTGAAGTCAGCGAGAGCGATCTCGTCGCCGAGGTGCGGAAACTGCTTGCGCGCCACGGCGTGAGCTGGGATTAGCTATCCTTCAAGATTAATCCCACGCGGATCAATGCGGCGCCAGCGACTTGAATTTTTCAAAGTCGCGCATGTTCATCTTGAAGCCGCCGGGCATCACG
>CAZOOO010000266.1:0-3662 GCA_964581435.1 uncultured Hyphomicrobiales bacterium | reverse complement strand
CTGCTCAAGCCGACGACCTACATGAACAACTCCGGCAACGCGGTTCAGGACGCCGTACGGTTCTTCAAGCTGACGGAAGGCGATGTCGTGGTGTTTCACGACGAGATCGAACTCCCGCCGGCCAAGGTTCGCGTCAAGGTCGGCGGCGGCATTGCCGGGCACAACGGCCTGCGATCGATTTCGGCGCATGTCGGCAACGGCTATCGCCGCGTCCGGCTAGGCGTCGGTCACCCCGGCATCAAGGACTTGGTGCATGCATACGTGCTGAACGACTTCGCCAAAAGCGAGCGTCCCTGGGTCGAAGCGCTGGTTGATGTCGTTGCGGAGAACGCGGCGCTGCTCGTTGCCGCCAGGGATTCGGCGTTTCAGAACAAGGTGCACCTCGCGATGCAGGCGAAGGGATTCACGGATGACGGCAGCGAAGAGAAACCGAACTAATTTCTTTCGCTTTAGGAAAGTTGGAAAATAGGTCGTCATGGCCGGGCTTGTCCCGGCCATCCACGTCTTGGGTGCGCTGATCAAGGAAGACGTAGATGCCCGGGACAAGCCCGGGCATGACGAACATTGATGCTGAGGACGCAATGGGATTCAAATGCGGTATCGTCGGGTTGCCCAATGTCGGCAAGTCGACCCTCTTCAATGCGCTGACGGAGACCGCGGCGGCGCAGGCGGCGAACTATCCGTTCTGCACCATCGAGCCCAATGTCGGCGCCGTTGCGGTGCCCGATCCGCGTCTCGGCGGGCTCGCGGAGATCGCCAAATCGGCGCAGATCATTCCGACGCAACTGACGTTCGTGGATATCGCCGGTCTGGTGCGCGGCGCCTCCAAGGGAGAAGGGCTCGGCAACCAGTTCCTCGCCAACATCCGCGAGGTCGATGCGGTCGCGCATGTGGTGCGCTGTTTCGAGGATTCCGACATCACACATGTCGAGGGCAAGATCGCGCCGCTCGCCGACATCGAGACCATCGAGACCGAGCTGATGCTGGCCGATCTCGAGAGCCTTGAGAAGCGCGTCGATAATCTCTCGAAGAAGGCGAAAGGCAACGACAAGGAAGCCAGGGAACAACTCGACCTGGTCGAGCGCGCGCTCAAGCTGTTGCGCGACGGCCAGCCGACGCGCGGCATGGAGCGCAAGCCGGAGGAGGAGCGCAGCTTCCGCATGCTCGGCCTCCTGACGTCAAAGCCGGTGCTCTACGTCTGCAACGTGGAGGAAGGCTCGGCGGCGAACGGCAACGCCTTCTCGCAGGCCGTGTTCGACCATGCGGCGAAGGAAGGCGCGATCGCGGTGGTGATCTCCGCGAAGATCGAATCCGAGATCGCGACGCTGTCCCGCGAAGAGCGCGCCGATTTCCTGGAAACGCTGGGGCTGGAAGAAGCGGGCCTCGACCGGCTGATCCGCGCCGGCTACCGGCTACTCGATCTCATCACCTATTTCACGGTCGGGCCGAAGGAGGCGCGTGCCTGGACCATCACCCGCGGCACCAAGGCGCCGGCCGCGGCGGGCGTCATTCACACCGATTTTGAAAAGGGTTTCATTCGCGCCGAGACCATCGCTTATGCCGACTATGCGGCGCTCGGTGGCGAAGCCGGCGCGCGCGATGCCGGCAAGCTGCGGCTGGAGGGGAAGGAATACGTCGTCGCCGACGGCGACGTCATGCATTTCCGGTTCAATACCTGAGATTTGCGCGTCACTCCGAGCTTCCAAGTTTTTCGAGTATCTGGGCAAGGGACATGGTCCTTCGTCATGGCCGGGCAAACGGGCGAAGCGCGTCTTCGCGCAGGCGTTCCGGCCATCCACGTCCTCCCGTGTGAACGGAACAAGAGATGGATGCCCGGCACAAAGCCGGGCACGACGAAAGTTAGCGAAATTTTCCCATGGCTTGTCGCGTTATCGCATCGTGCCTTTTTCGCGAATAGCGCCGAGATGTTCGTTGATACGAAACACGATCAGGATGGATTCGGCTGCGATCCTCGAAAACACGATGCCGACGAGCACGCCGGCGACATTCAGAAGAATGGTGATGAAGCCGCTAAAAGGACTAACGGCCATCGAGGACAGGCTCGCGAATATGCCGGACAATCCGGCCAGTACGATCAGGATAATCACCAGCCAATAAAATATCTTGATGATGGTGGGCGTGATGAAGCGATCCCACTGAAACAGATCCCGGACGTCAAACATCGGTCGTTCCCCCTCGCGCGTATTGCGCCGCCTCCAAACAAGTCGGAGGCGCTTGGCCCCGTGGACCGCTCTCCACGGTCCGCGCCGGCAAGCGCAGCCCTTGGGTATGCCGGCGCGGTTGAGATTGCTGCAAATAGCGGCCAGAATCGGGCGTCCTTCAACAGGTCTCGCGATGACCTTGACGTTTGAAGATTTTCCGCTCGGCCGTTTCGGCGCTTTCGGGCCGTGGCATGTCAGCCGTGATGAAATCATCGCGTTCGGCCGGACCGCGTCCGGTGTGGACCGTAATCAGTCTCAAGTCATCCGGCGACGGACTCTCGCTTCCGTTGCCGCCGGCAACCGCCAGTACGCAGCCATGCGCCGGGTAGATTGCCGGCAGTTTCCCTGAACTATCGGTTCGCCCGCTCGATGACGGCCATCAACTCGGAGATCTTGCGCCGTTGATCGGTCTTGTTGCCGCTTGTGATCGCGTGCTCGACGCAATGCGCCACATGATCCTTCAGCACTTCCTCCTCGACGCGACGAAGCGCGGCGCGCACGGCTGAGATCTGCGTCACGATGTCGATACAATAGCGGTCTTCGTCCACCATCCGGGACAGCCCGCGTACCTGGCCTTCAATCCGGCTGAGGCGTTTGCGGCAGGATATCTTGATATTGTCGCGCATGCCGGATATATACCCCCGTGGGGTATAAACTGCAAGGGGACTGCGGAGGTCCGGATGAGCACAGCAGGGCGACCAGAGTCCGATAATGGGGATAGCTGCGGTTGCGCGGCGGAAAAAAAGCAGGCGGCGGCATCATCCGCCGCTGCATCGGATGAGTCGAGCTGCTGCGGCGGGGAAGCCACGGCGCATGTCCAAGACGCGCACGAACAACACGGGCATCACCATGGTCCCGTCGCCGAGACGGCCGACGGAAAGGTTCTCGATCCGGTCTGCGGCATGACAGTGGATCCGCAGACCAGCAAGCATCGCTTCGATCATCAGCATACGACCTATCACTTCTGCTCCGCCGGCTGCCGGACCAGGTTCGCCGCGGCGCCGCAGTCGTATCTCGACAAGTCGAAGGCACCGCCGGCGGATGTGCCGGAAGGCGCCGTCTACACTTGCCCGATGCATCCGGAGGTCCGCCAGGTCGGCCCCGGTTCCTGTCCGATCTGCGGCATGGCGCTGGAGCCGGAACTTGTGTCGCTGGACGATGCGCCCAATCCTGAACTCGCGGATATGTCGCGCCGGTTCCGGATCGGGTTGATCCTGGCGCTGCCTGTGATCGCGTTGGACATGGGCGCGCATATTGCGGGAACGCATGGCTGGATCGGGCAGACGCCGTCGAACTGGATCCAGCTCGCATTCGCGACGCCGGTGGTGTTCTGGGCCGGCTGGCCGTTCTTCGTGCGCGGCTGGCAATCGCTGGCGACGCGCAATCTCAACATGTTCACGCTGATCGCGATGGGCACCGGCGTGGCTTATCTCTACAGCC
>CAZOOO010000265.1:0-3680 GCA_964581435.1 uncultured Hyphomicrobiales bacterium | reverse complement strand
TCTTCCAGTTGGCGAACTGCGGCGGCACGTCGATGTTGGTGATCTTCTCGATATACGCGGCCTGGTCGATCGGCGCGAATAATCCGCTGCGCTTGAGGTTGTTGGTGATGACCTTGGCTACGCCGACGCCGACTTCGTTATCCGACGGTGAACCGGCAACGAAATTCGGAATGGCGATCGGGATCGGCGCATATTCGCCGCCCGGCACCTGTACGCGCGCCTGCCCGAAAGCGTGGCCGCTGGCAAGCGCGAATCCGATCGCGCTACCGCCAGCGACCAGTTCGCGGCGCGAGAAATGGATCGGTATTTTCGGAAACCTGCTGTTTTTCGTCATTCCGCTTGCCCTGGGCACAAACACCCGCGCTGTTAGGTCTGATTCTCGGTGAATACCGGCTCGAAGAATTTCCACTCGTCAAAAAACTGTGCCGGCAGATTATAGGGCGCGCATTCGATGATCGCGCGCATTGCGCTCTCCTGATAGACGCGGAAATATGGCGTCGACGGGTTGCTGATCGCGACCGGCCTCGCCTCCAGCGTGCCGTCGCGCTTCAACTTGATCGAAAAGATCGCCTGCGTTGTTCGCGCCTCGATGCCGCCGTACGGCTTCTTCCAGCAACGCTCGACCTGGCTGCGAAACATCGCGCCCCAGGTCGCGGAATTGTCTGCCGACTTGCCATGCGCAAGGCCGAGCGCGGCGTTCGAATTCAGCGTGTCGCCGGCAACGGAATGACGGGTGGGATCGCGCTTGTCGAGCAACGCCGCGATCTTCGATTGGTCGAACACGCGCTCGGCCCTCTTCGCCTCTGCCTGGGCTTTCGCCTCGGCTTCAGCCTTGGCCTTTGCTTCGGCTTTGGCCCTGGCTTCCGCTTTCGCCTTGGCCTCCGCTTTGGCTTTCGCCTGCGCTTCGGCCTTGGCTTTGGCTTTGGCTTTCGCCTGCGCTTCGGCCTTGGCCTTGGCTTGAGCCTCCGCCTTTGCCTTTGCCTCAGCTACGGCTTCCGCCTGAGCCTTCGCGGCTTCTGCTTCGGCTTTCGCATCCGCCTTGGCCTTTGCGTCTGCTGCTTTGGCTGCCGCCTCGGCCTTCGCGGCGGCGGCCTCGGCAGCGGCCTTGTCATCAGGTTTTGGTTGTTCCTTTTTTAGTTGTTCCTTGGGCGCCACGTCGGTCACCACCGGCGGCTTCTTGTCGTCGATCTTGCCGACGGTGTCTTCCGGCGGCGGCGTAGGCTCGGCGGCCTTCTCGACCAGGGGTTTCGGGTTTTCCTTTTTGCCGGTCTTCATGCCCGCGGTCACATGCGCGAGTTGATCGGGCGAGATGATGTCGACCGGCAGGGATTCCTCCGGCACCGATTCGAACGCCTTCGACGAGAATGACACAAGTCCCCACCCGATCACGAGAACGTGCAGGGCAATCGACGCCGCCAGTGTCTTATCGACCTTGACCTTCAACCTTAAGATCCCTGCTCCACTTCGGTGACCAGCGCCAGGCGCTTGAACCCGGCGCCCGACAGCCGCCCCATCACCCGCGCCACGGTGCCGTAATCGGCCTTCTTGTCGGCGCGCATGAAAATGCGCTCGTCCAGACCGCCGCGCGCATCGGTGATCGCCGTCAATTTCGGAATCAGTTCCTCCATCGTGACTTCGGTGTCGTTGATGAAAATCCGTCCCTGGGCATCGACCGACAACTGCAACGGCGTCTTGTCCTGCTCCAGGCTCTTGGCCTGGGTCTGCGGCAGATCGAGCGGCACGCCCACCGTCAAAAGCGGCGCCGACACCATGAAGATAATCAAAAGCACCAGCATGACGTCGACCATCGGCGTGACGTTGATCTCGGCCATCGGCTGCGACCGCCGCCGCCCTCGCCGTCCACCGCCGCTGGAGGAGGCCGCTGCCGGATTCATTGCCATGATGGACCGCCCGTTTCCATGCCGCTTGACCTCACGCCCGCTCGTCGATCTGACGTGAGAGGATCGCGGAAAACTCGTCGGCGAAGCCCTCGAGCCGCTGGGCCTGACGATTCACTTCCGCGGTGAACTTATTATAGAAAATAGTCGCGGGGATGGCGGCGATAAGGCCGATCGCCGTTGCGAACAGCGCTTCGGCGATGCCCGGCGCCACCACCGCGAGCGAGGTATTCTTCGACGCGGCGATCGACTGGAAGCTCGACATAATGCCCCACACCGTGCCGAACAGGCCGACGAAAGGACCGGCCGACCCCACGGTCGCCAACACCAGCAACCGCCGTTCCAGCCGTTCGATCTCCCGCGCGATCGAAACGTTCATCACTTTCTCGATCCGCATCTGAAGTCCGGCGATCGAACGCGCCTGACTTTCGAAGGAACGTTTCCACTCGCGCATCGCTGCGACGAAACACGCCGCCATCGACTGTGTCGGCTTGGCCGACAACGCCCGGTACAGATCCTCGATCGACTCACCCGACCAGAAGGCTTGCTCGAAGCGGTCCATCGCGCGCTTGGTGCGGGCATAAAGGAATATCTTGTCGATCGCGATCGCCCACACCCACACCGAGCAGGCCAACAGGCCCAGCATGACCGCCTTCACGATCCAGTGAGCGTGAAAAAAAAGCGTAATCAGCGACACGTCGGCCGAGGCCAGGGGCAAGGCTGACTGCGCCACGTCGGCCGGATTCATGAGCGGTTTCCTCTCAACGCAAGATATCCTTGATCGACGCGGGGCGCGCGCGGCCTCCGCCTCTGGTTTCGCAGCCACGAATCCCATGCGGCGTAAAGCGCCACGCAAAGCCGGTTGAGTCACTTGGGATGGCCCGTCCAAAGCCGGAACTTGCATCCCCCGCCACCGTGTCAAAACGAGGGCTAACGGCGCACCTTTACGGCTGCAACCAGACGCTAACCATGGTTAAGACCGGGTTACCAAAGAAGGATTGCGGCTATGGAATCCGCCTTATGTTCCAATCCTTGCCCACCGCGAACCGCATGCGGCAGGAGGCGACTGGACGTGACCGGGCGGTCGGTTGTCTCCCGCGGGCCGGGGATTGCAACACGCGCAGACGACAAAGCCCGCCTGTCGGACAGGCGGGCTTTCCTATCGGTCGCGCAAGCCGGGCAGAATGAAGGCCGGCGTCGAATCGCAGAGTTCCGACCGGCGGCTACTGGTCTTGCGGCCTGTCGTTCGGCGGCGTCGGATGGGTGCGATGCTGCGCCATGAACGCGTCGAACTCTTCCTTGTCCTTGGCGTGACGAAGCCGTTCGAGGAAGTCCTTGAACTCCTTCTGCTCCTCCTCAAGCCGCCGCAGCGTCTCCATGCGATACTCGTCGAAGGCGCGGTTGCCGCTGGACGGCGCGCCGAAACCGCGGAAGCCAAAACCGCGGCGTTCCATATGATCCCGCATCCGGTCCATCTTGTATTGCATACGTTGCATCTTGCTCTCGAACCGATCGTTGCTCCAGCAGCCCATTTTCCTGCTCCCAAGAGTGAAGAAGAGAATCGCAAGACCGATCGGCCACCACACCATGAAACCGAGCACGATCAGGACGATCCGGAACGGATGCCAGGGGGCATCCGTGAAACAGCGGGAATACGGGTGCTGACCCTGGCCCTGCGCATTGTCGGGACCATTCCAGCGATCGTAGCCAGCGGTGTGGGCCATGGGCCTTCTCCATGAACGGCGTCATGCCGCGTGAATGTAAATAACATTTACATAGGTA
>CAZOOO010000264.1:0-3680 GCA_964581435.1 uncultured Hyphomicrobiales bacterium | reverse complement strand
CGTTCGCTGCAAACTGGGTAGCGAATGTCAAATCCACTCCACTAGTGGTCCGATTCTAACATTTGCATCCCGTTGCGGCAGGGGGTTCCTGCAAATGTTAGAATCAAAGGACCACTAGAGCGGGATGAGGAAAAGTGTGCAGCGGTTTTCCGCCCGCATCCCGCGTCTCAAAATATTGGAATCGATCACGTTCATGGTCCTGGATCGATTCGATCCAGGATCATCGTGATCTAGGAGACGGCGCTTTTCGGTCGGAAAACTCTTAGAAAAGTTCGAATTCTCCGGTCTTTTGTTCCGTGTGAAGCAGATGTAGGATGTTGATGTGGCGGATCAGGATGGTGAAATGATCGCAGACGAACAATCTTTCGGCGCAGGGGCGGCCAGTGCCCTGGAACCGTGTACCGGCACGTCGCGAATGATGCGCGGCGTTTTTCTTGTGCTGGGGATCTGTTTCGTCGCGCTCGGCTTT
This sequence comes from uncultured Hyphomicrobiales bacterium, assembly GCA_964581435.1. GTDB lineage: Bacteria > Pseudomonadota > Alphaproteobacteria > Rhizobiales > Xanthobacteraceae > Nitrobacter. The sequence goes on along the minus strand of CAZOOO010000264.1, from coordinate 3,211 downwards.
ATTGGCGCGTTCTTGCCGGTGTTGCCGACGACGCCGTTTCTGATTTTGGCCGCCGCCTGTTTCGCCCGTTCCTCGCCCCGGCTCGAAAACTGGCTGTTGCAGCATCCGCGTTTCGGCTCGCTGTTGCGTGGCTGGCGCGAGCGCGGTGCGATTCCCGTAAAGGCCAAGCTGATGGCGCTTGGCGGCATGGCGATCGGCTTTGCTGGATTTTGGTATGGCAGCCATCCGGGGCTGTGGCTCACGGCGGCGGTGGCGCTTCTGATGCTTACCGGACTGGCTTACGTCTTTTCGCGCCCCTCATAGCTGGCGGGCGTCATCACGTCTCGGTGGCGTTGACAATATCGCCCCAACCGATCCGGCGCACGCGGGCATAGGCGGCCCTGTCACGACGAGGGAACGTCGCCAATCCGACGCCGCCATCGGGCCGGCACAGCTTGATCCGCATCGCGGCCTTGGTGACCAGCGGCGCTGCCAGCACCCGCGCCGGACGTTGTCTTGCGGGCGCTCGCGCCAGCGCGACGTAGCTGAATTTTTCGTCCTCGAAAGGAAGCTCCGCGTTCTTGATTTGCTTGTGCGTGCGGGATCGCGGCAGCCGCTGCACGAAATGGCACCAGTCGGGCTCGGCTTTTTGTTTTGGCGCGTCGTCATCATGCGAAGCGGTGTTCGCTTTGCTTGAAACCGCCATGAGCGGACATTCGCCGTCGTGCGGGCAGGGCGCGATGACATGCGCGCCTTCCGCGATCAGCCGACGCCGCAGATCGAGGATCCGTCGGCAGCCGGCCGGCGTGCCGGGTTCGACGACAACCAGCGTGTCGCGCGTTGCCGCCCACATCAACTCGGCGAGGGCGGCTTGCCGGTCGGTGTGCATCTCGCCGAGGATGTAGCTGGCGATGACGAGATCGGCGCTCCCGGCCGCATTGCGAAGCCCGGCCGACGCTTCGCTTTGCACGTAGCCGAAGCGGTGCAGCCGCGTCTCATCGGCGGCGAGATCCAGTGCAAGCGACCGCAGCGCCGGATTGGCGTCGATCGCCGAAAACGCGTCGAGGGATTCGAACGCCTGCGCCGCGGCCCATGTCGCCGTTCCGGGTCCGGCGCCGATGTCGAGCAGGCTGACCGGCGTGAACCGCGAATGGATCTCGCGCAGCGCATTCAGGCTGGCCACCACCGCTGCATAGGTCGCGGGCATCCGCGCCAGCGCATAGGCGAGTGCGTCGAATTCGTTCCGGATCGTGCCCGAACCGCCGCCGCTCCGATAAGCTTGCGAGATCGCCGCCGCGCGAGCCGCGGCATCGCCGCGGGAAAGGCCCTGCGCCTTTCGGTCGAGCGCGGCGCGCAAGACGGATGGAAGGTCAGGAGCGATCATTTCGAGACGGGCGCCATCTGCACTATGAAATCTGCAACACGAAAACTGTCATGGCCGGGACAAACCCGGCCACGACAAGATGCGCGTGATGCTTACCGATCCTCTCCCTGAATGAGAGGGGTCGCCCGCCCTATGCGACGTGCTGGTCGAGAATCTTCACGGCGTTTTCGAGATCGACCGACACCAGTTGCGAGACGCCGCGCTCGGCCATAGTCACGCCGAACAGCCGGTTCATCCGCGCCATGGTGATCGGATTATGGGTGATGATGATGAAGCGCGTTTCCGTGGACGACGTCATCTCGTGCAGGAGATTGCAGAAGCGTTCGACGTTGTGGTCGTCGAGCGGCGCGTCGACTTCGTCGAGCACGCAAATCGGTGACGGATTGGTGAGGAACACCGCGAAAATCAGCGCCAATGCTGTCAGCGCCTGTTCGCCGCCGGAGAGCAGCGACAGCGTCTGCGGCTTCTTGCCGGGCGGCTTGGCGATGATCTCAAGGCCGGCTTCCAGCGGATCGTCGCTCTCGATCAGGTGCAGCGCCGCCTCGCCGCCGCCGAACAGCTCGGTGAACAGCCGCTTGAAATGGGTGTTGACGGTCTCGAACGAGGTCAGAAGCCGCTCCCGCGCCTCGCGGTTGAGGCTCTGGATGCCGGTGCGCAGCTTCTTGATGGCCTCCACCAGGTCGTCGCGCTCGGTGGCGAGCGAGCCGTGCTGGGTGTCGACCTCGCGCAGTTCCTCCTCGGCGCGCAGGTTGACGGCGCCGAGACGGTCGCGGTCGCGGCGCAGCTTTTCGAGATCGGCCTCGATCTCCGGCAGCGGCGGCAGGTCGACGCCGGATTGAATTTCGGCGAGTGAAGCCACCGCATCGGGTTCGACCTCGAGCATGTCGCGGATTTCCCGCTCGGTATCCTCGAGCCGCCGCTTGCTTGCGTCCATGCGTTCCTCGGCCCTCGCCGTCGCCTCGCGCGCGCTCGACAGCGCCTCAAGCGAGATTCTTGCGGCGCGATCGGTTTCAGCCATCGCGGTCTCGGCGGCGGCGAGGGCGTCGGCCGCCTCCCTGCGATCCTTTTGGGCGTGTTCGATCTCGCTGATGACCGCGCTGCGCTTTTCCGCAAACAGCGCGGGAGCGTTGTCGAGGTCGGCGCGCTCGGCCTTCACCTCGGTGACGCGCGCCTCGATGGTCGCGATCTGCGAGGCCGCGCTTTGCTTGCGGGTTTGCCATTCGTTGCGTTCGGCCGATATCGCCTGTAGGCGGCGATCCGCGAGTTCGGCTTCGCGCGCCAGCGCCTGCGCCTCGGCGCGCACCTGCGCGGCGGCGCGTCGATGACCGTCGATCTCTGTCCGTACCTCGCCGAGTTTCGTCTCGGTATCGAGGCTCGGCGGCAACTCGCCAAGTGCTGATGTCGCGGATTCATGGGCGCTAGCGGCTTCGGTGCGGTCGGCAGCGAGACGGTTGTGCGCTTCGGTCAGCGCCGAGCGGCGCGCGGCATGGCGGTTGATCTCGCGCTCGGCCCGCGCATGACGTTCGCGCGCCGCATCGACCTCGCGCTGCGCCGCGCGCCAGGCATTGCGCGCCTCGCTCTCGGCGGATGCGGCGGCGGTGACGGCCTGGTTTGCTGCGGCGACAGCCTGCTGCGCCACCTCCAGCGCCTGGCGACGATCGGACACCTCAGCGCGCGCGCGCTCGATCTCGCTCTCGATATCGGCCAGCCGCGCGCGCTCGGCGAGACGCCGCGCCGCGCCGGTCGGCGCATGGGCGGCGGTCACGAAGCCGTCCCAGCGCCAGACGTCGCCGTCGAGCGAGACCAGCCGCTGGCCGGTCTTCAGATGGGCCACCAGCTCCGCGCCGC
>CAZOOO010000263.1:0-3683 GCA_964581435.1 uncultured Hyphomicrobiales bacterium | reverse complement strand
GCTAAATACCGCTACGCGCTGCGCTTTCCTCCCTCGGGGCCGCCCCGCCGCTAAAAGCTCACCCTGCTCGGCGGCGCGCGGACGGCGGCCGCTCCGTCGCCGAACCGCGCGCGCGACGCCGCGCCGACTTGATTGCGCCGCCGCGACACCCGATAATCTTTCCCCACTCATGATGATCGAATGAGGCCTGTCATGACACTTCGGATCTCGGGCAAGAGCATCAATGTCGGCGAGGCGCTGCGCGGACGCCTCAACAGTCGCACCGACGAAGTTCTCCGAAAATATTTCGACGGGCGGTATTCGGGGCACATCACGCTGAGCAAGGACGGTTTCGGATTCCGCACCGACTGCGCGCTGCATCTGGATTCCGGAGTGACGCTCGAAGCCGAATCCAACGCCGCGGACGCCTATGCGAGCGCCGATCAGGCGCTGTTGCAGATCGAAAAGCGCCTGCGCCGCTACAAGAGCCGCCTCAAGGATCGCTCTGCGCGCAAAGCGCATGCGGCCGCGGAAGCGGTCGCCGGGCTCGACGCGCCGAGCTACGTGATCGAGGCGCCGGCCATGGACGGCGAAGACGAGGTCACCGCCTTCAATCCGGTGATCATCGCGGAAACCATCACCTCGCTGCGGCGGCTCTCGGTCAGCGAAGCCGTGATGGAACTCGATTTCACCGGCGCGCCCGTGTTGGTGTTCCAGCATGGCTCCAGCGGCCGCGTGAACATGATCTATCGCAGACCTGACGGCAACGTGGGCTGGATCGACCCGCCGACGGTCAACGGCTCTGCCTGACCTGCTGTCATTGACGCCGGGAACAATGATCCCTACGGTCCGCGGCCTGCGCAATCGGTTTTCCACCGGACCGGACAAAAAGTTCAGGATTTGGCATCGGGCTCGCGTTAGACTATAAGGCCGGTCATCCTGGCCGGAGGGCCGCGAACCGCTTACCGTGTGCGTTCGCCCGTATGTGGGCTCACGTTTGTGCTGCTTGTCTGACGTGTCTTTCGCAACCTGACGGCAAACCTCACCTCGGAACGTCATATGATGATTACCGATCTGGTCGCACCCGAGGCGATCATTCCTGCATTGAAGGTCAACAGCAAGAAGCAGGCGCTGCAGGAACTGGCCGCGCGTGCCGCTGAATTGACGGGACAGAACGACCGCGCGATTTTCGAGGTGCTGTTGCGGCGCGAGAAGCTCGGAACCACCGCGGTCGGCTACGGCGTTGCGATCCCGCACGGCAAGCTGCAGAAACTCGACAAGATATTCGGCCTTTTCGCGCGACTCGAGCGTCCGATCGATTTCGAGGCAATGGACGGGCAGCCGGTCGATCTGGTCTTCCTGCTGCTCGCTCCCGAAGGTGCCGGCGCGGATCATCTGAAGGCGCTGGCGCGGATCGCACGGCTCTTGCGCGATCAGGACATCGCCAACAAGCTGCGCGCCTCGCGCGACGCGCAGGCGATCTATTCCGTGCTGGCGCTGCCGCCGGCGACGGTCCCCTGAGCTGTCGCGAATCACGGCGGCGAACGGATCGCCGAGAGCTGCGATCTCGCCTGCAAGGCTCATAGGTATCAGTCCTTCACCACGCGCACGGCGCCGAGCGCGGCGCTGGTGGTCTGCGCGGCATAGGCCTTCAGCGCCATGGTGATGCGGCGCGTGCGAGGAGCGGCCGGCTTCCACGCCTTGTCGCTTCTCGCCTCCATCGCCGCGCGGCGACGCTCCAGTTCGGCGTCGCCGACGTCGAGATGCACTTTCCGGTTCGGAATGTCGAACGCGATGACGTCGCCTTCCTCGACAAGACCGATCGCGCCGCCCTCCGCCGCTTCCGGCGAGACGTGGCCGATCGACAGACCCGACGAGCCGCCGGAGAAGCGGCCGTCCGTGATCAGCGCGCACTGCTTGCCCAGCCCCTTCGATTTCAGATAGCTGGTCGGATACAGCATCTCCTGCATGCCCGGACCGCCGCGCGGCCCCTCGTAGCGGATCAGCACCACATCGCCCGGCTTGATCCTGTTGCCGAGGATGGCGTCCACCGCGGCATCCTGGCTTTCGAACACGCGCGCGGGACCTGAGAAGGTCAGGATGCTGTCGTCGACGCCGGCCGTCTTCACGATGCAGCCGTCGCGCGCGATGTTGCCGTAGAGCACGGCGAGACCGCCGTCCTTCGAGAACGCGTGTTCGGCGTCGCGGATGCAGCCTTTGGCGCGGTCGGCGTCGAGCTCCTCGAACCGCTTGTCCTGGCTGAAGGCGATTTCGGTGCGGACGCCTCCCGGCGCGGCCGTGTAGAAGGTGCGCACGCTCTCGCTTTTCGTCTGCTTGATGTCCCAGCGTTCCAGAGCGTCCTTCAGCGAGGTGCTGTGGACCGTCGGCAGGCTGGCGTCGATCAGTCCGGCGCGATCGAGTTCGCCGAGAATGCCCATGATGCCGCCGGCGCGATGCACATCTTCCAGATGCACGTCCGCGACCGAGGGCGCGACCTTGCACAGCACCGGTACGCGCCGCGACAGCCGGTCGATATCCGCCATCGTGAACGGCACCTCGCCTTCGTAAGCCGCGGCGAGCAGATGCAGCACGGTGTTGGTGGAACCGCCCATCGAGATGTCGAGCGTCATCGCATTCTCGAACGCCTTGAAACCCGCGATCGCGCGCGGCAGCACGCGCGCGTCGTCCTGCTCGTAGTAGCGCCGCGCCAGATCGACGATGAGATGTCCGGCCTCGACGAACAGGCCCTTGCGGTCGGCGTGGGTGGCGAGCACCGAGCCGTTGCCCGGCAATGCGAGGCCGAGCGCCTCGGTCAGGCAGTTCATCGAATTGGCGGTGAACATGCCCGAGCACGAGCCGCAGGTCGGGCAGGCCGAGCGTTCGATCGCCTCGACATCGGCGTCGCTCACGCTGTCGTCGGCGGCGGCGACCATGGCGTCGATCAGGTCGACCGACCTGACCTTGCCGTTGACGGTGACTTTGCCGGATTCCATCGGACCGCCGGAGACGAACACCGATGGAATGTTGAGGCGCAGCGACGCCATCAGCATGCCGGGCGTGATCTTGTCGCAATTGGAGATGCAGACCATGGCGTCGGCGCAATGCGCGTTGACCATGTATTCGACGCTGTCGGCGATGACCTCGCGCGAGGGCAGGCTGTAGAGCATGCCGTCGTGGCCCATCGCGATGCCGTCATCCACCGCGATGGTGTTGAATTCCTTGGCGACGCCGCCGGCCTTCTCGATCTCGCGCGCCACCAGCTGGCCGAGATCCTTGAGGTGAACGTGGCCGGGCACGAACTGGGTGAAGGAGTTGACCACCGCAATGATCGGCTTGCCGAAATCCTCGTTCTTCATGCCGGTGGCGCGCCACAGGCCGCGGGCGCCGGCCATGTTGCGGCCGTGGGTGGAGGTACGGGAGCGATAGGCGGGCATGGTTTTTTCCGAAGGTCCTGTGGTTCGGCGGGACCATACAGTCCCCCCGCCGAAGGCCGCAAACAGAAAAGCGGCAGCGCTCGATGCGCCGCCGCTCCCCGCTAACTCCTGTCGTGCGCGACGGCGCGTTTGCCGCTCAATCAATCATTTCGCGCGTATTTCGATCGCAAAGCCAGTATCCACTTTTGCGGAATACGCGCTAATGCACACTGACCGCCTGCAACTCGTTGCTCCAGGCGCTCGCGACCGCGGCCTCGCGCGAATCGGTGA
>CAZOOO010000262.1:0-3688 GCA_964581435.1 uncultured Hyphomicrobiales bacterium | reverse complement strand
ACGGATCGACCCCTCAGCGTCCCTGTTGTGAGGGCCGAGTTTTCACAAGGTGTGACAGCAGCCCTCTGCATTCGGTTGAGGGCGGCGAGCGATGAACGATCGGGGGATCGCAGGTCAGAATAACATTTCGGTGTCGAGTAAGGACGGACGGAGGAAACGTTTCGCAGGTGCTCTGCTCGGTTCGACGATACTTGCCTATGGCGCCGTGAATGCACCCGTCATCGCGCCCGCCCAGGCACAGCAGGCTGCCCGCACTGTTCAATTCTCGATCCCCGCCCAGTCGCTTTCCTCCGCAGTGGATGCATTCAGTCGTGTCACCGGCTGGCAGGTCGGATATTCATCCGACATCGCACGCTCGACGACGACGCGCGCTGTCTCGGGCGCCATGACGCCGGCTCAGGCGCTGCAAACCATGGTGGCCGGAACGGGAGTCACCGTCAGCATCACAGGCCCGGCGAGCGCGGCGTTAGTTTCGGGTACAGCCAATGCAGGTAGCGGCGGCGCGAACGTGGCCGGCGCGATCTCGCTCGATACCATCGATGTTCAGGGGGCCGAGAATCCCAACTCCACGATGTCGCTGCCTCCGGCCTACGCCGGCGGGCAAATTGCGCGCGGCGGCCAACTCGGCATGCTCGGCAACCGCGACATGATGAACACGCCGTTCAATCAGACCGTCTACACGCGGAAATTGATTCAGAACCAGCAGGCCAGAAGCATCGGCGATGTGCTCAACAATGACCCGTCGGTGGTCAAACTGTATGACTCGAGCGGGGGGTTCACTCGCGATAATTGGTCCATCCGAGGCATTGACACCAGCTTTGGAGGCGTCTCCTTCGGCGGCCTGTTCGGCATCGTGGGCACAGGGACCAGTGCCATAGCGGTGGAATCCCTGGAGCGTGTCGAGGTGCTGAAGGGCGCGAGCGCGCTGCTCAACGGTATTGCGCCACATCAGAACGCGAGCCTTGGCACCGTCAACCTGGTGCCGAAACGCGCCGGCGACGATCCGCTGATCGCCTTCACGCCGGAATACGCCATGAACAGTCAGTTCGGCGGGCACCTGGACGCGGCCCAGCGTTTCGGCGACAACAAGGAGTTCGGTATTCGCTTTAACGGAGTGTATCGCAACGGCGACACTCCGATCGACCACCAGTGGCGTGAGACGAGACTGACGACCCTTGGCCTCGATTACCGGGGAGAGACCTTCAGGCTGTCCGCCGATGTCGGCTATCACTACCAGCACGTGACGGGCATCCGGAATTCGTTGTCGGTCGCCGACGACATTCCGGTTCCGAGGCCGCCCGACAGCAGAACCAATTGGGGACAGCCGTGGGAGTTCAGTAAACTCGAGAGCAAGTATGCCGCGATGCGCGCCGAGTGGGACATCACCGAAAACGTGACCGCCTATGCCGCGGCCGGGCGCAGCACAGTAGGCGAGAGGGGGACGTGGAATTCCATGACGATTCTGGATGCCGCGGGCACGTTGTCGAACCCCTATGGTTCTAATTCATTCACTGACTACACGCAGAGCAGCGTTGCGGAGACCGGGTTGCGAGGGCGCGTGGAGACTGGCCCAGTGCGTCATGCCCTGGCGCTGGCGGCGGGATGGGGGATCCAGGAAAAGGCAAGAGAGAATAGGTACTCGCCGGTGCTTCCGGACTCAAACCTGTACAATCCCGTCTTTCTTCCCCAGCCGGATTTCGGTGTGTTCGCATCGCCCGCGGAAGCGCCGCGGTCAAGCCGCAACGAAAACCTGGGCTTCGCGCTGGCCGACACCATGTCGATCCTGGACGAGCGCGTCCAATTGATGCTCGGCGTCAGGCACCAGAAGGTGAAGCAACACTCCTTCCTCAGCAATACGCTCTATAATGCGGACGCCCTGTCGCCGGCCGCCGCGCTGATCGTCAAGCCGCTGGAGAACGTTTCGCTCTACGCCAACTATATGGAGGCGCTCCAGGCCGGTGCGATCGCGCCGGCCAATGCTGTCAATGCCGGCGAAATCTTTGCGCCGTTCAAGACGAAACAACAGGAAGTGGGCGCGAAGATCGATTTCGGCCGCATCGCGGCGACGCTCGCCGCCTTCACCACGACACGGCCGACCTACGCTCGGGATCCGGCCACATTCATGTTCGGTGAGATCGGAAAGACACGCTATCAGGGGATTGAGGTGGCCGCCTTCGGCGAGGCGACCGAGACGCTTCGCTTCATGAGCGGTTTCACGTTCCTCGATACAACGCTGGTTGAAACCCCTGACGGAACCAACGTCGGTAAGTGGCTTCCAGGCTTGCCCAGATATCGCGCGACGCTCGGCCTGGATTGGGATACGCCGATCGACGATCTGGCCGTGGGCGCGTCGGGGCAATGGCAGTCCTTCACATACCGGGACGCGCCGAACACCCAGAGAGTCGATGGCTGGTATCGGATCGATCTGAACGCGCGCTATACGATCAGGCAGCCGGGCTGGAAACCGATCATCGTTCGCGCAAGCATCCGCAACGTCCTAGACCGGAACTACTGGGCGACTTCACAAACGTGGTACATGAACTTGAGCGAGCCGCGCACGTTCCTGCTGTCGACGACGTTCCAATTTTAGGAATGGCGAACGCGATCGTGCTTATCGGAGAGTCCGCCCGCGTGTCTGTACCTTGTCCCAACGACTAAACTCGCGAAGTAGCAGGTTCAATCAACAGCCTGGTCCATCCGCTCTATAAGAAAACTGCTATGCTGACATTGGTCAACGATACATCGGATCAACAATTTCTCTCACCGCCAAAGCGTCGATCGGAGCCGCAACAACCGCGCCGAAGCGATTATAACCGCCGCCGTTTCCTGGCCTGGCTGCGCGACGAGGTGGCGGTGTTGCGCGCCGTTGGGCTCGGCGTTCGTGAGATCGCCGTGCGCCTTGACATCGAGGAACATGACGTGCGGGTGTTCTCTCCGCAACCAAGGGAGAAAATCCTGCGCCGCAACCTCAGCCGACGAGCCCTCGATGCGCTGCTCCATGGCCGCCACGCCTCAGTTGGGGGCCGGACCGTCGCCAAGCGCGGGCGCCATCTCGCCGAGATCGCCTCCGCCTACACCTGGGAAGAACTTATGGCCGAACCCGGCGTCGGCACTGTTACAGCCTCGGAAATCCGGCTCTGGCTCGAAGAACGCGGATGCTCACTGGCGGAGGGGGCTGACAAGAACGACGCCAAAATCTCCGATGCGTGTCTCGCCCGCTAACGGAAGTCCAGACAATGGTGAACGAAGTGAGACGGTCGCATCGAGGTCATTGCATATCCGTCCAGTGAAGGACCGGCCCCAATGCGTCGTCCGTCCGGCATCGACAGACTCGTACGCAGCAGCCTCAGTCGCTCCCCGGCGCTTGGCGGACGTCTCCCGCTTGTCTCCCTGATCTACGTCCTCGCAGTCGCGGAGCATCTGAGTTTCCGGCACGCCGCCACCACGCTCGGCGTCAGCCAGGGCAGCGTCAGCGCGCGAGTGAAAACACTGGAAGACGACCTCGGCATCCTTCTGTTCGAACGCAACACAAAAGGTGTCCGGTTGACAGAGGCAGGCCGGCGTTTCGTCGAGCAGATCGCCGCCGGCATCGACCAGATCGACCATGCCGTGAAAACGGTGGGTGCCTTCACGCGCGGCGAACAGGGACATCTTCGCGTCAGCACCTATGCGTTGATCCCCCACAGCT
>CAZOOO010000261.1:0-3719 GCA_964581435.1 uncultured Hyphomicrobiales bacterium | reverse complement strand
GCCTGAACTGATCGTGGCTCTCGTAGTAGAAGCGTTTGACGGTGGCGTCCTTGATGGTGCGGTTCATTCTCTCGACCTGTCCGTTGGTCCATGGATGCTTGGCCTTGGTCGTGCGGTGCTCGATGCCGCTCCTGGCGCAGGCATACTCAAAGGCATGCGTTCTGAAGGTCTCTCCGTTGGCGATGGCCTCTTTGATCAGTGGCACGGCCGAGCCTCCAGCGCCGGGCGTGGTGAACTGGATTCCATTGTCGGTGAGCACGGTGTGGATCTTGTAGGGGACGGCCGCGATCAGCCGCAGCAGGAACTCCCGTGAGATGGCGGTGGTGACCTTCTCGTGCAGTTCAACGAAGGCGAACTTCGAGGTCCGGTCGATGGCGACGAACATGTGCAGCTTGCCCTGTTCGGTTCGCACCTCGGCAATATCGATGTGGAAGTAGCCGATCGGGTAGCTCTTGAACTTCCTCTTCGTGGGTCTGTCGCCGTCAACATCGGGAAGCCGTTCACAGCGAACGGGTTCGGGAACAAGTTCAAGGATTGGTGCCGGCGGGCTGATCTCCCGCATTGCTCGGCGCACGGCGTTCGAAAGGCCACCTCGGCGGTGCTCGCTGAGGCCGGTGCGACACCGCATGAGATCATGGCAGTGACCGGCCACCAAACCATCAAGGAGGGGGAGCGCTACACGAAGGCGGCGAGCCGGAAGAAAACGGCGGATGCTGCGATGGCGAAGTTGTCGCGATAATCGGGAGTTAGGTGCAAGCCTTGATATCACCAGCTTTGAGTTTGAGGCTGGCAATTTCGGCCTCCGATAAACGGCGAACCGCGTCAACCTTATCCTCTTGCTCTACTCCGGGGTATCGGCGAACCGCAGACATAGCCTCCTTGTCGGTATCAAACCCGCAGGCAAAAAAGCGGATAGCAGGCTGGCGCTGCCTCCATGAACGTGTGGCGAACCATCCAGCCCTGTTCGGCAAGTTTATCGATCATGCATGCCACTATCCGTTGGATGCCAGCATATTTCGAGGCGAGAAGCTGACTTACCCACTAAAGGTTCAAGTGAACGTACCGGGCACATAGACTATCCCACCGGAAATTGAAGTGGGACGAAAATCTGAAATTTCACTGAAACTACAGTGACGAGTTTCGGTAATGGCGTCCCGGAAGGGAGTCGAACCCCTGACCCCAGGTTTAGGAAACCTGTGCTCTATCCAGCTGAGCTACCGGGACTGTACGCCGAGCCCTGCCTCTTATCGGGCACATGAACGCATCGGGCAAGTCCCGAGCATCTGATCCGAATCGCATTGCCGATTCAAGAGGCCGGCGCCCGTCCCGCGATCCGCCCCAACCCGAACCGGAGGTCTCGCCAACAACTCCCGGCAAGACTTGCAAATCATTCACAAACGGGCCTGCTAAAAAGGACACAGCGACCGTTACGCACGTCGAGGCCCCTTTCTGAAGCCGCTCTTCATTCCGAGTCTCTCTCGTTTCGCTTGCAGATTTGAGCGCCGGCATCCGGCCGCCAAAGGCACCTTGTGATGCTCATATGGCGATATTATCTTTCGCCACGGGCTGGCACGCAATCAGGAGACGAACATGGGTTTGCTCGACATCCTCAACGGAATGCAGAACGGGCCCCGCGGTCCAAGCCAGCCCAGTACGGAAAATGAAAGCGGCGGCCTGTCGCCGCTGACATTGGCGATCCTCGCCGCGCTGGGCTACAAGGCGCTGAAACATTTCACCGACAGCCAGCCTGCGCCCGCACCCCCGGCTCCCGCGCCCGGGCGCACCGTCAATGCCGGTCCGCGCGGAGACACGGTCAATGCCGGCCTGCCCGGCAGCGGCGGCCTCAGTGACCTGCTCAAGGGCGGGCTTGGCGGCCTGTTGGCGGGTGGCGCCGCCGGAAGCATTCTGAGCGGCGGCCTCGGCGAACTGCTGAACCAGCTTCAGAAGAAAGGCCATGGCGAAACAGCGAATTCCTGGGTTAGTCCGGGGCCGAACAGAGACATTGCGCCGCGTGACCTCGCCGATGCGCTTGGCGCCGATCGGATCAACGCGCTTACGGCGCAGACCGGTCTGTCGCAGGATGAGTTGCTCGCCGAATTGAGTCAGCATTTGCCCGAGGTCGTCCACCGTCTGACACCCGATGGACGCGTGCCGACCGAGAGCGAACTGTCGCGGCTGCTCTAGTGTGGTGGTTCAGAAATTCGCTTCGTTGCCCCGTCGAGTCCGTCAAGCGAACTTCTGACCCTGTACCACACTAGAATCATAAAGTTGCTAGTGTTCCTTTGATTCCGAAGTTCGCATCAAAGGTAGCAGTAAGGGTGTGCGAACTTCGACACCGGGACACTAGAGCTATAGTGCTGTTCGCTTCGGGAGCAGTCGCCCCTAGGCCGACCGATCCCGCGGAGAGTTCACCGTCACGATCACTCTGAAGGAAGGACTTTTGTCATGAGCGGCATTCTCTGGATCATTCTGGTCGGCTTCGTCGCAGGGGTTATCGCAAAGTTTTTGTCTCCCGGCCCCAACAATCCGAGCGGATTCATCCTTACCACGGCACTCGGCATTGGCGGTGCGTTCCTGGCCACCTTCATCGGGCAGTCTATCGGCCACTACAGTCCCGATCAGGGCGCAGGATTCATCACCTCGACCATCGGCGCGATCGTCGTGCTGTTCATCTGGAACAGGCTGGTCGCACGCGGCGCGATCTCCGGTCCCGGATCAAGATGATGCAGCCCGGCCCTCGGACAATGCTCCGGGGGCCCCAACGATCCGGACGTTATCGCACGGTGCGACCGTCATGTTGCCGATGACGGCGACGCATCCTTGTATGCGCAATATTCTGCTCGCCGCGCTGCTCTGCGGAATATCGTTCGACGCCGCGCCGGCGCTCACCGGCGGTTGCCAGTTGGACGTCCAGGGTGAAGGTGTCGTGAACGCCGTGATCGACGCGCGGACGCTCCGTCTCGAAGACGGTCGCGACATCCGCCTCGCCGGCGTCGAAGTGGTAAAGCTGAAGCCGGATGATCGCAACGCGGCCCTCGCGGGGCTGATCGGCCGGCACGTGATCCTGCGCGGCGAACACGGTGACCCGGATCGCTATGGTCGACAAGCCGCCTTCCTGTATCTCAAATACGCCACAAGTTCGGTGCAGAGCCAGCTTCTGGCGCGCGGCGAAGCGCTGGTATCCTCCGACGTCGCTGACAAGGCCTGCACGGCGGAACTTGCGGCGGCTGAGGCGGCGGCACGGCAGGCCCGTCGTGGAACCTGGGCGCAATCGTCCATAGTCAAAAGCGCCGAACGTTCGGACGATATTTTGACACGTCTCGGGCGGTTCGCCATCGTGGAAGGTTACGTCCAATCCGTCAGGCAGGTCGGCGGCACCATATATCTCAACTTCGGTCCCCGCTGGACACGCGACTTTGCCGCGACTATTTCAAGGCGCATAATGCCGTCTTTCGAGGCGGCAGGCGTCGCGCCGGCGTCTTTCGAACGTCGGCGGGTCCGTGTCCGCGGCTGGGTCGAACGGCGCGGAGGTCCGCGGATCGAGGTGCTTCGGGTTGGACAAATCGAAGTGGCCGACGACTAGCAACTTTATGATCCAGTGTGATTTAGGGTCAGAATTTCGCTTGATGGACTCGACGGGGCAACGAAGCGAATTTCTGAACCACCACACTAGAGCGGGATGAGGAAAAGTGTGCAGCGGTTTTCCGCCCGCATCCCGC
>CAZOOO010000260.1:0-3729 GCA_964581435.1 uncultured Hyphomicrobiales bacterium | reverse complement strand
GATTGTCGGGCATCTGCACCGCCAGCACGCCGCCTGACGGCAGCGCGCCGAGCAGTCGCTGCAACTGGCGCAGATGATCCGGCACCCACTGGAAAATCGCATTGGCGAACAGCAGTTCGGCATCCGCCGGCGGGACCCAATGCGCGACGTTGGCTTCAATAAACGTATGTCCCGGCAGCCGCTCGCGCGCCTGCCGCAGCATGTCGGCGGATGTATCGATGCCGATGACCTCGGTCTGCGGCCAGCGCGCGACCAGGAGTTCGGTGGAATTACCGGGACCGCAGCCGATATCGACGGCCTTGCGCGGCGCGCTCAGCGGGATTTGCGCCAACAGATCACGCGACGGCCTGGTCCGTTCGTCCTCGAATTTCAGATATTGCTCGGCGCTCCAGTCATCCATTGGGTCTCAGCCCTCCTTTCGACACCGACCAAGAGCGGCGAACCTAAAGTCCTTCACCGTTTCACGGAAGCGGTGAAGGACTTATCATTCTGATCTGACGCGTTGTCTTCACGCGAACCGGATTCCATCGCCCGGGTCAAGCCCGAGGACATGCTTCGCCTGAAAACGCTACAGTCAACGCCGACTATTCATGTCGTGGAGTCCCTCCGCGGTCGGCGCTCCCGGCCATCCGCTTCGGTCGCGGAATCGGCGGGGCTGATGTCGCGCATGCGGAACGACAGCATTAAGATGCACGTCGCCTTGTGCGGCCGTTTGGTCGACCAGCGACAGACAATAGGCGGCGGCTTTCCCCAGATTGTCCGCGACCGCGTCGGCCCTGAGGTCATCTTTCGTCATTCCGCCGTCGGTGCATCCCCAGCAACAAACGAGGATGCGCGCCCGCGGCATCTTGCGGCGGAGCTTGCGCACGAGGTGACGCGTATGGGCCCGGCTGCCGTCATCGAGCGTCGAGATGCACACGAGCATCACGCCCGAGGCGTCGAGTTGAAACATCCCGCTCGTCGACGTCTCCTCTTTCCTCGCAGCCCGCGCCCCAAGACCGTGCTTCGACAGGATCTCGGCCAGAAACATCGCGGCCGCCTGATCGAGATCGCTGCGCTCGGCGATGCACAGCACCGGAAACTCGGCCTGCCAATCCGGCGGAAGGCCCTCGCGAATGATAAACGGCAGTTCGGGCATCGGTGCATCGGCCGCTACGTCCGACACATCCGCGGCGTCTTTCGGTTGGGCGTCCGCCAAAGCATCGTCGAATTCGGAAGCCAGCCCTTCGATGACCTCGGCGACGCTGTCCCTGATTTCGGCTAGGCGATCGGGCGACAAGCGGTCGCGCTTGAGGTCGGCCTGCGCCAGCATCAGGCCGTTCAGCGCTACGTTTTCATAGTATTCGGCGAGCGAGCGCTCCTTCAGGAACTTTTCGGCCATCTCGACGGCCTCCGCCGGATCGTCGGCCAGCATCCGCTGATAGAACAGCTCCGGCGGCGACAGCGCCGGCCGGTCACCGAGCAGAATGTCCAGAAACCTGAGCTGCTCGACATGGCGGCCGAGCACGACGAGGCAGATCGTCAAAGGGGTCGCGAGCACAAGTCCGATCGGTCCCCACAGCGCGGTCCAGAACGTCGCCGAGACCACGACGGCTACCGGCGACAATCCGCTGCTGTGTCCCACGAGCAAAGGCTCGAGCGCCTGCCCGACCAGGAGTTCGGTCAGGAGAATGAGCGCGCCGCTCCACAGCAGCATCGACCAGCCGGGATCGACCGCCACGGCCAGCGTCAGGGGAAAAAACGCTGCGATGAAAGGGCCGACATAGGGCACGAACCGCATGATCGCGGCCAGAATTCCCCACAAGATGGCGCTGGGGACGCCGATCAACAAAAGTCCGGCGGCCACGATCGCGCCGAAGCCGGTGTTGAGCAGGACCTGCATCAGGAAAAGACGGCTGAGGCGGCCGGCGGCGTCGTCGATCGCCGCGGTCGCGGATTGCAGGTCGTTCGAGCCCGCCAGCTTGATGAACCGGTTGCGCAGATCCTCCCGCTGGAACAGGATGAAGATCACGAATACGACCACGATGCCGATAGTCGCCAGCGGATGCAGCAGCGGGCTGATGAGCGCGGAGATATTCTCAAGGGCGGACTGCGGCGGCGAACGCACCTCGACAGGTATGGGCTTGACCTGCTCGACCCTTTGGAACGAGGGCGATATCTCCGCCGTTGGCGGCGGGATCTGCGGTCCGCTGATTTCCTTGCCGAGATTCTGAAGCAGTTCCGCCGCGCGGTCCAGCGGCCCTGTCGCCGTCAGCGCCCGCAGCGATTGGATCTTTTGCTGCATGGTCTGCTGATAGCGCGGCAGGCTGTCTGCGAGACCCCTGACCTCCCTCACGATCAGGCCGCCAAGGGCGAAGATCGCTATAAAGGCAAGCAAAACCACGACGGGCACGCTGGCGGCGCGCGGGAAATGCCATTCCTCAAGAATATCCACCAGCGGAGCGAGCACGAAGCTCAAGAGCACCGCCAGCACGATCGGCACGAAGATCTCGCGCCCCACATACAGCCCGCAGATCACGAGCGCCGCGATGACGGCCGCCGCCAGCGCCCGATCGCCGAAGCTCCCTCCCGCCATCCGCGGCGCCACCCTCGCGTCCAGATCCAGACTCACCGCCGATGACCCCGAATATTCTGGATCATTAATGACCGGCGAGCGATTTGGTTCCATGGCGTGAGGCAGGCAGACATGGTCCCTCCCGACCTATGCCACTCATACCGGGATTATTCCAGCCGCCGTCCGGCAGTGACGCGTCAAAAGCACTGGGTGTTATGCTACAATGTTGCGGTATCGGGGACATCGGGCGATATCGAGGATATTGGCCGAAGGATGATGATATGCGATCAGTTCTCTTTGATGCGGACGGCGTACTTGTCCATGGTTATACGGGACAAATTGACCGCCGCCGCCGCTGGGATGAACATCTGCTTGCCGACCTCGGAATTGATCCCTCCGCGTTCCGGGATCTCTTCATAAAACAGGTGTTCGAGAAAGAAGTTTTGACTGGACGGAAGGCGCTGCTTTCAGCACTGGAGGAAACTCTTCCGGGGCTAGGCTTCCATGGCTCTCCCTTCGTTGTAGCCAGCTACTGGCTCAATCGAGACGGCAACTTGAATCTTCAGTTGCTGGATGTCGTGCGCCATCTTCGGCGAACGGGACGCACTCGCCTTTATGTCGCTACCAACCAAGAGCACGTACGAGCGTTCCACCTTTGGCACAGGCACGGCTTTGAGAACCTCTTCGACGACATGTTTCATGCGGCTCGATTCGGCGAACTGAAACCAGGCCGGACCTTCTTCGAGCGCACGGCAGACATTATTGGGCCACAAGCCGAGCCTCCTCTCTTTTTCGATGATTCAGAGGTGGTGGTGCAGGCCGCCAATGCGTTCGGGTGGGAGGGCGTCCTTTACCACGACCTCACTGACTGCACCGCTCATCCTTGGATTTTCAGCCCTGTTGTCGCGGCAATCCTAAGTTTTGCAGGCTGGGCCGCGTCAGCACCTAGAGCGGGATGAGGAAAAGTGTGCAGCGGTTTTCCGCCCGCATCCCGCGTCTCAAAATATTGGAATCGATCACGTTCATGATCCTGGATCGATTCGATCCAGAATCACCGTGATCCAGGAATTACCGCGTCAGCTTCTTGTATTTCACCCGATGCGGGATGACGCTGTCCTGACCGAGCCGGCGCATCTTGTCCTTCTCGTAATCCTGGAAGTTGCCCTCGAACCATT
>CAZOOO010000259.1:0-3730 GCA_964581435.1 uncultured Hyphomicrobiales bacterium | reverse complement strand
AATTTCTGCAAGGAGCTGCGAGAGAAGCGCGAGGGCCGGTAGATGCGGCGTTCGCGCGGCTGGTTTCGATAGAGTATTCCCGACCAACCCTAATCGCAGGCGGTAAAAGCCATGTCACTCCAATATAGCGTCGAAATCTATTGTGCTCACAGTGGCGTCAGCATGGTGTTGCCATGGCGGCACGAGGTCGAGTTCAAGGACGGCGTGGCTTTCCTGCGCGGCCTGGTCGGTGAGCCGGTGGGCCAGACGAAACGCTATCCCGATCAACCGGACTTTTACTATCTCGAAACCGAGGATCAGTTCGTAGCCCTGATGGAGTTCAGAAGCGCGCAGGGAGTGAAGCGACCTGACTAGTGTGGTGGTTCAGAAGTTCGCTTCATTGCCCCATCGAGTCCGTCAAGCGAACTTCTGAACCCAAACCACACTAGAATCATAAAGTTGCTAGTGTCCCTTTGATTCCGAAGTTCGCATCAAAGGTTGCGGCAAGGGTATGCGAACTTCGGAATCGGGACACTAGATGTAAGCTTTCAGGAGGTTGCCGGCCTTTCTCAGAAACGAACGTCGCAAATAGCAAGGAGAGGTCATGTTGGTTCCAAAAGAGTTCGACCGCTTGGTCCAATGTTTCTATCAGGGCAGCGACGAGGGAATCTCCACGATGGACGAGTGGATTGCGCGGGCCCTGAGATGTTCGAACAAGCAGGATCAAGCGGTCGTCAAGCGCTTCCCGCAGGAATTGCTCGCGCAAGACGTTACGGACGCCGAGTTGCAGCGGATATGGAACGATGCCGAGGGCAACTACTTCTTTTACGACATACGCGGGGTATTGACGCTGATCCGGGACTCGATCGAATAGGATCGGCGTGCCTGATGAAATTCCGGCACGGGACTGCACGAGAAGCGCGGGGGCCGCTAGATGTAGCGTTCGCGCGGCTGATGTCGGTGCGCCTTACCGCTTGTAGGCCAGCGCCAGCGAGAGGCCGGCGATGACGCCGGCGCAGATCGCCGCGCCGCCGGCGGCCATGCTCCAGTTCAGGAAATAAAGCGCTATCGACAGCAGCGTTTTTTCGGCGCTCGCGCTCAGCATGAAGAAGGATACCGCGAACGTCGCCAGCAGAACGGCGCAGGCGGCGATCCAGAACCAGGCGGCGCCTCGCCTCGAAGGCCGCATCGCATACCACGCGCTGGCGGTCGCGGCGACGGCGAGAGTTATCCAGACGAAGATCAGAAAGCGCATGGTTTGCCTCGACGGTGCGGCCGTTGCGGGAGGCCATTCTAGAGCCTTTCCGCTTCCGATGGAATCAGAAGCGGGGCTCTCAGATTTCGATTTGGCGCGTTTTCTTCACGCCGGCAGGTCATCCGCCCCGGGTCGAGCCCGAGGACATGCTTCGCTCGAAAACGCGATAGCGCAGCGCCGCTCACAAGTCTTGGGCGGCAAAGCCATGACATCATCACCACCGAGGAGAATGCGAATGGACTTCGATATCACCGACACCGCGCCGGAGCACAAGTCCGGCGGCGCCGTCCGCGGCGGCTACGACGACTTCCGCGTCACCTTCGAGGAATTCAAGGCGGCCAACGACGAGCGCCTGGCGCGGCTGGAGCAAAAGCGCGGCGACGTGCTGCTGGAGGAGAAGGTCGATCGCATCAACGCCGCGCTCGACGCCCAGCACAGGCGCATGGATGAACTGGCGCTCAAGCACGCCCGTCCGGCGCTCGAAGGCCGCGGGCGCGTCGCCAGCGATGCGGCGTCCCGCGAGCACAAGAGCGCGTTCGAGGCTTACGTGCGCGGCGGCGAGGCCGGCGCGTTGCGCGACCTGGAGACCAAGGCGATGTCCGTCGGCTCCAATCCCGACGGCGGCTATCTGGTTCCGGTCGAACTCGAACACGAAATCGGGCAGCGCCTGGCGGCGATCTCGCCGATCCGCGCGCTGGCGTCGGTGCGCACCATCTCGGGCAATGTCTACAAGAAGCCGTTCATGACGGCGGGTCCCGCCACCGGCTGGGTCGGTGAGACGGGGTCGCGCACGCAAACCACCTCGCCGGCGCTGGATGCCCTAAGCTTCCCGGCGATGGAGCTTTACGCCATGCCGGCGGCGACCGCGACGCTGCTCGACGATTCCGCCGTCAACATCGACGAGTGGATCGCGCAGGAAGTCGAGCTGACATTCGCGGTTCAGGAAGGCGCCGCCTTCGTGAATGGCGACGGCACCAACAAGCCGAAGGGCTTTCTGCAATCCGACACCGTCGCGAATGGCTCCTGGGTGTGGGGCAAGCTGGGTTTCGTCGCCAGCGGCGGCGCGAGCGGCTTTGCGTCGTCCAACCCGTCCGATGCGCGGGTCGATCTGGTTTATGCGCTGAAGGCCGGCTATCGCCAGAATGCCGCGTTCATCATGAACCGCAAGACGCAGGCCGCGATCCGCAAGTTCAAGGACACCGGCGGGTCCTATCTGTGGCAGCCGCCGGCGCAGGCTGGTGGGCGCGCCTCGCTGATGACCTTCCCGCTGGTCGAGGCCGAGGACATGCCGGATGTCGCGGCGGACTCGCTGTCGATCGCGTTCGGCGATTTCCGTCGCGGCTATCTCGTGGTGGACCGCGCCGGCGTGCGCGTGCTGCGCGATCCGTATTCGGCCAAGCCCTACGTGCTGTTCTACACGACCAAGCGCGTCGGCGGCGGCGTGCAGGACTTCGACGCCATCAAGCTGATGAAGTTCGCGGCGAGCTGAGGAAGGCCGCCGGTCCTGCATCATGCGTCTTGGCCGGAAAAACGCGCGAAGCGCGTCTTCGCGCAGGCCCCGCGCATAACCGGAAATTCAACGGCGCGCTTCTCCGGCGCGCCGCTTCGTTTTTTGGAGCGCGCGTCGTTTCCCAAGGTCATATTTCCATGCCATCGCATCATGACGCTCTAGTTTTTTGACGCGTTTTATTCACGCGAACCGGTATCCACTTCGCTTGAAAACGCTATATCTGCGCCGTCAGCAATCGCGATGGCTGCGGCCGGATGCGGCCCGCTGGGTTCGTCCGGACGCCGCGCGGTTCCTTCCGCCCGGTGCGGATGTCGCCAAAGCCTTCCCCGCGCTGGCGCGCAAATACAATCCGAACCAGCCGCGCGTGCCGGCGGGTAATCCGGACGGCGGTCAGTGGACGGACGACGGCGCAGGAGGAGGCAGTCTCGGCCTCTTTCAGATCACACCGCGCGACAACACGATCGACGGCGTGCAACTCGCGGGGGATTGGCAGCCGGATGACGGCCCTCCGCCGATTCCGCCGAAAAGGCCCGAAACCGCCGAAGGCCGGATGAAGTTTGTTCGTCAAGCTGTCAGGTGGCTGCGTGTCGTCGGCCGCCTGTCGCCGGCGGCGGATATTTTTATCGGAGCGCTGGATCAGGCTGAGGACCTGAAGCGCCTGACCGATATGATCAAAACTGCTAATGATCCTCCGGCCACGCTGGAGGAGCTGCAAGCCCGTGCGCGGCTGCCCAGTGAGCCGGGCTACGAGGATCATCACATTGTTGGTCAGTTCGCGCAAAATAGGCGGCAATTCGGGAACGAGCGGATCGATGGTGTCGAGAATAAGGTGCGGATTCCAAAGGTCAGGCATCTGGACGTTAATGGATGGTATTCTCGACCAAACGACCGGTTCGGCGGTCTGGCGCCGAGGGATTATCTTCGCGGCAAAAATTGGGATGAACAAATGAGCGTCGGCCTGGATGCTCTTCGGAACGAAGGGGTGC
>CAZOOO010000258.1:0-3766 GCA_964581435.1 uncultured Hyphomicrobiales bacterium | reverse complement strand
CGGCGTCGATCTTCGCGGATGCTTCGGCAATCTTGATCTGCGTGGACTGAAGATCGCCGAGCCTGGCGCGGCTGACAGTGGTGGCGCGGTGCCGCGCGGTCTCGATGTAGTCGTTGAGGCAACCCTGGGCGTTGCCGAGCGCCACGCCGGACAGCACGAACGGAAATAGCGCGAAGACCGGCAGGGCATAAAGCGGGTTCGGATTGACAGCGCTACCGGGAGACGGGCCTCCGGCGATATCCGCGACCGACAGGGTCATCCATCCCTCGATGAAAATGTCGTCGACAGCAACGTCGTTCGAGCCCGTTCCTTTCAGCCCCGCGGCGTTCCACATATCGATGATCCGGTAGCGCTCGCGCGGAACCAGGAAAATCCTGTATTCGATGCCGTCGGCCTCATCATCCGATGAAACGTGCCCCGCGAGCATGTTCCAGGCGCAGCAATCCACTCCCGAGGAAAACGGCCAGCGGCCCTGTAGGCGGTATCCCCCCTTGACCTTGCTGGCACAACCGGAAGGAAACACAAAGGACGACGCGATCAGCGCGTTTGGGTCCTTCCCCCAGACGGCATCCTGGGCGCGGCTGTCGAACATGCCGAGCATCCAGTTATGGCTCGCAAGGTTGGCCAGCGTCCAGGCCGCGGATGCGTCGGCCATGGCAATCGCTTCGGCGACGTCGACGAGCGCGACATAGTCGAATTCAAAGCCGCCGACCCGCTTCGGCTGTAGAATTCTGAACAATCCGGCCTCGCGAAATTCCTCCTCGGTCTCCGGCGGCAAGCGCCGCAATTCCTCGGTCCTGGCAGCCCGGTCACGCAGATCCGGCACGAGCGCACGCGCCCGCGTCAACACGGCCGCATAGGCATGATCGTCCGCATCAGACCCGGCCGGACTTGCAGGCATGCCAGGATCGCTACCCGCCATTTGACAATCCCCTGACATTCGGCTGACCGCCGACGCGGTGAGCTTCGCGACCACGCCTTTCCTAACTACAAGCGGGCATGAAGGGGATCAACAGCAGATGGCATCAGCCAAATCCTGCCGTTTACTGCGCGGCGACCTTGTGAGATTCTGCAACCAGCCCCTTGTCGAGTTCGTCGCGACAGCCCGGGGTCAGGCTTGAGCGGTTCTTGACCATGCAGGCGGTGATCCGGTCGATGTTCGGGATTTCGGAGCTGCACAGGCGGAACGCATCGCCGGTGCACAGTCGTCGCGCTTCAGCGGTAAAGGCAAAGCTCGGGCCTGCCAGCGCGATGAAGGAGGTCGCAACAGCCAGGATCGCTGCGATTTGACGGACGGTTTTGGCGTGAGAGGCGGTCATCGTGAGTTCCTCGGGCTGGCCGTGAATCCGCGGCCGTTGTCGATGCCGTACCCTGGACCGCTGACCAGGAGAGACCGTGATGTGAGTCACTCAAAGAAATATGCAAGCTGTATCAACGATATGCCATAATTTCATCCGCGCGCGTGACCGACAGCGACCGCCCCAGTTCGTCAAGTATTGACGAGGGGCTAAGGTCCGAGTCATTTCAAGCGGGCCATGGCTGAACCGTCATACATACAATAGGCGGATTTCGGCCTATTGTACCGCAAGCAAACTGGCGCGCGTTCACGCGCATCGCCCGGCCGGACCAGCAGCGGAAAGCCGTTACGGCCGGCTCCGCCATTCCGTTCCGGAATGCCGCATCGTCAATCCTCCGCAGTTTCGACAGGCAAAGAGCATGAAGACAATCCGCGCGGCAGTTTTCTTCATCGTCTTTCTGTCCTGGATGCCTCTGAATGCCGCGACACCCGCGCCGGCCCCTGCACCCGGGAACGGCAAGCCGGCGAGCCCGGCCGCAGCCCCCGCGCCTTCCGCCCCAGCGGAGAATCTGCCGTCCGTGCCGGCGCCCGAGTTTCCACGGGCACAATCTAAACTCGACGGCTGGAAACAGACGCTCGATCAGGTCGAGGCGATGCTGCGCGCCCGGACTATCCACGACACCGTGTTGACCGATCTCCGGGATCGAGCCGCGACGACGCAGCGCGAAGCACGCGAGCTGATATCGAAAATCACGCCTCGCCTCGAAGCAGCGGGCGCGAGGGCCGCCGAACTCGCCCCAAGCCCCGAGGCGACCGCTCCACAGCCGGACGACGTAAAGCTTGAACGGGCCAAACTGCTGGCTGAAATCGCCGGAAGGCAGGGCATCATTCAACAGGCCAAGCTCATCAATGTGCGGGCCCAGCAAACAATCGACGCGATCTCCGATCGACGGCGCGCGATATTCAATGAATCGGTGCTGCAACGCTCTGCAAGTCTGGTCAATCCCACATTCTGGATCACGGCCGCGAACGCTGCTCCGATTGCCGCCGTCAGCCTGGTCGATCTCCTTTCCAAGTGGGGCCGCGTGCTGTCGGCACAGCCGCTTCGCGCCGCGTCCGGCTTCGTTATCGCCGCCATCGTGGTGCTCGGATTCTTCCTGTCACCGGGCAGACGCTGGTGGTCGCGGTGGACGACGCGGGATCCCGAGATCGCCAATCCCAGCGCGCTGCGGAAGACAGGTTCCGCTGCCGCGATCGTGTTCACGGACACCGCGCTTACGGCCGTCGCGCTGCTTGTGCTGTACCAGGCGCTCATAACGCTCGAGGTTCTGCCCGGCGACGTAACGCCGATCGTTCGAGCCTTGTTTCTGGGCATCACCTTCGGATTCTTTTTTATCCGCCTGACCACCGCGGTCCTCGCACCAAGCCGCCCGTCGTGGCGTCTGATCGAACTGGACAATGCAGCGGTCGACGGCCTGATATCCTACTCGGTCCTGCTCGCCATGGTCACCGCATTCGGCATCGTCGTCGACGCGATCGGTCTGGCGATCGCATCGCCGATCGAGCTTACGATCGCGACTCAGGCCCTGATCGCGATCACGAAGGCGCTTCTCTTCATGGGCGCGCTACGCGTCGCGGCCGCCACCGAAGCGGAAGAGGAAGCCGCCGCGCCTTCATCCGCGCAAAGATCAGCGTGGCGCCTGCTGATTCCGATTGGCTGGATGATGGCCACGGCCGCCGTTGTCGGGGCGCTCGGAGGATATGTCGCATTCGGCCGGTTCGTCACGATCGAAATGGTCGTGCTCGTCGCCACGCTCATGAGTTTCATACTTCTGAGCCGGTTCTCGGCGGTTCTCATCAATACGACATTCGCTTTTAATGGCGCGATCGGCCGTTTTCTGAGGCAAACCGCCGGCCTCGGGAGCGGCGCCGTCCGCCAGATCGCCGCGGTGCTCGGTGGCCTCGTTCAACTCTCCCTGATCGGACTGACGGCCTTTTTTATCCTCACGACGTGGGGAATTCGTTCCGACGACGTCGTCACGTCGGTGTCTTCGGCATTCTTCAGCTTTCAGATCGGCAACATCACCATCTCGCCGTCCCAGATTCTAGGCGCGCTTACGGTCCTCACCATCGGTGTCGTGGCCACGCGCGCGCTCAAGCGCTGGCTGGAAGAGCGTTTCCTGCCGGAAACCAATCTCGATGTCGGCGTTCGCAGTTCGATCGGTACTGGCGCCGGGTATGCGGGAGTCATTCTCGCCACCCTGATCGCGCTGTCGTACGTCGGACTCAATTTGCAGAACGTCGCCATCGTCGCCGGCGCGCTGTCGGTCGGTATCGGATTCGGACTGCAATCCATCATCAACAACTTTGTTTCCGGCCTGATTCTGCTTGTGGAGCGGCCGATCAAGGTCGGAGATCGCATCGAGGTCGGCGCCCGCATGGGCGTCGTGAAACGCATCAACGTGCGCG
>CAZOOO010000257.1:0-3796 GCA_964581435.1 uncultured Hyphomicrobiales bacterium | reverse complement strand
GACGCGGGATGCGGGCGGAAAACCGCTGCACACTTTTCCTCATCCCGCTCTAGTGTCCTGAATCTGAAGTTCGCCTAGAGCTTGCCGGAGCGCCGAACTGATGGCGGTCCCGGCAAGGCCTTCCTATATAGGAGACGTGCCGACGCCATACGATCCGAAATCGTCCGAGATGCGCCGCCGCCGGTTTCGTCCGATCCCGGTACGGATGCTGGTGCCGAATTTCATCACGCTGCTTGCGATCTGCGCGGGACTGACGGCGATCCGGCTCTCGACCGAGGGACGGATGGAGCTTGCGGTGGGGGCCATCGTATTCGCGGCCGTGCTCGACGGGCTCGACGGGCGGGTGGCCCGGATGATCAAGGGCCAGTCGAAGTTCGGGGCTGAACTCGACAGTCTCGCCGACTTCGTCAATTTCGGTGTTGCGCCCGGCCTGATCCTCTACTTCTGGCAGTTGCACGACCTCGACAATGTGGGCTGGATCGCGGCGATGATATTCGCGATCAGCGGCGGTCTGCGTCTCGCCCGCTTCAATGCGACGATGAACGACACGAACAAACCGGCCTTCGCCGCGAATTTCTTCACCGGCGTGCCCGCGCCGGCGGGCGCGATCGCGGTGCTGCTGCCGATCTATCTTTCGTTTCTGGGCATTCCGCAGCCTCCTGCCGTACTGACGGCGTTCTATACGCTGTTGATCGCAATCCTCATGGTTTCGCGGCTGCCGGTGTTCTCCGGCAAGACGGTTGGGATGCGTGTGCAGCCGGAACTGGTGCTGCCGGTCTTCGTGTCGGTGGTCTTCGTCATCGCGCTCCTGATCAGCTATCCCTGGGTCGTCCTTTCTTTCGGCTCGATCGTTTTTCTGCTGAGCCTTCCGGTCGGTTGGAAATCCTATCGTGATCAGGATCTCAAGGCGGCCGTGCAGGAGACGTTTCCCGATGAGCCGTCATCGGCGGATGCGGCCTCGCCGGCCTCGCCATCCCCCGAGGCCACGCCGCCGACCGCTCCGGTCCGGCAGCGCAAGCAGGACAACCGGCCCTCCCGTCCGCATTGAGAAACCTTGCGGAAAGCGGCTCATCTTATCGGAAAGCCGCCGTGACCCGACATTAACGCATTGGTAACGGTTACCCTTCCGGTAACGGGTCTTTAATGGCGCGAAAGCTAGGGTGTCGATGCGTGACTCAGAACGGTCGCGTCGCCGTCCAGGATGGCCGGTCGAGTATGCGCGTGGAGTTCATCATGGATATCATGACCGGTGCCGGACTTGCTTTCGGCATGATCGTAGTTGCCATGATGGTCTTCATGGGTGGCGATCTGCACATGTTCATCAGCGAACATGCGATGATCATCATTTTCGGCGGTGCGACCGCCGCGACGATGATCCGCTTTCCGCTCGGCGCGATTCTGCACGGCCTGCCGCTCGGCGCCAAATATGCCTTCACCATGAGCAGGCTGTCGGCGCGCGACCTTGTCGATGAACTGGCGCGGATCGCCGAAATCGCCCGCAAGCAGGGCCCGGTGGGTCTCGAAAAAGTCGAGACCAACGAGCCGTTTCTCGCCAAGGGAATCCGCTTCGTCGCCGACGGCTACGATCTCGAATTCATCCGCGACAACCTCGAGCGCGACCGCGACAATTTTCTCATGCACCTCGATGAGGGGAGCAAGATCTACCGCGCCATCGGCGATTGCGCGCCGGCGTTCGGCATGATCGGCACTCTGAT
Source organism: uncultured Hyphomicrobiales bacterium (assembly GCA_964581435.1). Classification (GTDB taxonomy): domain Bacteria; phylum Pseudomonadota; class Alphaproteobacteria; order Rhizobiales; family Xanthobacteraceae; genus Nitrobacter. The sequence goes on along the minus strand of CAZOOO010000257.1, from coordinate 2,081 downwards.
CGGCATGGTGCAGATGTTCGCCAACATGACCGATCCTTCCAAGCTGGGGCCGTTCATGGCGACCGCGCTGCTCGCGACGCTCTATGGCGCGCTTGTCGCCAACCTGTTCTGCCTGCCGATCGCGGACAAGCTCCACGGCAAGCTGCTGGACGAGGAAACCAATCGCACCCTGATCATCGACGGCATCCTGATGATCCGGGATTCGAAGAGTCCGGCTCTGGTGCGCGAAATGCTGCTGGCCTATCTGCCGGAAAAACACCGTCACGAAGAAGGCGAGCCGGTTCCGGCGTAATCTGACGTCGATTCGGGAAACCAGCGATGGCCAAGAAAAAGCGAGGCGACGCGCATGGCGGGGGGCACGGCTGGTTCGTCACGTTCGCGGATCTGATGGGCCTTATGATGAGCTTCTTTGTGATGCTCGTCGCGTTTTCCACGATGGACAATCAAAAGCTCAAGATCGTCGCGGGCTCGATGCGCGACGCCTTCGGCTCCCAGACCGAGGTGCGCTATTCCGGAATCGTCGAATCGGATGGCCTGCCGACGCGGCCCAAGCTGAAGAACGCCGCGCACGTCCCGCCGGATGAAACCTCCACGACGCCGACCCCCGATGAACAGGAGCGTTTCAAGACTGCCGGCGCCCGCCTCAAGACGGATCGCGAGTTCGCGCTTGCGTCCGCGTCGCTGCGACAGGCGTTGCAGGACATGCCGGAACTGACGGAACTCTCCAAGCACATCATGTTCGAGGAAACCAAGGAAGGTCTCAATCTGGAAATCGTCGACCAGGACGGTCGATCCATGTTCGCGGACGGGTCAAAGGAACCTTATGAGCGGACGCGGATGCTGATCAGGGCGCTTGCGGCTCCGCTCAAGGCGACGCCGTTCCGGATCTCGGTTACCGGTCATACCGCTGCGAACTTCATCGCGATGCGCAGCGATTATGACGGCTTCGACCTGTCGGCGGACCGCGCCAACGTTGTTCGTCAAATCCTCGAGCGGGAAGGGTTGCCGGCGAGTCATGTCTTCGCGGTCTCCGGCAAGTCGGACAGCATGCCTTTGTTTCCCGACGATCCGTCGCTGGCGGCGAATCGGCGCGTGACCATCACCTTGATGCGCGAGGCTCCACCGTTGCCGCCGAATTTGAAACCCTGATCTGCCTGCGAATACTATATTACCGGACGGAGCCAGCCGACCGGCAGGTCGACGGCAGATTGTCAATGCTATTCGATGATTGACGGGCAGGTAGCTTGTGCGCGATAGCCCCGGATCAGAACTATGATCAGAGCGTTGGCACGACACCATGGCCGTCAGCGATCCAACCGCCGAAGGCAAAGGCGAAGCTTCGGCAAAAACGAGCGGCTTTTGGGCGTTGACGCTCGGAAGCATCGGCGTGGTCTTCGGCGATATCGGAACCTCGCCCTTGTATGCCTTTCGCGAGGCGGTCGATCACGCCGCGCAGCAGGGGGCGGTGACGCCGGCGATCGTGCTCGGCGTGCTGTCGCTGATCCTGTGGTCGCTCTTTATCGTCGTGACGGTGAAATACGTTCTCCTGCTGCTGCGGGCCGACAACAACGGGGAGGGCGGAACTCTGTCGCTGATGGCGCTCGGGCAGCGGGCGCTGGGACGGCGAAGCCTGCTTCTGTTGGCGCTCGGGGTGGTCGGAGCCTCGATGTTCATCGGCGATTCCATGATTACGCCGGCGATCTCGGTTCTGTCCGCCGTCGAGGGATTGAAACTCTCCGCGCCGGGGCTCGAGGATTACGTCGTTCCATTGACGTTGCTGATCCTGATCATGCTGTTCGCGGTACAGAGCCGCGGCACCGCGCGGGTTGCTTCGGCGTTTGCTCCGGTGATGGGGCTGTGGTTCGTGACGATCGCAGTTCTCGGCGCTCTGCATATCCACGAGGATCCGCATGTGCTGTTGGCGGTGAATCCCTGGTACGCCGTTCACTTCCTGCTCAATCACGGTGTGCTCGGCCTCGTCATCATGGGCCTGGTCTTTCTGTCGGTCACGGGCGGCGAGGCGCTTTACGCCGATCTCGGCCACTTTGGCCGCAAGCCAATTCAGGCGGCCTGGTTTTGCC
>CAZOOO010000256.1:0-3797 GCA_964581435.1 uncultured Hyphomicrobiales bacterium | reverse complement strand
GGAGCAGACGCGCTGCTCTGGGGCTTAGTAACCCCTGTTGGCGGTTGGTGTCGGCCGTGACGGCACCACACTCCTTGACCCTATGGTCGGGGAGCCCTTGGCGTATGTTCAGGGCTTCTCGCCTAAAGGCCATGGGGCCGTCCAACACGGTTACTAACTCCCCGATCACCAGGAGTCAGAGAGTTTCGTTTGCGGGGGCGCACCGCAAGCAAGGCTCTTTCGGGATGAAGGGAGTAGCCATGCGAGTCCCCGTCGAACTCGATCCCGACGTAGAAGATGAAGCACCGGCCGGCGAGACCATCACGGTCTACGACGAGCGGCATTTCGTGGCCTATCTTCGCCTGCTGGACGCCAAGGCGGAAGGCGCAGACTGGAAGGAAGTCGCGCGCATCGTGCTGCATCGCGATCCGGTTTCCGATGAAGCGCGAACCCGGCGATGCTGGGAAAGCCACCTTGCCCGCGCGCAGTGGCTCTCGCGCGAAGGCTATCGGCGGATTCTGGAACAGGCCGCAGCCAAAAAAGCATGATGATTCTATTCAGCGGACGAACGTGCCCGATGCCTCAATGCGCGTCGATTCTGATGGGGTAATGGAGCAGAAGCCGATAGCCGCCCCGCATCATCTTGATGCCGTGCGCGACGAGACGACGGGTCTTGTTCTTGCGCGGATCGACTTCCCAATCCTCTTTTGTCCCATGAAAGCCGAGCAGGACTTCGGCAATGGTGCGGTAGCTCTCGCCGCGTAGTCGCGCATCAAGCGCCCGCAGAGACAGGATGTGAAATCGGCGCGTCTGCGCCGGCATGGTGCGGAAGTCCGGGCCAGGCGCGCGCCCGTTCAGGGATCGCCAGAAGCGCCGGGCAGCAAAGGCGCGCAGTTCAAGAAACGAATCCAGCGGCAGGGAGACCGCGTAGAAGGCGGCTGCGTCGGGTACTGCGTCAGGCAGCCAGAATTGGTGCGTGACGCTGCCAGTGCGCCAGATGCCATGCCATCCGTCGACTGCACGGCGCAGGTCGAGGCCGTCGAGATGCGCCAGCGTCAGGATCGGTTCGGTTTCGCCCTCCTTGTGGCCGAGAGGCGAAAGCATAATCGCTTGCGGTTGAACGCTCGGAATCCAGAAATGCGGTTGCCGGTCAGGCGACGCGTCGGGGTCGCACGGGAAATCGCAAACCCCAGCGACGCGCGAAAACCTCCAGCTCGCGCGTGCTAGGGTGTCCCGTCAGGCCAATAGTTTGGACATCGTGACGATAATCGTCATTCCGGCGCAGATACTCCCAAGCGAAGCCGGCGGCGGAGATAGCTTTTGCGTATCCGTATGCCGCGGACGAACGCCAGTCGATATTCAGCACGGCATTACCTCCCGATTCGGGCGCGCAATGCGTGCGCCCGAAAGAGAGATTTTCAATCAATGCTGAGTGCGCCTATCCATTCAGTGCGGATAATTTGATCGCGCGAGTAGATAAGTCAATTTATTCTCGTTTTAGGAGTGCCGGTGTGAATCTCACGAACCGGCCGCGGCCCCGGTAGAGCGCGCGGCCATGTCATGTGCTTGAGGTTGCCGCACGGGCCACTCTTTGAAACCGGACTGACGGGGCCCTCTCACACTTATGATATGCCGGCGTTGAATGTGGCATCAAATGATGCTATTTTTGGTGCTGTAAGGAGGCATCCCATGCGTTCCACCATCAACATCGACGACAGACTTATGGAAAAGGCCCGGTCACTGACCGGCATCAAGGAAACGGCCGCCATCGTTCGTCAGGCTCTCGAGACGCTTGTGCGCGTCGAGGCCGGCAAGCGTCTGATCATCCTTGGCGGGACGATGCCCGAGGCCGAGGCTGCACCGCGCCGCCGGAGTGAAGCCGCGAAGTGATCCTTGCTGACACGTCGATCTGGATCGATCATTTCCGCCGCTCCGATGCGGAGCTATGTCGGATCATCGAGGAGGATATGCTGCTTTGCCACCCGTTCGTGATTGGAGAATTGGCGCTGGGCAGCTTGAGCGACCGAGTCACGGTGCTGGCGTTTCTGGCCATGCAGCGACAGGCTGCCGCCGCAACGCATGATGAGGTTATGATCATGATCGAACATCATTGGCTGTTCAGCATGGGGATCGGTTACACCGACGCGCATCTGCTGGCGTCGGTTTTGCTGGACCGTGGTGCAGCGCTGTGGACCCGCGACAAGCGATTGAGAACGGCGGCTGAGAAGGCTGGCGCGAAACTGCATAGGCCGATCGCTACGCCCAACTAGCCTATGGAGCGATCGGCAAGGCTTTACCGCAGCCGATCAGAATAGTGCGCGTGCACCCCACCAAATTCTGTTTGGCGGTAATGGTCATGAGCATGATGACGCCCCGCTCTTTCGAGCGGGACTCATTGAGAATCTGGCCTCAGTCGCTGTTGCGGCGAGACCAGAGGAGATTGTAGCTCTCTCCGTCCTCGGCCTCGACCAGGCTGGCGTAGATCGGCGCCAGGAGGGTCGGATCATCCAGCTTGACGCTGAGATATTCGCGCTGCGTCTCGCGGGCGATCTTCTTCCAGGCCGCGCCGCACTCGACGGCAGCGCCAGCGAAGATGCGGTAGTCGGGACCGCGCTCACTTTCGCCCTCGGTGGGGACGAACCTGGCCTTGACGTTCAGGGTCAAAGTCTTGACCGAACCGGAGAAGCCGGAGCCATTCTCGTTCTTGGTGAAGGTGCCGATGATCGCCATTGTCGCATGCCTTTTTCTGATCGGGCCGCACCATTGCGACCTCGATGCGGGTCGGCCGACCGGAGACGATTGGCCTGCAACATTCGGCGAGGACTTTTTTGACTTTCGCGGTGCAAAGCCGGCCCTGCCGGCGGCGGAAAAAAGCCGCAGGGCGGGTGTTGCGGGCTCAAGATCGAGGCGTCGCTTGCGTCGCTGGTCTTCGGTCAGACCCACAGCAATCGAGGACGCGAATGCGAGGCCCATTCAGGAAATCGCGAGGAATACGACAACAGCGATCGTCTCCCGCCTTGCCGGAATTAAGGGAATGCACGGCCTTCGCCGACGATGCTCCATGGCCTGACTGTCAGGACAAACTGCACGTTGCCAGGGCGCGCGGGCGTGATCTCGTTCCCGTCTCTTCCGCGATGCTTCCGCTCGGCCGATGCTGGAAGACTGCTGAAGTGATCCTGTGCAATCCTCCGCGTCATTAGACGTCTGCTGCACCGGCGCTGATCCGCCTGCCGCCGCGAAAGTCGGATAAGATGGTCCAGCTCATGGTCGTGGCGCGCAACGACTGAGATCAGACGCTTGAGAACACCCCGCCTGACGAGGCTTCGCGCGATATGGCCGCCAGCGCTTCTTCTGCGCTTGCGATTGACCCCGCGAGCAGGGCCCGGCGAGCGGCGGCCGTGCCGATAAGGCGCGGCCGCGCCGAGCCGGTTTCGTGGATCGGCGGCGGTGTCGAGTTTCGGGCGCCAGATGCGCGCTACCCGGATCGGTCGCCATGGCCTGGCCGATCCTGCGCGGCGATATGTTGAGACGGCGGCAGCATGATGTCGTCCTTTCCGATGTTCAATAATGAGATTGCAGCGCCCACCTTGCGCACGGGCGCGCATATGTTCGGAGCAAGGGCGGCTACGCTGCCGCCCGGTAGTGTTGCGTGGATGCCAGCCGCTTGCTGGCGGTGCGATAGTGGCTGTTATCCAGCTCAACGCCGATCCAGTCGCGCCGGAGCCGTTGCGCGGCGGCCAGAGTTGAACCGCTGCCGCAAAACGGGTCCAGCACAAGGTCGCCCGGCTTCGTGAAAGCCTCGATGAGCGGAGTCAGGG
>CAZOOO010000255.1:0-3832 GCA_964581435.1 uncultured Hyphomicrobiales bacterium | reverse complement strand
GGACGGTTGCGCATATAGGCGCCCATCATGTCGGGCGGAGGAAGGGTGTTTTCCGGTCGGTGATGCCAGTAACCAGCGGTCGTGTCGTTCTCGACGCAGAAGGGGGCCGCGCTGTTGACGTCGGGGAATTTTTTCTTCGCCATGCAAATCTACCTTCATCCAGTTTCGGATAGAGAACTTCGGCCCGGTGATTTCCGCCGGCACCGGTGGCGGGCGATAGGCCCGACGGTCAGTCGCTGACGATGGCGTACGATACCTCGTAGCCGTTGATCGTACTCAACTCTCCTCATTCGGCGATCAGAAAGTCGAACGGTTTTGCAGGGACAAACTGGCTCGAGACTTCGCCGGTCAGGATACGGCCCATGTCCACTCCAACATCCAGTTTGCGGACAGGCCCGCTTTCGGAGAAGTCGAGTTTTTTCAAATTCACCCAGAAAATGTTGGGCGAGGTTGCGGACTCGCCATAGAAAACCATGTCCTTCTGATCGGCCACAACGCGCCAGCGGGTTGTGGACAGGTTCGGCGCCTCGGGAAGGCTCACGCCATAAGGCACCGACGCGTTACGGATGACACTGAACACCGCGACGGCAGCGATCCTCTGGTCATCGCTTTTGGTGACCGCATTGATATAGAAGCCGGCGCGCACGAAACGGTCTTCGGAGCGTCCGCTGCCGGGAAGGAATTTGAGTGGGTCAATCGCACTCCAGTATCTCTGGTTGGCGAGTTGCTCGTCATAGGGCGGGTCGTTCGTGACCACCTGATATGCGCGGTCATGATGGATGTTCAGCTTTCCGTCGATCCACTCGAGAACAGCGCTGTCGCCGGTGGCATCAGAGAGCGTCAGATGCAGCGGCGCGAGGCTGCCGGGACGGCCCGGCACTTCGCCGCTCACCACCTGGAGAGGGTGTGTACGCGTATATTCGACCGCCTCCGAAACCGTCGCGAACTGGTCGAGGAAGAACTGCGCCCAGACCGCAAGCGACATGCGAGGCGTCGTCCCGTCGTCTTCGGGGAATTTCGTGGCGTTGAGCCATAGCAGACTGGCGTTGAGGCCAACTTCGTTCATGCCATCCACTGTCGAGATGTCATAGCCCGAGACCGCCAGGCTGCCGAATTTCGATGTCCATTCCAACGAACGCGGACCAGCGGCTCCGTTGCGTTTCATCCCGCGAGGAAAGACCCACAAGTTGCTAACCATGGGATCCTTGAAGTCCATGTTGCGCCCCGTGAGGGTCCGCCCCTCCGGTCCGTGATAGACGACCCGCGTGCAAGCCTGTGCCTCGGCAGTCAGCAGCGCCGCGACGGCAGTCAAAGTGGAGAGGATGCGTGTGAATCGAGACATATCGAACACCAATCCGTAAGAGGACTGCGAAAAGCAGATGCAAATTAAAACCGGGCGCTCATGCCGAGAACCGGGTCGCCGACGCTTAGGTCATTCACTTGACCGTTGTGATCGTAATCAACGTTGAGCGCCTTGTAACCTGCAGAGACGTAACGGTGATGACTGACGATGCTGGTAACTTAAAACAGGCTTGCCAAGATGACGCTGACCATCATCGGCAACGGCTCAGTTCTCTGAACATGTTACCGTCGGGAGCGGCCAATTCCCCGCAATGAATTCTTCAGAGTGCTGATGCGGCTCAGTCTCCCTGTGTCACCGCATCAGCGAACCGGCGCATCAGGCGGATGAGGTCCCTGACCTCGCCGTCCTTCCAGTCCGAGAAGATGTCCCGCGCCATTTTCTCACGCGCGGCATCCACCTTGTCGGTCATCGCCTTGCCCCGCGCGGTAATGACCGCTTCGCGGACGCGACGGTCGACAGGGTTCTCGCGGCGTTCGGCAAGGCCGAGTTCTTCCAGTTTCGAGACCTGACGGCTGACGGTCGTGTAGTCGCGCCCGACCCGGTCGGCGAGATCGACGATGCCGATCGGGCCCAGCCGTTCGATCATGACCAGAAGCGGAAACAGCGCGCGGTCGAGTGCAATTCCGGCCTGGCGGACCATCGCCTCGTCGCGCTGCGGGCGGTTCATCACGCTGACGATATCGATCAACGCGCCATGCAGTTCCCGCAGCATGGCGGAATCGAGTGTATTTTGCACATTCTTCCCTGACGACATGCGCACTCTCCAATTAGGTGCATAATGCACATATGAAGATCGGCATGACAAATGATTTCTCACGCGACGTCCTCATCTGCGGCGCGGGCGCGGCCGGTCTGACGCTCGCCATCGAACTGGCGCGGCGTGTCCTTCCGGTTGGTCGAGCAGCTCGACGACCCGTTTCGCGGCTTGCGCGGCAAGGGCATCCAGCCGCGGACACAGGAAGCGTTCGAGGATCTCGGCATTCTGGATCGGGTCGTCCAGCACTCTATTCTACATCTCTTTCCCAAAAATGGAAATACAATCTTCCATTTTCTGGAAATCTGCGCTAGTATCCGTCTATGCTGGTGATCGGCACGGACATTGTTGAACAGTATTTTGCCGAACGGTCCGGTCCTAGGGGCATCGATGCGGCGCGCGCTCAATACAGAGCGTGGCTTGCGATTGCAGGAGCTTCGGATTGGCGGACACCGCAGGATGTGAAGCGTTCGCACCCCAAGGCGAGCATCTTGAAAGGCGGGCGGGCGGTATTCAATATCAAGGCCAATGACTACCGGCTGATAGCCTTGATGCAGTATCGGGATGGCGTGGTGATGATCCGCTTTTTCGGCAGCCATGAAGAATATGACAAGGTGAATGCGGAGACGGTGCGATGAAGGCAACTTTGGTCGTTATCCAGAACCAGGCCGATCATGAGGCGGCCAAGGCCCTTGTCGGCAAGCTGATCCAATCGAGCGATGCCGCCGATCGTGCGCGCATGGTGGCGCAGGTGCGCCTTATCGAAGCCTATGAACGTGCACGCTGGCCGCGCAAAGCGCCGCCATTGCCTGATTTGCTGAGCTATCTGATGGAACAACATGGTTTGACGCGTGCCGATCTTGTGCCGCTTCTGGGCACGGCGAGCCGCGTTAGTGAAGTCATGTCCGGCAAGCGTGAATTGAGCATGACAATGGTGAAACGTCTGCGCGAACGTTTCCATATTCCGGCCGACTTGCTGATTTCGGCAAGCGAGAGTGTCGCAGCCTAGGTGGATAGGGATTCGAGTGCGTTCCGGTAAAGCCGTGCGCGATCCGGATTGATGGGTTATCGTGTTGTCTATTGCTATCACCCCCGCTTCCGCATTGGTGGTTTCATCGCATCGCCGGGCTAAACCGTATCGCTTGGTGATGAGCGCGTCCCTTCGAACAACGCATCCAGTTGCCTGCCCAGATAGGTTTCCAGAACCTGGACCTCGGCGTCGGTCACGCGGAGGGTGCTGTCGATCTTGAATTCGACCGACCAGCCTGCTTTCTTATCCGGGAGTCTTCGCCGGCCTGTCACCGGGCGGAGTGGGCGGACCGCTTTCCGCTCAGCGGCCATCGTCCAACCCGCGGCTATGGCTGCGCGCTCTGGGGCGCGGGGCGGATCGGGCGACCTCCTGGGCGGCTGATGGTTTGGCGGATGGTTGCGTTGGCCGACCCATCGTTTGCTGGTTGAAGGGCCGATGGGCCTGTTTCGCCGGGAGCGCGGCTTGTCCGATCACGGCGATCGTCGAGGTCTTGGCGCGTCCGGTCGAGAGTCGTCCGGCGAGCAACGCCCGCCGTTCCTCGGCGGATGTCGCTTCTGCCTGCTGTGCGAGGTCCAGCGGCAGCCGGGACGACATCAGCGCGTCGATCTGGGAGCGATCGACGACGAGCCGAGGCCGAATATCGATAGTGCCGCCAGCATCATGCGCTCGTCATCAGCCACCATGA
>CAZOOO010000254.1:648-3855 GCA_964581435.1 uncultured Hyphomicrobiales bacterium | reverse complement strand
ACTTGAGCGCGGATGTCCATGTGTATACTCCTTCGTTCCTATGGCTCGTTCTTATAGTTATCGTTCGAGCCTGCTGGCCTGGGATCGTGTGGCCTGGGATCGTGCTTGTGTGTTTCTCGCCTTCGACGCTGCTGGCGTGGCGCATCTCGCCGGGAGATGCGCCAAGGCTATCCCTCGTGGCCGGCACCACGGGTTTGCTGTTGCTGTGTTCATGCAGCTCGAACGACGATCGCCTCGCTGCGGTTCCTGCGATTTATTGCTGCATGTGTGTCTTCGGGTCGCAGGTTCACCACGAAGACGATGTTCGTGCCTCAGTCCGGCTTCCCGGCGCGGACTAAGCCGAGGGCAACTCAGCAGCAGACCTGGCTTCGGTCTTCTTATCCGACCGATCCGACGTCGGATTCGCGAGTTTCTGCGGTAATGCCATCACGGGCATGCTGCCATGGGAGCCAGCGTCAGGCAATTCCGTCTCAAGATGAGGCTTGCGAGCCGTCAAACGCCGGAACGCCAGCGTCAGCGTGGCCTCAAGACTGACAGCTGTGCTGCGGAAAGCGTTCCATAACGTCGCCATGCCCTGGTTCGGAACCAGGATCGACGCGGCTCCGGATTCCGGCAGCGCACGATTCAGAACGAGGCGTGAAGCATGCGAGGGAACGATAGACCTGGCGTGAGCGTGCTCATGATCGTTATCGCTGCGCGGCGAGACCGCCGGCAGTTGAAGAACCGTAGCCGTTTGACCTTCTATCAACCGGTTGATCTTGACGATCTGCCCGTTGGGGAACTCCAGCGCATCATGCTGGACGTATGGGTCATCGAGGTCGACCTCCCGGAAGCTGGCGACCGTGCAATTCACGCGCGCCTTGCCAAAAACTCGCACGCCAAAAACTTTGGGACTGAAGGCGCGATCGTATTCAACAGCGGAGTCGAAGGCGAGTTCCGTTCCCGGAAGCAGGCACACTGCGACCTGGGGCGCGTCATCGTGAACGACAAGCTTGGTTCCGAGTTCGCCAACGGCGGCAAAGCCACGCGCCCTTGATCGCGCAAGCTCCATCGTAACCAGTTTGTCAGCTACCCGGGCGGGACGCGAGGCGACGTGATGCAAGCTATAATCGCACATGAAAGGCTCCTCAAATCGCATCACTCATTCGCGGCCTTAACATCAACGCGCACATTTGGTTTCTACAGTTTCTCGCGGCGCCGGCATCTATGCCAATCAATTTTCCGGCATGGATCAAAATGCATCATAGAATTCCGTGTCTGGACATCATGCGGCTTATGCCGCTGAAGAAGGTGGAACGGATATCGTTATGATGACTGCCGATGCTTGGAACCGACCGCGACCACATCACAGAGCGTTTGCGGCGAACGTTCCGGATCGATCGCGCGTTCCGGCGGATTCTGCATCGGGCAGGATCGGCCTTTGAGGCGGTGTTGTTCTATTTGAAGGAAGCGCCGCCGATAACGAGTTCCGCGCCGCTGCCGTCGCCGACGCTGGGCTCCAGGCGAACGGTGGCGTGCGAAGGCTTGCAGCCATCGGGCACGACAAACCCGAAGCGCTGAGGTTTGGCATGGTCCCCAGCGGCGAAAGACTGCTGCGGAAAGATTCCGAACCGCCCGATCTCGCGCTCTCCGGTTCCGCAAGGGATCAGAACGACGCCCTCGACAGTGCCGCTCGTCGCCGGTTTGAAACCGGTGACCGTGATGACAAGACGCGCGGCATCGTCCTGCGCCGGTTCTCGCGCCGGCGCGATCGCGACCCGCGCCGGCGCGTTGACGTGCGCGCGCACGTCATTCTCATCTGCCGTTGCCATCTTGACGGTCGATAACGCCGCCAGGGCGAAGACGGTTCGGATCGCGCAACCTGTCGCTTTCTTCATCGGAACCGTCTTCCCTCATGGCCCGCAAAGCTATCCTGAAACCACGGCGATCTCGACTCGCCGCGGCGTCGCGCTGCCTGCCTTGCCGCTTCCGGTCTCGTTGCTCACCACGAGTTGCAACCCGACGGCGCTCGGGATCGTTCCGGCCGAACCGTAAACTTTCTGAAGCGTATCGGTGAGGTCGAGGACGAAGGACGGAAGTTCGTGGTCGCCATGTGCGCCATGGCCGCCCCCGCCGTGATCGAGCATGGCAAAACTACCCACGTAGCGGCGATCCGAGGCCGAGGCGTCGGCCGGAACAGGCTCGTCGCCCAGATAAATGTGGATCGTCGTCGTGCTCGGATCGGTGATGGCGACATTTCGAAGAATGGCCAGTGCGCGGCTTCCGCGCGCCGCCGTCTCGCGGGCCGCGGCGAAGTCCATGGTGTCTAGTCCCGAGCCGACCGGAACGCTTCGCACGACGCCCTGCAAGGCAGCCTGCGGCACCTCGATCTTGAGAGCCAGAGCGGCACCCGGCGTCGCGCTCTTGGTGTTTTCGACCACTGCGGTCTCGACCTTGCCGGCCTCCGCCTTGGAGGCGGCCGTTCCTCCGAGGACGGCGTTGAGCGAGCGCTCCAGCGTCATTGTTCGGGCGCTGCCGGCGACCAAGGCCGTTTGCGTGAAGCCGTAGCTGTAACCGAGCTTTTCGGGAACGTAGAGGTCGGATACTTTGGGAGACCAGAACGATCCGTCGGGATTGAGGAAGTTCTCCTTGAACGGCATGTCGGTCCAGAGCGGGTCGGTGCTGTTGGCATGTTTGAGATTCCAAAGCGCCCATATCCGGTCGATATTGCCATGATGCATGAAGAATATCGGATCGCGCGGCGATGCGGCGGTTGGCATCCAGCCGCCGATGTTGTTGTGGACCTGGTTGTGCGGCGTCGCTTCGAGCGTTCCTTGCACGCCTCCGCCGCCGGTGATCCAGGATGGATCGAGCGAGTTCTGGCCTGCGGGCCGGCTGGTGCCGAAAACCTCGTAAGGCGACGCATTGAGAATCGTCTTGAGCACCGCGGGCCCTACGATGTTCGCCGGCATCGGCTGAGTTGGCGGCCACGTCCGTTTTCTGCCGTCCTCATTCACGCACAGCCAGTTGGTCTTCCCGTCCGGAGTCTTCTCGGGCAGGAACACCTCGGGCATTGTCGGGCTCGCCGTCCAGTCCCAGTACGGCATGGCGAAATCCTGATTCTTCGTCAGGTTCCGGACGATACGCTCGTACATCGCGGTGTAGGCGCGGTGCCACGGCAGGAAGTACCAGTCGCCATGCGGGCAATAGCGGAATCCGGTGCTGATG
>CAZOOO010000254.1:0-638 GCA_964581435.1 uncultured Hyphomicrobiales bacterium | reverse complement strand
GAGTTGCACCCAGTTGAACTTATCGTTGGCCGGCTTCTGCTTCATGATGCCGACCGCATCGCGATAAGTGGCGACGATGGGGTCGTTCCAGGCAAGCCCCTGGAGTGAACGCCGGACAGGGGGCGTCTTCGGCCCTGCAAGCGCCCGCACCGTGGATATGTTCGCGGCGATGAGGCCGGCGCCGATTGCTCCTCCTTGCAGAAGAACTGTCCGTCGTGTCGTTGTCATGTGATTACCCCCATGTTGCGGCGTGATCGCCGGTGTCGAACGTCCGCGTGTGGCGAATTATTGATTCGGAATCGTGATGTGAAGCTGCGAGCTGGCGCCATGGCTGCGTGACGGCTCCGGCGAAAATCGACCGATCTCGCGGAGATAAACGCAAAGCATCCCGGAGTCGTATGGATTCGGCTTTTCGTCCGGTTGTTGAAACGCGCAAGGCAGGTTGGTATGTCGATACATTCGCGCGCATCTCTTCGAAACCGCTTGATCGAGAAAGACTTGATCGAGAAAGGCATGGCGTTGCAGCTAGTGGAGTGGATTTTAAAAAAACAAAAACAAATTAATAAAACAGCAGAAAACAAAATAAAAAAAAAAAAAACAAAAAAAAACCCTAATTTATAATAGTAAAATAAATAAAA
>CAZOOO010000253.1:0-3907 GCA_964581435.1 uncultured Hyphomicrobiales bacterium | reverse complement strand
GGTAATCGCTGGACGTGCCGCCGATCCACGTGGCGGTCTGCGCCGTTGCTTCATCCGTGAACGAGAGCGGCATGACACCCGCCGCCACCGCGATGGCTCCCGCCGGCATCAGTCTGGCCAAGGCGGTGCTGCTCCGCATAATTCTGCGCCAACGCGATAATGCCCGCGACGGTCTCCTACCAAAACCCTGATTTACGCAATGCATTGCCAGCAAGAGCCGGGCGGTTTCGCGTGACATCGTCGTTTCTTCGCCCCCCGCCGATCCCGTCGGCTTCCCCTGAGTTCCTAACCCTTTTTTTATTATTATGGCCCAGCCAGAACCGCTTGGGCGATAAAAATTTCAAATATGTTCCTGACTAACCGGGTTTTCGGCGTGCTGATGCAATTCGGCAACTGGCGGACGGACCGCTGTTCAACTGACTGCCGTATTGATCCAGCGCAAATACATAGATTCACAGGTCATGTTAAGCTGGAAGCAGTATCGCCGGTAAAGGAGACCAGATCGGAGATACTCCTGGGCCTGCTCCTCTGGCCTGTTCCACCCGCACTAGCCCGGCGCTGTAACGCGGCGTCGGGCTTTTTGCTGTTCCGGCCTCCTCCGCGAGCTTCGCTCGGGAGACTTTCACTCCAACCCCGGGAGCGAGCGCGTCAGACGGCGCGGATTGACCTGTTGAACCTTTGGCGGGGTTTGAGTGTCTCACCATCACTGGGAATTTCAGCGCCCAGTGCGTATAAGCCAGCGCCGCCGGCGAATATACTCCGCCGCGCGGCGTTGTGCGTTTGCGGGTGACGGAAAACACCACGTTGGCAGCCAAAGCGAAACCCGCCGACGCGGAGATGCGCCGGCGGGTTTGGGATGGGACGAGGGGGATTGCTAACCCGTCCGAGCCGTATGGATGCGTGACGTATCAGGCCAAATTCAGGCCAAAAGCCCAACCTCGCATAATAAACCCGCGGAGGAGGGGGCTCACCGGCGGGACCAAGATCGCACGTCCGCTTCGCGCCGAGCTGGACGCCACGAACACAACCTTATCCGATAGGTCAAGGTACGGATTCGCGTACTTGTTGGTCTCTTCCCTTTATGCCCTAGTATTGCCTCACATTTCTTTTGTTGACGAATTGGGCCGAGAGGACCGCGAAGCCTGATGGTCAAGATTCTGGCTAGTTCGACGACGGGCGCAGTATCAAGCATGGATATTATTATTCCTGTTTTACTGTCTGCCAGCGCACTGATAGGCGCAACCGTAGGCTTGCGCTTTAGAGTCTTTGTCCTTGTGCCCATTGCATTGGTGATTGTCCTCGTCTCGGCCGCTGTTCTCCGCATGCACGGTTTTGGACCTGGGACCGGGATTGTCATCATAGTCGCGTGTCTGGCCCTGAATCAGGCTGCCTATCTCCTTATTCACATCGGCCTTAGGTCCGGCGTTTCCGAGTTGTCATTTTACGATGTAGCCGACGGCGATCCAGCCCCCGGCCGCGATCAGGCCGTCGATGACGATCACGGCGATCAGAACTCGTCCCCATCCGGGCTTCTTCTTCCGCAAAAAAATTAGCGTGCGGCGTATTTTCCGATATCTGCTGTACCATTTTCGCTTGAAGGGCAGGCGTGCTGCTTCTCGATGAGACAATGCTTGGGTCATAATAAGGCACTTTGCGCTTTGATTTCGCTGAATGTTCTGTCCAAAGCAAAGCAAGTGCCGTTCGTTGCGGAAGCACCAGGGGAAGACGCAGATGCTTGTGAGCCATTAACGAATAAATTCAGCAACGCTGAATCCGCGAAAGGCCGGAATCTCCACGACCAATGAACAGTGACCGCAATGTGAGCGGCGGCAAAAGTCGGGACTACAGCCCGGATCAGGCGCGACGGTAAAAAAAGGCCGGCAAATATCTGCCGGCCTTTGGAACGACGACCGGACAATCAGGTAAGGAAGATCGCCATCAATATGACAATGGTGGCCACGAACGCTGTGCCGATCATTCCTATCTTGAGGAAAGCCTTATACTGCTGTTCATGCGCCGGATAATCCATTCCTTCGGACGTCGAATATACGATTTCGCTATGATCAGACATGTCAAGTCTCCCAAAGCACGGTTAACCCGCCGGGAAGGGGTGCCCCGGCTGGCGGGGCGGACGGGACGAGCCAGGCAAGATCCCGCCCGGGTGGTAATTCCGGACAATCGGGAGTTGTTCCCGAAAAAGTCCGACACGGCGCTGGCGGGCTGAGGGAAGCGACGGCGCTGCGGCCAAGGGACACTCGCTCAGGGCCGTCGGGCCCGAGGAGGTGCTTCGCTCGAAAACGCTATAGACCGCGAACGCCGGCGCGGCTATATCACGCGAGCAAAATAGCCGGCTTGCAAAACTCCTGAGCGGGATTGCGAAACTTTCAAAAAAGAAAGTAAGTTCAGTCCGTTAATTGGGGAATGGTGTAACGGTAGCACAACAGACTCTGACTCTGTTTGTCTAGGTTCGAATCCTAGTTCCCCAGCCAGCACGACGCATCGATCAAATCATGGAGTCGGCTTCCCTGCGCGGGTCCGCTTCCCTGCGCGGAGCGCAAGGCTCCGATCCGGCGCTATTCAGCCGCTTCCTTGATCGAGGGGTGGCCCGACAGGTTGCGATCGCCGCCCCGTCCCGAGCCGGACAGCCAGTTGGAGAGCTGGTCAAGATAGAGATAGACGACCGGCGTCGTGAAAAGCGTCAACGCCTGGCTGACCAGAAGTCCGCCGACCATCGCATAGCCGAGCGGTTGGCGAATCTCCGATCCGGTCCCGGTGCCCAGCATCAGCGGCACGCCGCCGAGCATCGCCGCCATGGTCGTCATCATGATCGGCCGGAAGCGGAGCAGGGCGGCCTTGCGGATGGACTCTTCCGGCGGCAGATGCTCCTCGCGCTCGGCCGCGATCGCGAAGTCAACCATCATGATGCCGTTCTTCTTGACGATGCCGATCAGCAGGATGATGCCGATCAGCGCGATCAGGCTGAAGTCGTAGCCGAACAGCATCAGTGTCGCCAGAGCCCCGACACCCGCCGACGGCAGCGTCGACAGGATCGTGATCGGATGGATGTAGCTCTCGTAGAGAATGCCGAGGATCAGGTAGACCACGACGAGCGCCGCGAGGATCAACAGCGGCACCGTGCCGAGCGATTGCTGGAACGCCTGTGCTGTTCCCTGAAAGCTGCCGTTGAGGGTGCCCGGCGTGCCGAGCTCGCGCATGGCGTTATGGATGGCGGTCGTGGCATCGCCGAGCGATGCATTCTCCGCGAGATTGAAGCTGATGGTGATGGCGGGGAACTGACCCTGATGACTGATCGACAGCGGTTGCACCGGCACCGTTGTCCACCTGGCAAAAACCGACAGCGGGACCTGCTCGCCGGTGAGCGGCGATTTGAGGTAGATCTTGTCCAGGGTATCGAGCTTGCCCTGCAACTCGGGTAGAATCTCAAGGATGACGCGATAGGTATTGAGCTGCGTGAAGTACTGCGCAACCTGCCGCTGTCCGAAGGCGTCATAGAGCGTGTCGTCGATGAGTTGCGGTGCGATGCCGTAACGGGACGCGACGTCGCGATCCACCGTGAGCGTCACGGTGGTGCCGCTGGTCTGCTGATCGGTGGCGACGTCCCGGAGTTCGGGCAGCGCCTGTAGCTTCTCCAGCACTTTCGGCGCCCAGACGTTCAGTTCATCGAGATTGGCATCCTGAAGCGTATACTCGAATTGCGTGCGGGTGGCGCGTCCGCCGAGCCGGACGTCCTGAGACGCCTGAAGAAACTGCCGCGCGCCTTCGACCTTGTCGAGCTTGGGCCGCAGCCGCGCGATCACCTGTTGCGCGGACGCGTCGCGTTCCCCGAGCGGTTTCAGCGTGACATACATGCGGCCGTTGTTGAGGGCGCTGCCGCCGCCGCCGATGA
>CAZOOO010000252.1:0-3918 GCA_964581435.1 uncultured Hyphomicrobiales bacterium | reverse complement strand
ATGACCTTCATCCCGACCCAGCAGCCGGAATAGCGCGACATCGCGATGCCGAGCAATCCCATCTCGATCATTTCGTGAATGCTGGACGGATAGAGATAGGGCATCAGCGCAGCGATGAACGCATGGTCCGACTGATGCGGAACGGTCGAGGATTTGGCGCCATGATCATCGCCCGCCAGGCACAGCACGCCGCCGTTTCTCGCAGAACCAGCGGCATTGCCGTGGCGGAACACGTCGCCGCAGCGGTCGACGCCGGGCCCTTTGCCGTACCAGATCCCGACGACGCCGTCATAGCGCGCGCCCGGAGAGAGATGGACCTGCTGCGAACCCCAGACCGCCGTCGCCGCCAGATCCTCGTTCACGCCCGGCTGGAATTTGATGTCGTGCCGATCGAGATGCTGACGAGCGGCAAGGAGTTGCTGATCGTAGCCGCCGAGGGGCGAGCCGCGATAGCCGGAAATGAAGCCCGCGGTGTTGAGGCCGGCGGCGCGGTCGCGGCGGATCTGCGCCATCGGCAACCGGACCAGCGCCTGAATGCCGGTCATGAAGACGTGGCCTGATCCCTGGGTGTATTTCTGATCGAGGCTGATAGGACCCTGATTGATACCCATTGCACCCTCTTCGTGCCTGGCCGCCCTCTTAAAGCTAGTGATGCGAGTCCTCCAGAACCAGTCTTATCGCCTCACGAATCGAGCACTTGCGAAAACGAGATCATCGGAAACGAGCATTAAAAAGGAACGTAATATCGTTACCGGAATCCAGGCGGCGATTTCGGCTTGTGTCGTTGCAAAGCTCACGCGCGCAAGGAACGTATTCTCCCGGCAAAGCCCGGCTGAAGCCCCACGGCATTTCATCGCTTCTTGCTTGCCGGGGCGTTACGAACGGATTGCTTTCCGTTCCTGGCGGAGAAAGAAAAACCCGCGGCTGCGCAGCCGCGGGTTTTATTGAATCGCTTCGCGTATCTCAGTGCGCCAGAACCGCCAGGAGCAGCAGCGCCACGATATTGGTGATCTTGATCATCGGATTGACCGCCGGCCCGGCCGTATCCTTGTAGGGATCTCCGACGGTGTCGCCGGTGACCGCCGCTTTGTGCGCTTCGGAACCCTTGCCGCCATGATGGCCATCCTCGATGTACTTCTTGGCGTTGTCCCATGCGCCGCCGCCCGAGGTCATCGAGATCGCGACGAACAGACCCGTCACGATCACGCCGAGCAGCATCGCGCCGACCGCCGAGAACGCAGCCGACTTGCCGGCAGCGCCGCCGCCGGCGATCGCGTAGATCAGGAAGTAGACGACGATTGGCGACAATACCGGCAACAGCGATGGAATGATCATTTCCTTGATCGCAGCCTTTGTCAGCAGATCCACCGCCTTGCCGTAATCGGGCTTGTCGGTGCCTTGCATGATGCCCGGCTTCTCGCGAAACTGGCGACGCACCTCCTCGACGATCGCGCCCGCCGCGCGACCCACTGCGGTCATGCCCATTGCACCGAACAGGTAAGGCAGAAGACCGCCGAACAGCAGGCCGACCACGACATAGGGATTGTTGAGGGAGAAGTCCGGGTTGACGCCCTGGAAGTAGGTATGTTGCGCGGCATCGCCGATGAAGAACTTGAGGTCCTGATTGTAGGCCGCGAACAGAACCAGCGCGCCCAGGCCGGCCGAGCCGATCGCGTAGCCCTTGGTGACGGCCTTGGTGGTGTTGCCGACGGCGTCGAGCGCGTCGGTCGACTTGCGCACCTCCTTCGGCAGCCCCGCCATTTCGGCGATGCCGCCGGCATTGTCGGTCACCGGACCGAAGGCGTCGAGCGCGACGATCATGCCGGCCAGCGCCAGCATGGTGGTGGTGGCAATCGCGATGCCGAACAGGCCGGCGAGGCCGTAGGTCACCAGGATGCCCGCGATGATGACAATCGCCGGAAGCGCCGTCGCCTCCATCGAGATCGCGAGACCCTGAATGACGTTGGTGCCGTGCCCGGTCACCGACGCCTTCGCAATCGACTTGACCGGACGATAATCGGTGCCGGTGTAGTATTCGGTGATCCAGATGATCAGGCCGGTGACGACCAGACCGGCCACCCCGCACGCGAAAAGATCGAGACCGGTATAATTGACGCCCGCCAGTTCGCCGAAGCCGACCAGCCAGTAAATGACGGCGCCGACGCCGATCAGCGACAGGATGCCGGTGGCGATCAGGCCCTTGTACAGCGCGCCCATGATCGACTGGCTGTTGCCGAGCCTGACGAAGAACGTTCCGATGATCGAGGTGATGATGCAGATGCCTCCGATGGCGAGCGGCAGCGTCATCATGTTTACGAGCAGCGGCGAAGTCGCGAAGAAGATCGCGGCCAGCACCATGGTGGCGACGGCGGTCACCGCGTAGGTCTCGAACAGGTCGGCGGCCATGCCCGCGCAGTCACCAACGTTGTCGCCCACGTTATCGGCGATCGTCGCCGGATTGCGCGGATCGTCTTCCGGAATGCCGGCCTCGACCTTGCCCACGAGGTCGCCGCCGACGTCAGCGCCCTTGGTGAAGATACCGCCGCCGAGACGAGCGAAAATCGAGATCAGCGATGCACCGAAACCGAGCGCGACCATCGCGTCGACCACCGTGCGGCTGTTCGCGGCGTAGCCCGCGCCGTGCGTAAGATATGCGAAATAGATGGTCACGCCGAGCAGCGCCAGGCCGGCGACCAGCATCCCCGTGATCGCGCCGGCCTTGAAGGCAAGCTCGAGTCCGCCGGCCAGCGACTTGGTCGCCGCCTGCGCGGTGCGCACGTTGGCGCGGACCGAAACGTTCATGCCGATGAAGCCGGCCGCGCCCGACAGGATCGCGCCGATCGCGAAACCCACGGCCACCAGCACCCCGAGGAAGTAGGCGAGCAGCGCGAAGATCACGATGCCGACCATTCCGATCGTCGTGTACTGCCGGCGCAGGTAGGCTTGGGCGCCCTCGCGCACGGCCGCGGCGATTTCCTGCATCCGCGGATTTCCCGCATCCGCCCCCAATACGGACGAGGTCGCCCAGGCGGCATAAACAATCGAAAGCGCTCCGCAGAGCACGATCACTACCAGTGCTGTCATTGAATTTGCCTCAGAATTCAGGAAGTTGCCCCGACAATGCCGCGAGCCCGCGAACGCAAGCATTAAGGAAGGTCCGCTTTGTCGCAAGGCGACGTCAAATCGGGCAGGACCATGCCAAAATCGAACCTCCTGCGCAACGTCGGCTTGCGGCTAAACGACCGAATTCCGTAAGGAATTGCAATAAAATGCCGGGACTTGCGGAAGGATTCCAAACGCCGGCCGGGGCAACCCGGCTGAGCGCAGAGGCTTAAGTCAGCCATCGCCTGATGCGCGCGACTGCGTCATGCATCTCGACGGCCGAACGGGCGTAGGAAAATCGCAGGAACGAACGGCCGCGTAGCGGATCGAAATCGACGCCGGGCGTCGCGGCAACGTGCGCCTGCTCCAGCATCCGGCGCGCGAAATCATTGCTGTCGGTCGTGAACTTCGAAACGTCGGCATAGAGGTAGAATGCGCCGTCCGCGGGCAGGAATTCGCTCAAGCCGGCCTGCGGCAGACCTGCAATTAGAATTTGGCGGTTCTCCTCATAGCCGCGCTTCACGATCTCCATCTCCTCACGGCCCGCGAAGGCCGCCTCGGCCGCGATCTGCGACAGCGTCGGCACCGAGATCGACAGATTCTGTTGCAGACGCTCGATCGGTCGTACCAGTTGTTCCGGCACGACCATCCAGCCGACGCGCCAGCCGGTCATGCAGAAATATTTCGAAAACGAGTTGATGATCAGCGCGCGCGGCGACAGTTCAGCGGCGGTCACGGCGGGAAACGCATAGTCGAGACCATGATAGATCTCATCGGAAATAAAGCGGATGCCTTCGCTTTCGGCAGCCGTCATCA
>CAZOOO010000251.1:0-3998 GCA_964581435.1 uncultured Hyphomicrobiales bacterium | reverse complement strand
CGCGCGCCTGCATCATCAGGGCGCGATAGTCCTCCGCGGTTTCGGTCTCGTCGTCAAAAGGGCCGGTGCAGACGATGTAGTCGGCATGCTCGATCGGCGCGAATACCGGATCAAGGCCCTGGTGGATCGAACTGTCGCGCTCGGGCCCGAGCCAGAAAATCGCCTTGGCCGGATGTCCGGCGACGTAGCTCCGCGTCAGGTCGCCGGATGACGCGATGCCGTCATAGGTGTCGTCCGGAACGCCAAACTTGCGCAACTGCCGCTGCACGGCGTCGGCCGGGCGCGGCGCATTGGTGATGAGAATGACGGTGCCGCCCCGGCTGCGGAACGTTTTCAGCGCGGAACAGGCGTCGGGAAACGACACCACCCCGTTGTGAACGACGCCCCAGACGTCGCAGAGCACGACATCCCTTTCGGCGGCAAGTTCGCGCAGATGGTCGATGAAACGGAGGGCGGTCATTGCGGCCGGGTGCTTTCAGGCGGCGTCGCCGGCGCGGCGCGCCAGGGCGGTGTTGCCGGTCATGCGAGACGAACGTTCAGTCTTGATCGGGTCGGGTTTCACGACGTCGGTTCCGGCCGCACCCGATCCGGCTGCGCCGTTGGCGCGGGGCTTTGCCTTATCGGCGGCGTCTTCCGCCGTATCCTGGCGTAACGGCCGCGGCGCGGCGAACAGGAAGCCCTGGCCGAAGCGAATGTTGTAGTCGAGCAGATCGACGACCGCTCCCTCGTCTTCGATCCGTTCCGCGATCAGGTCGATGCCGAAGCGTCCCAGCAGATCGGGCAGGTCGGCCGGATGGATATCGGAGGTCGATGTTTGTTTCTGATCCAGCAGGAGCGAAGCGGGCACCTTGACGAAGCGGACGCCGCGGTCCGCCAGTTCGCGCGGCTCAATTCGCAGGTTTTTTACGTGATCGACGGAGAACCTGTAGCCGAGTTGCGTCAACGCGGCCAGGTGCGTGCTCTCGTTGATGTCGAGACCGCGCAGCGTGTCGTGCTGGAATTCGAGGATCAGCGAGGGGGCCAGCGCGCGATTGGCTTCGAGAAGGTCGAGGCACTGCGCGAATGTCGCGGGATTTCCGAGCGTCGCCAAGGCGACGTTGCAGAACAGGCCGGCGTCCTTGTTGCGCGTGCGAAGACGCTGCAAAACCTGAATGCAGCGGGACAGGACCGCGTCGTCCAGTTTCCCCATCAAGCCGGCGGCTTCGACGGCCGGAATGAAGTCGCCGGCTGCGATATGTGCGCCGCTGGCATTGCGCAGCCGCGCCACCGCTTCGTAATAGCGAGTCTTGCGCTGCGGAAGCGTGACGATCGGTTGCAGGAAGATGTCGATGCCGCCGGTCTCTATGGCGTTCCTGGTCGCGGCCAGAATTTGTGCGTCGGGATAGGGCAGTGCGGAACTGGCGGTTGTCCGGATAATCGCAGGCGCGGCCGAAATCGCCCTCGCAAGCGCCTCGCGATCGGAAGGCCTTGCCGGTGGCGCCGGTTCGGCCGCGGGCGCGGAAGCGGCGGGAGGCAAGGCCGTCAGCATGTCGTCATGAGCGGCGACCATGGCGGCAAGCTGCTTGACCAGCCCGCCGAGTTCGTTGATTTCACCGAGCGCCGATTGAAGTCCGGATTGGGTGCGGTCCGAAGCGGTGGAATTCGCCATGGCGATTTTGCTTTCGGCCGCCGCGAGGCGGCGTCCGAAATCAGAAACCTGGCGGGCAAGGTCGGCGACGCCCCGCGACAGATCCGCGATCTGGCCTTCGGCGTTGTTGCGGCCGCGTATCCGCATGGAGACGGCGTTGTAGAGGACGAGGACGGTCAGGACAGCGAGCGCGACGACGGCGGACTCCGGCGCGCGCAGGCCGGTAAGCGAATAGAGCACGATGCCCACGGAGGCGGAGACCAGCGCCATGCAGAAGACAATGAAAATTGTGGAAATGCGGATCATCTGGCGTGAATGCTTCCGGCGCGGGGCGATCTCCGGCGCTTCCGGTCCCCCTCACTACCATTATCGCTGATTCGGCGGATAGGTCTTCTGCCGTTGTCCGCCGAAATCGGACCGATCCTTCAGGCGACGGCGCGAATCACCTTGGCGGTCTTGTCGACGATCTCGCCCACCTGATCCTCGCTGACGATCAGCGGCGGGGTGAGCGCCAGCGTGTCGCCTGCGATCCGCATCATCAGGTCGTAATCGTGGAAGGCGGATCTCAGGGCGGCAAAGCCGCGGTCGCCCGGCCCGTTCTCGTTGGGCGCGAGCTCGATGCCCGCCGTGATGCCGACGGTGCGGATGTCCACCACGTTGGGTTCCCCGCGCAGGCTCATCACCGCGTCTGCGAACTTCGGCTCCAGATTGCGAGCACGCTCGAACAGCTTTTCATCGCGGTAGATGTCGAGGGTGGCGAGCCCTGCGGCGCAAGCCAGCGGGTGCGCCGAATAAGTGTAGCCGTGGAACAGTTCCACGGCGTTCGCCGGGCCGGTCATGAAGGCGTCGTGGATAGTGTCGCGCACCAGCACGCCGCCCATCGGGGCCGCGCCGTTGGTCACTCCCTTTGCAAAGGTGATCATGTCGGGCACCACGCCATAGCGCTCGGCGGCGAACGCGTGACCGAGGCGGCCGAAGCCGGTGATGACTTCGTCGAAGATCAGGAGGATGCCGTGCTTCTCCGTGATCTCGCGCAGCCGCTTGAGATAGCCCTTCGGCGCGGGCAGCACGCCGGTCGATCCGGCCATCGGCTCCACGATCACGGCGGCGATGGTGTCGGCGCCGTGCAGGCCGACGAGGCGCTCCAGCTCGTCGGCGAGTTCCGCGCCCCATTGCGGTTCGCCTTTGCTGAACGCTTGCTTGTCTCGGTTGTAGGTGGATTGCAGGTGGTCGACGCCGCCGAGCAGTGTACCGAACATCTTGCGGTTGCTGACGATGCCGCCGACCGAGGTGCCGCCGAAACCGACGCCGTGATAGCCGCGCTCGCGGCCGATCAGGCGGATGCGGCTCCCCTTGCCGCTGATCTGGTGATAGGCCAGCGCCAGCTTCAGCGCGGTGTCGGCGGCTTCCGATCCGGAATTGCAGAAGAACACATGATTGAGTCCTTCCGGCGCGAGTTCGCTGATGCGGCTTGCCAGTTCAAAGGCCTGCGGAATGCCGAACTGAAACGGCGGGGCGAAATCCAGCGTTTCCGACTGGCGGGCGATCGCCGCGGCGATTTCGGCACGGCCGTGGCCGGCGTTGCAGCACCACATGCCGGCTGCGCCGTCGAGGATTTTGCGGCCGTCGGTGGTGATGTAGTGCATGTCCTTGGCGCCGACGATCAGACGCGGCGCTTTCTTGAAGGCGCGGTTGGCGGTGAAAGGCATCCAGAACGCGGCAAGATCGTTCGGCACGTTGAGGGCATGGCTCTTGTCTAACATCGGGGATCCCTCACTGCTTATTCCCTGTTTCTCTGCGCATCGTACACGATCGTCCGCGCAGATCTTTAATCCCAGCCTGGCGTGGTGGTTCAAAAGTTCGCTTCATTGCCCCATCGCGGCAACGGTATGCGAACTTCGGAATCGGAACACTAGAACCTTTTTCACGCCCGCGGAATGCGGTTTTACGCCGTTGATTGCTTATACTTGCGTGGTTTGGACGAAGTGTGTCGGAGCTCCAAGTTCGCGCCCGCCGTCGGGTGAGGCCGGAAATATATACTACCTATAATATATTATTATGTTCATATACACTTAATAGTTGTGTGGCGTAATAAGCCGCATGACAAGCTCCCCTCCGCGCCGCGCCTTGTGTCTTCCGCGCTTTGTGCGCTGCGTCCGCGCCGCGTCCGCGGTCGAATTCGCGATGCTTTTGCCGCTGTTCCTGGTGCTGGTCTTGGGCATCGTGATGTTCGGCGCTTACTTCACCATGGTGCATGGCGTGCAGCAGCTTGCCGCGGAAGCCGCGCGCTCGTCGGTCGCTGGCCTGAACGAGACCGAGCGCATCAGCCTTGCCGAAAACTACGTCACGACGAATGCCGGGTCGTATCCTC
>CAZOOO010000250.1:0-4015 GCA_964581435.1 uncultured Hyphomicrobiales bacterium | reverse complement strand
TTTCGCTCGATACCATCGACGTACAGGGCGAGACCGCGCGGGGGCCGGTGCAGGGTTACGTTGCAAACCGCAGCGCAACAGCCACCAAAACCGACACGCCGTTGATCGAGGTGCCGCAGTCGATCTCGGTCATTGGGGCCGAGCAAATCCGCGACCAGAAAATCGTTTCGAAATTCGATGATACCCTACGCTACACGCCGGGAGTCGTTGCTGCCCAGTATGGGCAGGATCATGGCGATGACTGGTTTGTCATCCGCGGATTTTTTGCGCAGAACGACTCGCTTTTTCTCGATAACCTGCAGCTTTACAGTTCTACTTTTACCGGCTGGAAGCTGCAGCCGTTCAATCTTGAGCGCGTCGAAGTGCTGCGCGGCCCATCAGCAATTTTGTACGGCGGATCGGCGCCTGGCGGACTGGTCAACGCCGTAAGCAAGGCACCTCCCGCCGAGCGCATTGGCTTTATCGAGGCCGGCCTCAACAATTTCGGCAACGCATACACACAGTTCGACTTCGGCGGTCCTGTCACGACGACCGAGCCGGGATCCGGCAAGATTCTCTACAGGATCGTCGGCCAGGTCAATCGCGGCGGCACACAGACGAACTTCGTCAACGACGACAACTATTTCATCGCGCCGTCCGTGACCTTCCTACCCGATGTCGACACGCGGCTTACGGTGCTCGCCATGGCATCCCAGAACAGGACCAGGGTGCAAGGTTTTCTGCCTTATATCGGAACCGTAACCGACGCTCCGTTCGGCCGGATACCGACGAACCTGTTCATCGGCGACCCCTCCGTTGGCGACTACAGCAGGCAGCAAAAAATGGTCAGCTATCAATTCGAGAAGCATCTCTCGGACAACGCGACGTTCCGCCAAAATGGGCGCGTTGCGAATGTCGTTGCTGACTATAACGGCATAATCGGGTTTGGCTACGCGACCACTCCGGCCGCAGCCGACATCGCGCGGGGCACCTTCATCGCCCGCAATAATGCGACTCAACTCAGTCAGGACAATCAGTTTGAATATCGCTTCGCGACGGGACCGTTCAGGCATACCGCGGTGATGGGTCTTGACTTAAAACATTATGCGCTCGACGACAAACAAGGTGCGGGGCCCGCTACCGATCTGAACGTCCTCAATCCGGTGTATGGCGTTAACCCGCCCTTCGACGGCCCGCTTTATCGGGACGGCCGTGTGACACAAAAGCAGGCTGGCCTCTACCTGCAGGACCAGATCAAATGGGATCGTTTGACGCTGGTCCTGTCGGGCCGCAACGACTGGGTAAAGCAGGTCTATACCGACCTATTTACTTTAACCCGACAGGACAGCAAGTTTTCCGGCCGCGCCGGCCTGATCTACAACTTTGACAATGGCGTTGCACCCTATGTTTCTTATGCAACGAGCTACAACCCGATCGTGATCATCAATGCCGCCGGTAATTTGCTCCTACCCGAAACCGGTGTGCAGACTGAAGTCGGCTTGAAGTATCAGCCCTCTGGTTTGAACGCGCGGTTCGGCATCGCTTTATTCGACCTCAAACGCCAGAATGCCCTGACTGTCGACCCGATCAATCCGACTTTCCAGAGACAGAACGGCGAGGTTACGTCGCGCGGCCTCGAGCTGGAAGCAGTGGCTAATATCACCCGCGATTTCAAAGTGGTTGCAAGCTATACCAACTACGAGCTGTTCATCAGCAAGGATCTCGATCAGACATTGATCGGTAAGGTTCCGACCACGGTCCCGCGACAGATTGCTTCGTTATGGACGGACTACACGTTCCGGGAAGGCACGTTGGACGGCTTTGGTCTCGGGGGCGGCGTGCGCTATGTCGGCTCGTCTTTTGCGGATACCGCGAATACTCTTTCCGTACCGGCGGTGGTACTCGGCGATCTTGCCGTTCATTACGAGTGGGCGAACAACTGGCGCGCGGCAATTAACATCATGAACGTCGCCGACACCGCTTATGTCGCAGGCTGTGGCGGTTTTACTTCATGCTACTACGGTGATCGGCGCCGCATCACGGGAAGCCTCTCCTACAAGTGGTGATGGTGGCGGCGTCAACATCAGTCAACGCCAGTGATAGTTCACCCTGCCGATCGCCGTCGCAAGGCTCGGGAGCGATTTGGAGGATGTTCGTCGCTATAGTGTTGTGCGGGTATTGTAGACAGCGCATTACGGAACGAAGAATAGACTTGCGTCACCTGCGCTACATCGTAGTACTAGCAAGTGTCAGCTTCGATGGAGACTTGGCCGGGCATGACCGCCGTATTTGCCGTCGCACGGGCTACACCACAGGCGTGACGCCCGGCAGCGCCCGAACCAGTTCGCGGAAACGATCGCCGCGGACTTCGAAATTGCGGAATTGATCGAACGAAGCGCAGGCCGGCGACAACAGCACCACCGCCTCCGCAACGCCGGCTCCTTCCGCGTCCCGCGCGGCGGCGGGCACCGCGGCTTCCAGCGTGGCGCTGATTTCGTAAGCCACCCTGCCCTCCAGCGTCGCGGCGAACGCCTGCGCCGCCTCTCCGATCAGGTAGGCTTTGCGGATGCGCGGGAACAGCGCGTCGAGCGAGGCGATGCCGCCGCTCTTCGGCTTGCCTCCGGCGATCCAGAAAATATCGGCGAAGGACGACAACGCCTTCTCGGCGGCGTCGGCGTTGGTGCCCTTGGAATCGTTGACGAACAGCACGCTGGCCTTGCGCCCCACCTGCTCCATGCGGTGCGCGAGGCCGGGAAAACTGCGCAAGTCCGGTTGCAGGATGTCCCGGCCGACACCGAGCGCCAGCGCCGCCGCCGATGCGCAGGCGGCATTCTGCGCGTTGTGGCGACCGCGCAGCGAGCCGATGCCGCCGATGCCGGCGATTTCGCTGCGCGCGCCGCCGGACACGAGAACGATCCTGTCCTGTTCGACGCTAACGCCATGCGCCAGCGGCCGCTTCACCGACACGCGCACGACGTTGCGCCCGGCCTGCTCCTGACGGTCGGCGATCGCCGCGCACCAGTGATCGTCGACACCGATGACGGCCGTGCCCTGCGGCTGCACGCCGGCGATGAGCCGCTCCTTCACCTGCGCATAGTGTTCGATGGTGCCGTGACGATCGAGATGATCGGGACTGACGTTGAGCAGGATGCCGACGCTCGGATCGAGCGAGGGCGCGAGGTCGATCTGGTACGACGACATCTCGATCACATGCACGCGCCCCCTGCGCGGCGGCTCCAGCGACAGGATCGCGGTGCCGATGTTGCCGCCCATCTGCACGTCGTGCCCGGCCTCGCGCATCAGGTGCGCGACCAGGGCCGTGGTGGTGGACTTGCCGTTGGTGCCGGTGATGGCGACGAAAGGCGCGTCGGGCGCATGGCGCTTCCGCTCGCGGCAGAACAGCTCGATGTCGCCGATCACCTCGACACCGGCCTGCCGCGCCGCCAGCACGCTCCAGTGCGGCGAAGGATGCGTCAGCGGCACGCCCGGCGCCAGCACCAGCGCCGCGAAATTCGTCCACGACACGTTTCGCAGATCCGCGGTGATGAAACCGGCCTGCGCGGCCCTCGCAAGATTGTCGGCGCTGTCGTCGCCCGCGATCACCTCGGCGCCGCCGGCCTTCAGCGCGCGGCAACTCGCAAGACCCGAACCGCCGAGGCCGAACACCGCGACCGTCTTGCCGGAAAAGGATGTGACGGGGATCATGAAAGGCCCGTCACCGCAGCTTCAGCGTCGAAAGACCCGCCAGCGCCAGCATCACCGAAATGATCCAGAACCGGATCACGATCTGCGGCTCGGTCCAGCCGAGCTGCTCGAAGTGATGGTGGATCGGCGCCATCTTGAAGATGCGCTTGCCGGTGAGCTTGAACGACGCCACCTGCACGATCACCGACACCGCTTCCAGCACGAACAGGCCGCCGATCACCGCCAGCACGATTTCATGCTTCACCGCCACCGCGATCGAGCCGAGCATGCCGCCGAGCGCCAGCGAACCGGTGTCGCCCATGAAGATCGAGGCCGGCGGGGCGTTGAACCA
>CAZOOO010000249.1:0-4024 GCA_964581435.1 uncultured Hyphomicrobiales bacterium | reverse complement strand
TTGGAATCGATCACGTTCATGATCCTGGATCGATTCGATCCAGGATCATCGTGACCTAGGCTTAGGAATAATTACATTAAAGCATTTTCGCTTGTGATCGAATTAGAAGCGAAGCTCCAGATCGTTGTTTTGACGCGCTTTCTTCACGCGAATCGGTATCCACTTCGCTCGAAAACGCTATAACATAATACTGTTAGGGAAAATCCCGACGTCACGGCGCCGCTCTCTTGCAAAAAACGGCACACCCCGTCATGAGAGGGGGCTCGGAGAGATGGCCGAGTGGCTTAAGGCGCACGCTTGGAAAGCGTGTGTGCGGGAAACCGTACCGTGGGTTCGAATCCCACTCTCTCCGCCACTTCGGAACAAAACCGGAAACGCTGATGCCCGTACTTGGCCGGCGATAGGCGTCCTTAGCAGCTCCGTCTTCGATCCCATGGTGCGGATTGCGTCGTCGGCGACCTCGACACCCTGCGCCAGGGAGCGCAGATGATCCCGCAGATAGCCCGCCCTCCGTGCCCCGGATGCGCTCGCGTGCGCGCCAGGTCGTCGAGATCGGCGACGCCCGCCTCGATGCGTCGTAGAGGCGCTTGAGGCACAATTCCGATTTGGTCGCCCGCCGCTCCAATTCGGCGATGTGCTGCCGGCGACGCTCGGCCTGTCGCGGCGGCCGAGAACCGTGCCAAGCAAGCTCTCCAGCCGTTCGGGATCGAGCAAGCGATCCTCGATATGGCCGACAACGATGCGGTCGAGCTCATCCATCGGGATCGCGCGGCCCTTGCAGCCGGTTTTGCCCTGGCGTGCCTTGATCGAGCACGCATAGTAGCGATAGCGCCCGCCCTTGCCGGGTGCGGATGGTCATGGCTCCACCGCAGTTGCCGCAATAGCAGATGCCCGTTAGCAGCGTCGGCCCGATCACGACGCGCGCCGGCAGCGGACAGGATGCCGGGAACGATGCCGGTGCGGCCGAGCGGCTGGACGCCGTGGTGCTGTCCATAGCCCGACTGATCGGCAGGCGGATGGTGCGCGAGGACTTTACAGCGCGCATCGCCGCCGCCAACGACAATGACGCACCTCGGAAGAAGAAGGACCATAATGCCTCGCGCGCGTTTCCATCGACGCCGGATATTGTATCTACACCGTTGATACCAATCGCATGGCCACGTCTCCCTGTATCTACATCATAGATACAGGGAGACGTGGCCATGCGAGTGAAGATCAAGAAATGGGGCAATAGCGCCTCGGTTCGGATTCCGCATTCGGTGATGACCGCCGCCAACCTTCATGTCGATCAGGCGTAGAGGTGCGCGAGGAAGATGGCCGGATCGTCATCGAACCCGTTCGGGGGCTTTCCTATGATGTGGACAAGCTATTGGCCGGGATGACGCCCGATACTTTCCATGACGAGGTGGATTTCGGCGCTCCGGTCGGCAAGGAAGTCTGGTGATGGCCGCATGGGTGCCTGACAGCGGCGACATCGTGTGGGTGAACTTCGATCCACAGGCCTGGCACGAGCAGGCAGGCCATCGCGCCGTTCTGGTGCTGTCGCCCGCCCGCTACAGCGGGATGCGGGGTATGATTTTGTGCTGCCCGCTGACAACGAAGCTCAAAGGCTACCCCTTCGATGTCGTCATCAGCCAGAATCCGCCAAGCGCCATTCTTGCCAATCAGATCAAGAACCTTGATTGGCGCGCTCGCAAGGCCAAGCGCAAAGGCGAGGTAACTGCCGCCGTGCTGGCCGATGTTCGCGCCAAGCTCAAGGCATTGCTTCAAATCTAGGTCAATTTCGAGCTGACCCCTTCGCGCGGTGCGGTTTGAGGGGCGCTCGTCTCGTCGGAGCTGGCCGGAGTTACGGAGACGAGATGAGCGTGGCTGACGAGATGAAACAGGAGTTGATTCTCCCTCCGCTCTCCTTAAATTTATTCTAAATCACTGAGTTTGCACACGAAGTGTTTCGCCGCTAATGCCATCGACAGGGATGGAATGGCGCGTGTGGGCTCGCCGCTGTCCGCGTGGTTGGAGACCAGGGTGAGCGGGACGGTTGCGCATCAGGATGAATGCCGGGGGAGCGGCGATCACTAATGTCCTGGGACCTTCATAAGCTGTTCGTACGTCATGCGCGCGACATCACCGCTGCGTTGCGGCGTCGCGGGTTGAGCCAGGAAACGGCGGCGGATATCACCCAGGACACATTC
The DNA here is from genome assembly GCA_964581435.1 of uncultured Hyphomicrobiales bacterium. Classification (GTDB taxonomy): domain Bacteria; phylum Pseudomonadota; class Alphaproteobacteria; order Rhizobiales; family Xanthobacteraceae; genus Nitrobacter. Next base: position 1,832 of record CAZOOO010000249.1, on the reverse strand, counting down.
GTAAAGGTTCTTGCCTCGCCGCCCGGTAATGCGGTGACGGTACATAACCCGGCTGCCTATTTGTTTCGGGTGGCGCGAAATCTTGGCACCGATCACCAGCGCCACGAGCGAGTGCTGCGTCGTGTCGAGTTATCAGCCGAGGATTTTGCCGCGATCGCCGATCCCACGCCGTCTCCGGAAGCAGCCGTCTACGACCGCCAGAAACTGGCGTTCACCAAGGCGGCACTCTCTGAGCTCCCCGAGCGCACCCGCATCGCATTCGAAATGCACCGGCTCGATGAAATGACGATCGCCGAGGTCGCGGCCGAACTCGGTCTCTCGACCTCCCGGGCCTGGTCGCTGATACGGGACGCCTACGATCATATTGATGCCCGGTTGACCGGCCTCTGATAGGCTGCCGTTCGAAAAACAGAAAATCCGGGCCCGCCGTTCGTATTCTTCGATAGGAAAGGCTTTGCCCGCGCTGGTTTAGCGCGGGATGATGGACGCATGCGAATGACCGAGGCGCCGACAGAGGACCGCCGATTGTTCCGTGAAGCGGCGGACCTCGCCATCCGCCTCCAGAACGACCCCGGCAACGCGGTTTCCATCGACATGGTGCGGACATGGGTGGCGCGCAGTCCCCGGCACGAGGCAGCCTGGGCCAGGGTCGCCGCGATCCACGGCATGACCGGAAAGATCCTGACCGAACAGCGCGAAGCCACTGAAGGCCGGGGTGCGGGCATGTCGCGGCGCACGCTGGTCATCGGCGGTCTGATAGGGGTCGGCGTCGCCGCGGCGGGATCGGTGGGAGTGCAGCGCGCGCTCCTGCGCGCGCGCGCGGACTATATCACGTCCACCGCTGAAATCAGGCGCATTGCCCTGTCCGACGGCAGCGAGATCACACTGGGTCCCGATAGCGCGATCGCAATCGGTTTCACCGATGTGCGCAGGTCCGTCGAGCTGCTGGCGGGGATGGCCTATTTCGACGTGGCGCGCAACGTCGCGCGGCCGTTTTCGGTCCTGTCCGGCGATTTCACGGCGACGGCGCTCGGCACCGCCTTCGACGTCTCCAGCGACGCGGGATTCGTTTCGGTCTCCGTGGATCGGGGCTCGGTCGAGGCGAGGGCGCCCACGCTCGGGGCAAGGCTGAATCCCGGCGACTGGATCAGCTTCGACATCGCCTCGCACGGCATCGCCCGTGGCACGCGCGAAGCGTCCCAGATCGCGGCATGGCGGGAGGGGATGATCGTGGCGGAGCGGGAGACCGTCTCGGCGATGGTCGCCAGGATCGCCCGCTGGCAGCGGGGAAGCGTCGTCATGGCCGATCCGTTCCTCGGCTCCCGCGTGGTGAGCGGCGTTTTCGACCTCGCCGATCCGATCGGGGCGCTTGAAGCGGTGGTCCGCCCGTTCGGCGCGAAGGTGCGCACCGTCACGCCCTTCATGACCGTCATCTCGCCCGTCTGACGAATTTCACCGAAAAAACAGAAAATTTCGCAAGCCCGTTCGTAAAGCCCTGTAGGGACTGCCTCGAACAGCGAGCCGCCAGTCCCCACTGATGACATACGGGGTGGCTTGGATATGGGGCAAGAGTCTTTGGGGCATGGGTTTCGCGGGCGCGGCTTCTTCACGGTCGGCCGCAAAGCGCTCGCTGTAGCGCTGCTGGCGACGACGGCGGTCGTGGGCAGCGGCGTGGCAATGCCGGGCGAGGCGCTCGCGCAAGCGCAGGCCAGCTTTAACATCCCTGCCGGCCCGTTGAATCAAGCCCTTGCCGCTTTCGGCCGGCAGTCGGGAATCCAGCTCTCCTATGAAGCCTCCATCGCGAGCGGCAAGACCTCGCCGGGCATTCAGGG
>CAZOOO010000248.1:0-4064 GCA_964581435.1 uncultured Hyphomicrobiales bacterium | reverse complement strand
CGAGGGGTGACTGTCGCCGCAGACGATGGTGGTGCCGGGCAGGGTGAAGCCCTGCTCGGGGCCGATCACGTGAACGATGCCCTGCCGCTTGTCGAACTCGTTGTAGTATTCGATGCCGAATTCCCTGGCGTTTTGCGCCAGCGTGGCGATCTGCTCGGCGCTTTCCGGATCGGGATTGGGCTTCGAGCGATCCGTGGTCGGGACGTTGTGATCGACCACCGCGAGCGTTTTCTCCGGCGCATGAACCTTGCGGCCCGACATGCGCAAGCCTTCGAATGCCTGAGGTGACGTCACTTCATGGACGAGATGACGGTCGATGTAGATCAGGCAGGTGCCGTCCTCGGCTTCGTGGACCAGATGATCGTTCCAGATCTTGTCGTAAAGAGTTGTCGGCTTGGACATGGACATGAACCTGCTGGAATTCTGGGAGCGGGCGCGCAGTGGACGCGCGGGGGACAATCGCTGGCGAGAGGACTTATTGTCAGGTCGCCGAAGTCGCGAACCGTCCGAAGAAGCGTCCGGGCAAACGGCTGCGGTCGTCGAGCACGATGCGGGCCGTGAACCGGCCGATGTCGCTGATCTGATCCGTAACCATTCTGTCTTTTATCATGGCGGCGTCCGCCGCGACAATCAAACGACCGGCGGCGTTCCGGATAGATAGTCGTGCTCGCGGCAATAAAAAAGCGCGGCCGACGCCGCGCTTTCGGAAATTTCGGAAGCCGGAGCGGTGTACGCTCAGTTCGTCGCGGCCTTCTTGTCCGGCCTCTCCTGCTTGTCCTGCTTTTCGACGATGCGCGCCGACTTGCCGCGGAGTTTGCGCAGATAGTAAAGCTTGGCGCGACGTACCTTGCCGCGGCGCACCACCTTGATCGAGTCGATCATCGGCGACATCACCGGAAACACGCGCTCGACGCCCTCGCCGTAGGAAATCTTGCGGACCGTGAAGCTCTCGTTGAGCCCGCCGCCGGAGCGGCCAATGCAGACGCCTTCATAGGCCTGCACGCGGGTCCGCTCGCCTTCCACCACCTTGACGTTGACGATCACGGTGTCGCCGGGGCCGAACTCGGGAATGGTCTTGGTCGCCGACAGCTTGTCGAACTGCTCTTTTTCGAGCTGCTGAATGATGTTCATTGCAATCTCCATCGGCGGCGCGCCCGGCCGTTTGAGGGGGCTGCGCGGAATTCATCTGTTCAGTGGCGCGCATTTCGCAAAAGTGGATACCGGCTTTGCGAAAAGAATACGCGCAGCTTAACTGGCTAGAGCATTTTTCAGCGGCAAACCGGATTCCACTTTGCCTGAATATGCTCGCTGCGCGGATTTGGGCTCCTATACGGCAAAGCCGTCGCGTTGTCACCCGTTTGTCTTGCCTTTTGGCGGATTTTGCCTGGCCCTGGCCGCCCAGAGGTCCGGACGGCGAGCCAGCGTCAAGGCTTCCGCCTCGGCCCTCCGCCAGCCGGCCACCTTGGCATGGTCGCCGGACAGAAGAATGTCGGGGATCGGCCGGCCCTCGAACTCCTGCGGGCGGGTGTATTGGGGATATTCGAGAAGCCCGTGCGAAAAACTCTCATCCTCGCCCGATTCGGCTTTGCCCATCACGCCCGGCAGAAGCCGGACGCAGGCGTCGAGCAGCGCCATCGCCGCGATTTCACCCCCGGACAGCACATAATCTCCGATCGAGACCTCCTCAAGCGAGCGGGCGTTGATGACCCGCTGGTCCACCCCCTCAAAACGTCCGCAGACGATCAGCGGTCCGGGACCGGCGGCGAGTTCCGCCACCCGTGACTGGGTCAATGGCCGACCACGCGGACTCATCAGAAGGCGCGGCGTGCCCGGCGGGGCCTCCGCTGCGTCGATGGCCCTGGCGAGCACGTCGGCGCGCAGCACCATGCCCGGGCCGCCGCCCGCCGGGGTGTCGTCGACGCTGCGGTGGCGGTCGGTGGCGGAGTCCCGGATATCGCGGACGTCCAGCGCCCATAAGCGGGCCGCCAGGGCTTTTCCGGCGAGGCTGATGCCGAGCGGCCCCGGGAACATCTCGGGAAACAGGGTCAGGACGGTTGCGCGAAAGGTCATCGAAAAGCTCGTGGCTCGATCGGGCATGACGAAGGTATTGCGCGTGGCTTATTAGCTGTTGTTCGGCTCCTCGCCGTCGATCTCGCCCGGCATCTCGATCACCACGCGTCCGCCGGCGATGTCCACGACCGGCACCACGGCATCGGTGAACGGCAGCATCAGGGTCGGACCGCGTGCAGTCGCGATCTCGATGATGTCGCCGGCGCCGAAATTGTGAATGGCGGCGACCGTTCCGAGCGCCGTGCCCGCCGCATCAAAGGCGGCGAGGCCGATCAGGTCGGCGTGGTAGAATTCGCCTTCGTCCGTCTCGGGCAGCTTGTCACGCGCGACGTAGAGTTCCGTGCCATTGAGCCGCTCGGCTTCCTCGCGCGTGGTCACACCGGTGAGCGTTGCGATGAGGTGATCGCTGGCCCCGCGCGCGTGCGACACTTTGAGTTGACGCGCTCCATCCTTTGTCGAGAGCGGGCCATAGCGTGTCACCGACATCGGGTCTTCGGTGAACGTCCACAGCCGCACCTCGCCGCGCAGGCCATGCGCGGCGCCGATCCGGGCGACGCACACGCGCGCCGTCATGCCGCTTCAGCCTCAGGACTTCGCGGCGGCTTCGGCCTGCGCCTTGCGCTCCTTGCGCGGCACCGCCTTCACGGGGTTATTGCGCGGCGCGCGCTTCTTGACGCCGGCGGCATCGAGGAAACGGGCGACGCGGTCGGACGGCTGCGCGCCCTTGGCGAGCCAGGCCTTGACCTTGTCGAGGTCGAGCTTGAGCCGGTCGGCATTGTCCTTCGGCATCAACGGATTGAAGTGGCCGAGCCGCTCGATGAAACGGCCGTCGCGCGGATAGCGCGAGTCGGCGACCACGACATGATAGACCGGCCGCTTCTTGGTGCCGGCACGGGCGAGGCGGATCACGACGGACATAAGGTTCTCCTTCTTGAATCTGTCTGATGGGTTCGTGGTGTCGCTAAAGCAGCGGCGACATGTGTGAGGCCGTTCGTTTCATTTCTTCTTCCGGGGAAAGCCTAGGCCGGGCAGCGTCGGCTTGCCGGTCAGTCCGGTGAGGCCGGGAAGGTTCGGCAGGCCGCCGCGCAATCCGGCCGGCAAGTCCTTCGGCAATTGCGGCAGGCCGTCCGCGCCTTTCGGCATTTTTTCCGCGAGCGCCTTCATCTGCTCAGGGCTCGGCATGCCACCGCCGAAGCCCATGGCCTGCGCGATGCCGGCGAGGGGCCCGCGCTTGCCGCCTCCCATCATCTTCATCATGTCGGCCATGCCGCGGTGCATCTTGAGGAGCTTGTTGATCTCCTCGACCTTCTGCCCGGCGCCGGCGGCGATGCGCCGCTTGCGGCTGGCTTTGAGGATCTCAGGATGCTTGCGCTCCTGTCGCGTCATCGAATCGATCACGGCGACCTGACGCTTGATGATCCTGTCGTCGAGACCGGCCGCGGCCATCTGGTTCTTCATCTTGGAGACGCCGGGCATCATGCCCATCAGGCCGGAGATGCCGCCCATTTTTGACATCTGTAGCAACTGCTCGCGCAGGTCGTTGAGGTCGAACTGGCCTTTGCGCATCCGTTCGGTGGTGCGCGCGGCTTTTTCGGCGTCGATATTGGCGGAGGCTTTTTCGACCAGCGAGACCACGTCGCCCATGCCGAGGATGCGGCCGGCGATGCGCGAGGGATGGAAATCCTCCAGCGCGTCGGTCTTTTCGCCGGTGCCGATCAGCTTGATCGGCTTGCCGGTGACCTGGCGCATCGACAGCGCGGCGCCGCCGCGGCCGTCGCCGTCGACGCGTGTCAGCACGATGCCGGTGAGGCCGACGCGCTCATCGAACGACCGCGCCAGATTGACCGCGTCCTGGCCGGTCAGTGCATCCGCGACCAGCAGCACCTCATGCGGCTGGGCGGCGGTTTTGATGTTCGCCGCCTCGCTCATCATCTCGTCATCGAGCGTGGTGCGGCCGGCGGTGTCGAGCAGCACCACGTCGTAGCCGCCGAGCT
>CAZOOO010000247.1:0-4083 GCA_964581435.1 uncultured Hyphomicrobiales bacterium | reverse complement strand
CGGTCGCGGTGTTTTTCTGCACGCCGCCGGGGATCGCATAGTCCTCGGTCCGCCGCGCGAATGCGTCGGCATGAATCGCCACGTTGTTGCCGCCGGCATCGAGCAGAATTGCGCCTTCACGACCATTGTTCACGCTCGAGACAGCTCCTCGTGTCTCTACGTTCACACAGCCAGTCGGCAGTTGCGGCGCCTTGACGGCATAACCGTAGGTTTGCGTTGTCAACGGCGCTGCGCATGGCGTGGTTTCGGGAATGCGATTATTGCTGGCGCTGACCATCCCGCCGATGGCCGTCGAACCGTAACGCAGCGCCGCCGGGCCGCGAATGACCTCGACCTGATTGGTCGAAAGCGGGTCAATCGGCACGAAATGGTCCTCGCCGAGATCGGACGCACCGTTGCTTCCGATACCGTTTTCCACGATGCCGACGCGATTGACGTCGAGCCCGCGGATGATGGGCCGGCTCGATGCGCCGGGCGCATAGGAGGAGCCGGTGATGCCGGGCTTGTCGTTGAGCAGGTCGCCCAGCGTCGCGGCTCCGTTGCGGCGAATCTCTTCATTCGTCACCACGGTCACGGTCGCGAACTGATCGGTCACGATGGGGAGCGTGCCCCGGAGATCGGGGGAAGCCGGCTGCGGTGCGCTGGCTATCTCGGGTTGCTGCGGCGCGGAAGGCCTCGTCGTGCCGCGGTGGGCTGTGCGCGCTGGTGTCGTTGGAGCCGGCCGCGCGTGGCGCACGATCGGACTGGGCGCGTTGACCACGATTCCGGGCAGGGCTGTCTGGGCGAAAGCTTCATCGGGGATCGCCATGGCAAGGGCCGGAAGCGATGCCGCGCCGAGGCGCGCGATCGCAAGGAAACGACTGGAAAAAACGGGCATCTGGCTGGTCCTGACACGGCCGGCGTTCCGCTCGCAGCGGTCGGGAGGCCGTCAAAGTCGATAGGCAAACTTGCGAAGTTCATCGGCAATGGCTTGCGCGGCGCGCGGGCCTGTTGCCGGATCGACGTCAGGAGGCGGGAGGAGCGCGCGGCTGAAAGACGACATGCCGCGATTCGAGGTGCTTGAATTCGGCTTCGGTGGCCAGGTACAGGAAGCGGCAGGCGTCAGGCAGCAGCAAAACCGGCGGGCCGGCGAACATCACCGAGCCTGCGAGAGCCATAATGGCGCAAACCGCGCAGTGATCGCCGTCCTGATCCTGACCTGGCGCCGGTTCGGCCGGCGTCGCTGCCGACGCGGTTGCGGGATCGCCGAGGGATGCGCCTCGGGTCGCGAGGGTCTTGCCGGCCGCGGTCCCGCCGGCGTCGCCGGCCCGCATCGCGATGGAGGACGCCGCGAGCGCCGCGGCGCCGTGATGATGTCCGAACGACAGCACAAACTGGATCGCAAGCGCGAGCAGCGCGAGCCGCGATCCATGTTTGATGTTCGACCGGAACCACTTCATTATTGCAGCGCGCCTCACGCCCTCCCGGCGTTTCCTCTCGGAGGTTCGGATGTTACAATATAACATCCAGGTTCCGGCCCGATGTCAACGCTGACGTGCGGCGGCGGCTTCACGATATGGTCGCTAATTCGGGACTGTGGGTTTTGTGCAACGGATCGAAGGGGGACTCAGCGTCCCTCGCGCAGCCAGGTTGCTGCAAAGGCGCCGAGCAGCAGCAACAGGCCGATCAGTCCGGCGAACACCGGCAGCACGCCGACGCCGCGGACCACGCTGGCGTCGCGCATCCGCACGCCCAGCCAGCCCTCGCCGCGAAACACGCTCGCGGCATGCACCGGAACGATGCGCGGAACGTCGATGCTCGAGCCGTCCGCGATCCGCCGGGCGTCGCCGCCGCCGGCCTGCGCCAGCGTCCTGAGCCCGTCGACGGTCGATGTGACCTCGGAAAACTCCTTCGGATTGGCGGGACCGACGTTGACCAGCGCTTTCAGCGTGCCGTCGGTCGCCTGCCACAATCCGAGTTCGTCCGCCGCCAATGCCGCCTTCCACAAACCGGGCTCCGCGGCCTCCAGCGTGAGTTCGCGGATCTTGCCGGAGGGCGAGGTGACGGTGACCGGAGCGACGGTGTCGGCCATGGTCTGGCGCTGCACGAGGAGGTCCTTGCCCTGTACCGCGAGCCGCAGCGCTTCTTCCTCGAGTTCGGGCTGCTTCATCAGCCAGTGGGACATCCGCCGCAGCAGGTCGAGATGCGGGCCGCCGCCCTCAAAACCCCTTGCCCACAGCCAGATGTGATCCGACAGCAGCAGCGCCACCCGGCCTTCGTCATACCGCGACAGCAACAGCAGCGGCTGGCCGTCGGCGCCGGTCATGACCGGCGGCACCGACACGTTGCGGGTGTCGACTTCGCGGAAAAATCGGCTCCAGCGCGGCGGATCGCTCGCGGAGCCTTCAAGTGCCCGGGTGACGGGATGCCGCTTGCCGGCGTCGCTGAGCCGGGCATGGAACGGCTTTTCGGTGACGCCGACCGGTTCCGCCGGCAGCACGCTGTCCAGCGGCGTCCGCCAGATGCTGGTGGTCGAGGCGTAGTCGGGGCCGGCCGAAACCAGCACTGCGCCCCCCGCGCGCACGTAACGCGCGATGTTGTCGAAATAGGCGGTCGGCAGCACGCCCTGGCGCGCGTAGCGGTCGAAGATGATGAGCTGGAATTCGTTGATCTTCTCCTGAAACAATTCGCGCGTCGGAAAAGCGATCAGCGACAGTTCGTGGATCGGCGTGCCGTCCTGCTTCTCGGGCGGACGCAGGATCGTGAAGTGCACCAGGTCGACGCTGGGGTCCGACTTCAACAGGTTGCGCCATGTGCGCTCGCCCGAATGCGGCTCGCCCGATACCAGCAGCACCCGCAGCTTGTCGCGGACGCCGTCGATCGGCACCACGGCGCGGTTGTTGACCGGCGTCAGTTCGTCCGCGAGCGGCGAGGCTTCGATCTCGACGATGTTCTGCCCGGCATGTTTGATGCTGACATCGACCTTGACGGTTTCCCCGCTCAGAACGGTGCGCTCGCTGATGACTTCGCCGTCGCGGCGCACCGCCACTTTTGCGAGCTCGCCGCTGACGCCCTGGTCGTCGAGCCGGTAGGTGACGGTCTGGGTCTGGCCGACGATGCCGAAACGCGGCGCGGCGACAATCGCGACGCGCCGGTCGCGTTCGTTTGTGTGGCCGGTGATCAGGGCATGGACCGGCGCCTTGAATCCCAAGGCGGCGATGTTGTCCGGAATGTCGTGAACGCGCCCGTCGGTGATGAGAAAGGCGCCGGCGACGCGGTCGGTCGGCACATCGGAGAGGGTGGAGGACAACGCCGAGAACAGCCTTGTGCCGTCGGTCTCGCCGTCCGCCTGGCCGGCATCGACGACGCGGACTTCAAGTCCCTTGATCTGCTTGAGACGGTCAACCAGCGCCTCGCGTGTTTTCGCGGTCTGGTCGGTGCGGTCGCCGAAATTCTGGCTCGGGCTTCTGTCGACGATGACGGCGGCCACCGAGGACAGCGGTTCGCGTTCCTCGCGGGTGAATGACGGGTTGGCGAGCGCGAGCAGGATCAGCGCCAGCGCGGCCACCCGCACCGCAGCGCCGCGCGCGCGGCCGGCCAAGAGCAGCACCGTGATCACGACGATCGCGGCGAGGGCGCTCCACAGCACGATCATGGGGACCAGCGGGGTGAAGGCGATGCCGTAGGTCATCCGCTATCCTTCCCTCGCGACAATCTGCACATCGCCAGCCCCCGTCATTGCGAGGAGCGTAAGCGACGAAGTAATCCAGCTTTCACGCATGGCGCTGGATTGCTTCGCTTCGCTCGCAATGACGAAGGGGCGGTTCATGTTGGCCTCTACTGCCCTAGCCGTTCGATCAGCGCGGGCGCATGAACCTGATCGGCCTTGTAGTTGCCGGTCAGCGTGTACATTACGATGTTGACCCCGGCGCGGAACGCGAATTCGCGCTGGCGCGGTGCGCCGGGCGAGAGCGGCAGCATCGGCTGGCCGTCTGGCCGTATCGCCCACGCGCCCGCGAGATCGTTCGAGGTGATGATGATCGGCGAGACGCCGTCGCCGCCGCGTACCGGCCGTGAGGCGGCTTCGTCATCCTCGCTGCGCGG
>CAZOOO010000246.1:0-4112 GCA_964581435.1 uncultured Hyphomicrobiales bacterium | reverse complement strand
TCAGCGCCGCGCGGCCGTCGCCGTCGGCCATGCGCACCAGCGCCGAGCGCGCCTCGGCGTCAAGCGGCAGCGGCCTGCCCTCGACCTGTTCGGCGCGGACGAACAGTTTCTCGATCGCCGCCGCATCTAGCGAACGGAACACCAGCACGCGCGCTCGCGACAACAGCGCCGCGTTCAGTTCGAACGACGGATTCTCGGTGGTCGCGCCGACCAGGACGACGGTGCCATCCTCCATGACAGGCAGAAACGAGTCCTGTTGCGCTTTGTTGAAACGATGCACCTCGTCCACGAACAACAGCGTTCCCGTACCGGTCTCGCGGCGCGTGCGGGCGGCGTCGAACGCCTTCTTCAGGTCAGCGACACCGGAGAACACAGCGGACAGTTGCTCGAAATGCAGCGCGGTCGCGTCCGCCAGAAGCCGCGCCACCGTGGTCTTGCCGGTCCCCGGCGGTCCCCAGAAAATCAGCGAGCCGAGCGTGCGGCTTTCCAGCATCCGCGTCAGCGCACCGTCCGTCCCCAGAATATGATCCTGCCCGACCACATCCGACAGCGCCTGCGGACGGAGCCTGTCCGGCAGCGGACGCGGCGCGTCACGCTCCAGGCCCGCCGCGGCGAACAGGCTTTTGGATTCGCGCTGGCGCTTCGGGCTCATCCGCCGAGCATGACTTGAATCTGCTGGCCGCCGCGCATCAGCGTGATCCGCCAGAGCCGCCCGGCTTCACTGACGGCCCGTTCGAGATCGGCCGTTCTGGCGATCTTCTTGTTGTTGACCTCCAGAATGATGTCACCCTTCACGAAGCCGACGCCCGCGGCCATTCCATTGTCCGCCAATGCGATGACCACGACGCCCTCGGCGCCGTAATCGAGATGAAGCTCGTCGGCCAGCGCCGGCGAAATATTCGCAACCTTGGCGCCCTGAAATGGCGATGGCGCGGTGATCACAATCTCGTCGCGACCGGTGTCCGGCGCCGTCTCGAGAGGAACGGCGAGCTTGACCGGCCTCCCGTTGCGCTGAACCTCCAATTGCGATGTGCCGCCGAGCGGACGCGTCGCGAATCGATAGTCAAACGCATTGGGGTCCTCGACAGGCTGTCCGTCGATCGACACGATCAGGTCGGACAGTTTGAGACCGGCGCGCGCCGCGGGACTTCCAGCCGCAACGCTGGCCACCAGCGCACCGGCGGGCGCCTTGAGACCGATGGTTTCGGCAATCTCCGGAGTTATCGCCTGCAGCCGCGCCCCGAGCCAGGGCCGCCGCACCGCCTTGCCGCCATTCTTGGCGGACGCCACGACAACCCGCACCATGTTGGCCGGGATGGCGAAGCCGATGCCCTGCGACCCGCCGGAGCGCGAGAAAATCGCGGTGTTGACGCCTACGAGACGGCCCGTCATGTCAACCAGCGCCCCGCCCGAGTTCCCTGGATTGATCGCGGCATCGGTCTGAATAAAGAACTGATAGTCCGTAATTCCGACCTGCGTGCGCGCCAGGGCCGAAACAATGCCGTGCGTCACCGTCTGCCCGACGCCGAACGGGTTCCCGATCGCCATGACAAAGTCTCCGACCTGCAACTCATCCGAATTCGCGAAATCGAGCGTCGGAAACTTCTCATGCGCACCCTTCAGCCGCAGGACCGCAAGATCGGTCCGCTTGTCCTTGAGCACGATCTCGGCTTCGAACTCGCGCTTGTCCGGCAGCGCGACCTTGACCTGGTCCGCACCCTCGATCACATGATTGTTAGTGACGACAAGGCCGGACGGATCGACCATCACGCCTGAGCCGAGCGAGCGCTGCATCTGTTCCGGCTGTCCGCCCGGAACGCCAAAGAAACGGCGGAAGATCGGATCATCGAGCAGCGGATGGCGGTGCTGGATCGTTTTGGCGGCGTAGACATTGACCACGGCCGGCATCACCCGCTGCACGATCGGCGCATAGGACAGGCGGAGTTCTGCCGCAGACGCCGGTACGCGGCGGTCCTGGGCATGAGCAGGCGCCAGCATTGCCAGAACGAGGAATAGCGGGACGGACAAGCGGAACAGCGTCATGAATCAATTCCCAGGATCAGGACCGCAGATATAGGCATCACGAACCTTCAAGAGAAGCAAAAGACGCTCTTTTCACGTCCGCTCCTCTGCTTTCCGCGCGGTTTCGACGCCGACTTGCGCGCGGCTGTCCTTTTGCAGTGCGTATCAGACCCTGACTTCTTCTTCGCTGCTGTTTCGGGCCTGTCACTTTTTTCTGTCGCTTCCGAATTTACTCCTGAAGCTTATTTATACACGGGAACCTCTCCCTTGATGGCTTCTTCCATGTCCGCAACCGCTTCGCGCCAATAGGCGACAACAGCACTCCAATCCACATCGCTGCGAAGCTCCGGAAAATCCTTGTCGTCAAAGGTCACGTATTTATCGACAATTTCGCGAAGCTTGTCGCGACTAATAGAGGTCCCGCCCCCGTTCGCATAAGCGTGCAGATCATGAATCGCGGCAAGGATGTCGTCGGTGAGCAGGGCGGCGGCGAAAACCATTTCAAAGTTCATTCTTCAAATCTCCATGGAAGAAATGCCACCGAGGAATGCAGCCGGAAAACGTCATGAACTGCAAGATTTGCATCGAGAGCATTTACCGGGACAGATCGTGATGCGTCCATGGGTTCGCGGTGCAGCCAGAGTCTTTCCGCTTCTAACGGAGTCAGAAACGGGCTCTATGATGTTGACCTGACGCGTTCTCTTCACGCAAACCGGATTCCGCTTCGCTCGAAACGCTCTATGGCGCAGGCGCGAACCAACAAAAAAGCGGCGCTCCGCGGCGCCGCCTTTCGTAGCTTCAAAGATGTCGAGCTTACGCGGCTTCCGAATCCGCATTCTGCACCGGCCCGGAATCCTGGCCCTTGGCATCGACGTCGCGATCGACGAACTCGATCACCGCCATCGGCGCGTTATCGCCATAGCGGAAGCCGGCCTTGATGATACGCGTGTAGCCGCCCTGACGGTCCTTGTAGCGGGACGCCAGCACGTCGAACAGCTTCTTCACCTGATCGACGTCGCGCATTTCGCTGATCGCCTGACGGCGCTTGTCGAGACCGCCCTTCTTGCCGAGCGTCACGAGTTTCTCGACGATCGGACGCAACTCCTTCGCCTTCGGCAGCGTGGTGACGATCTGCTCGTGCTTGATAAGCGACGCCGCCATGTTGGCGAACATCGCCTTGCGATGCTCCGCGGTGCGGTTGAGCTTCCGGTGAACCTTGCCATGACGCATTGATGTGATCCTCGGTTTTGTCCGGTCCCGACTGCTGCTCGCCGGTCGCGCTGCTCAGGTGGGCTGCCTGCGTTCGCCCCAGGTTAGGTTTTCTCCCCGCCCCGGGGAAGAAATCAAAAAGCTCAGTAATGATCCTCGAAGCGCTTCGCCAGCTCGTCGATATTTTCCGGCGGCCAACCCGGCACTTCCATGCCGAGGTGCAGGCCCATCTGAGCCAGCACTTCCTTGATTTCGTTCAGCGACTTGCGTCCGAAGTTCGGCGTGCGCAGCATCTCCGCTTCCGACTTCTGCACCAGATCGCCGATGTAAACGATGTTGTCGTTCTTCAGGCAGTTCGCGGAGCGTACCGACAACTCCAGTTCGTCCACCTTCTTGAGGAAGGCGGGATTGAACGCCAGATCCGGAATGATCTCCGTGGAGGTTTCCTTGCGCGGCTCCTCGAAGTTGACGAAAACGTTGAGTTGATCCTGCAGGATGCGCGCGGCGAAGGCCACCGCATCCTCAGGCGTCACTCCGCCATTCGTTTCGACGGTCATGGTCAGCTTGTCGTAGTCGAGAATCTGACCCTCACGCGTATTTTCGACCTTGTAGGATACCTTGCGCACCGGCGAATACAGGCTATCGACCGGTATCAGCCCGATCGGCGCGTCCTCGGGCCGGTTACGCTCGGCGGCGACGTAGCCCTTACCGGAGGCGACCGTGAACTCCATGCGAATCTCGGCGCCGTCGTCGAGCGTGCATATCTGAAGGTCAGGATTAAGAACCACGATGTCGCCAACGGTCTGGATGTCACCTGCGGTAACGCTGCCGGGACCCTGCTTCTTCACGACCATGCGCTTGGGGCCTTCGCCCTGCATCTT
>CAZOOO010000245.1:0-4161 GCA_964581435.1 uncultured Hyphomicrobiales bacterium | reverse complement strand
ACATCGCGCGCTCCCATGGCGGCGACATCACGCTCGGCGACAGTCCGATGGGGGGACTGCGCGCGACCGTGCGGGTGCCGGTGTAACGGCCGGTCAGCGTTCGCTTGTTGCTTCGCCGCGAAGGAGTCCGGGTTCGATTGCCTGCCGCTTTCCGGATCATGCTCTGGCTTTTCCGCGTTGGCCTCCCCACATTGTGATTGAAGCGGGAGGGGCAAAGCACGTCGCGGGAGCGGGTGACATGAAAGGCTCGGTTCAGCTCGAAATGCGTTACGGCGCCTCCAACTACGCGCCGCTGCCGGTCACGATCGTGCGCGGCGAGGGTGTCTACCTGTGGGATGAAAGTGGGCGGCGCTACATCGACATGATGGGTGCTTATTCAGCGGCTAGCTTCGGACATTCCCATCCCCGATTGATACAGGCGCTCACCGGCCAGGCGCGACGATTGGACACGATTTCGCGCGCTTATTTCAACGATCGCCTCGGAGCCTTTCTCGGCCGTGCCTGCGCCTTGACCGGCTTGGACCTGGCGCTGCCGATGAACAGCGGCGCCGAGGCCGTGGAGACGGCGCTCAAGGCCGCGCGCAAATGGGCCTACACGGTCAAGGGGGTGCCGGCCGACCGCGCCGAGATCGTCGTGTGCGACGGCAATTTTCACGGTCGCACCATCGCCATCGTCGGCTTCTCGTCCGTGGCGCAATATCGCGACGGATTCGGGCCGTTTCCGCCCGGTTTCAGGTCGGTGCCGTTCGGCGACGCGGCGGCGCTTCGGATGGCGATCACGCCGAACACCGCGGCCTTCCTGGTCGAGCCGGTCCAGGGCGAAGGGGGCATCAACGTGCCGCCGCCGGGTTACCTCGCCGAGGCCGCGCGCATCTGCCGGGAGCACGATGTTCTGCTGATTTGCGACGAGATTCAGTCCGGCCTCGGCCGCACCGGCCGGCTGCTGGCCTGCCAGCACGACGGCGTGACGCCGGACGCGGTGACGCTGGGGAAGGCATTGGGTGGCGGACTTCTGCCGGTGTCGCTGTTCCTGGCGCGGCGGGAGGTGATGCAGGTGTTCAAACCGGGAGATCACGGCAGTACCTTCGGCGGCAATCCGATCGCGGCCGCGGTCGGATTGGCTGCGCTCGATACGCTGATCGAGGAGAACTTGATCGAGCGGTCCGCGCGCCTTGGCGCGCATCTGCTCGCACGACTCCGCGCGATCGAAAATCCCGTCATCCGCGAGGTGCGCGGGCGCGGATTGTTCGCCGGCGTCGAACTGGATCGCGATCTGGCCAACGCCGCCACGGTAGCGACGCGGCTGTTGCAGGCCGGCGTGCTGACCAAGGACACGCACCGCAACACCGTCCGCTTCGCGCCGCCGCTGATTATCGAGGAATCACAGATTGACTGGGCGGTGGACCGGGTCGCCGAAGTGCTGGATGAATTCGCCCGCGCGGATGTTCATTCCTAACCGATATCGAAGCGGACGCCCTGGGCGAGCGGAAGGTCGTCGCCGTAGTTCACGGTGCTGGTGACGCGACGCATATAGGCTTTCCAGGCGTCGGAGCCGGCCTCGCGGCCGCCGCCGGTTTCCTTCTCGCCGCCGAACGCGCCGCCGATCTCGGCGCCGGAGGGGCCGATGTTCGCGTTGACGATGCCGCAGTCGGATCCCGTCGCTGAGAGGAATTTCTCCACCTCGCGCATGTCGGTGGAGAAGATCGAGGACGACAGGCCGTGAGCGACCGCGTTGTGCTGCGCGATCGCCGCGTCGAGGTCGGTGTATGTCATGACGTATAGGACTGGAGCGAAGGTCTCGCGCAGCACCGGCCCGGTCTGCGCCGGCATCTCCACCAGCGCCGGCCGGACATAATACGCACTCGGAAACCGCTGCTCGTCGACACGCTCGCCGCCATGCACTTGCGCGCCCTGCGTCCGCGCTTCCTCGAGCGCGCACTGCATGTTCTCGAATGCGGCTTCGTCGACCAGCGGACCGACCAGCACGTCGTCGCTCGCAAGCGGGTCGCCGATCCGCACCGAGGCATAGACGCGTTTCAGCTTCGCCACGAACGCGTCGTGGATGCTGTCATGAACGAACAGCCGCCGCAGCGTGGTGCAGCGCTGGCCGGCGGTGCCGATGGCGGCGAAGGCTATGGCCCGCAGCGCCAGGTCGAGGTTCGCCGAGGGGCAGACGATCGAGCCGTTGTTGCCGCCGAGTTCGAGGATGCTTCGCCCGAACCGCCGCGCGAGTTGCGTCCCGACCTCGCGGCCCATTGAGGTCGATCCGGTCGCGGACACCAGCGGCACCCGTGGATCGCTGACCAGGGCTTCGCCGGTATCGCGCCCGCCGATCAGCACGGAGGACAGGCCGTCCGGAACGTCGCCCGCCTTGACGGCGGCGCGTTCGAACAGGGCCTGCACCGCCAGCGCCGTCAGCGGGGTTTTCTCCGACGGCTTCCAGATCACCGGATTGCCGCAGACCAGCGCCAGCGCCGCGTTCCACGACCAAACCGCAACAGGAAAATTGAACGAGGTGATGATGCCGGTCGGACCGAGCGGATGCCATTGCTCCATCATGCGGTGATGGGGCCGTTCGCTGGCGATGGTGAGACCGTAAAGCTGTCGCGACAGCCCGACCGCGAAGTCGCAGATGTCGATCATCTCCTGCACCTCGCCACGGCCTTCCGGGACGATCTTGCCGGCTTCGATGGTGACCAGGCGGCCCAGCGCATCCTTGGCTGCGCGCAGTTCATGACCGAGCCGGCGAACCAGTTCGCCGCGGCGCGGGGGAGGGATCTCGCGCCATCGCCGGAATGCCGCTTCAGCCAGCGCGATGGTGTCGTCCGCATGCTGCGGGCTCGCATCCTGAACCTGCGCGATGGTCTCGCCGGTCAGGGGCGAGCGCACGGCGCGCGCGCCGCGCCGGCGATCGGGCGAAACCCCGAGATGATCGAGCAGGGATGTGACCTCGTTGGCGAGCATGTGAGCTTTCTCCCAAACGGGTCCGGGTGGCCCATGTTGCGGCAAGTCACGACAATTCTTCAAGCCGGTCGATCGTTCCGGCGGTAGACTATCGAGAGAAGCTACTTCGCCAGTTCCTGCGATCGCCTTGTCGCGGCGGCGACCGCGCGCGTCATCAGTTCTTTCAGGCCCTGCTCACCCATCAATATGTCGAGCGCCGCGGCCGTGGTGCCGCCGGGCGAGGTGACGTTCCGGCGCAGTGTCGCGGCGTCGAGATCGGATCGATGCAGCAATTCGCCTGATCCGGCGACGGTCTCGCGGGCCAGCCTTGCGGCGAGATCGGCGGGCAGGCCCGCACTGACGCCGGCGCGCGCCAGCTCCTCGGCGAGCAGGAAGATATAAGCGGGACCGGATCCCGAGACGGCGGTGACGGCGTCCATCAGCGCCTCGTCACCGATCCATTCCACCGCACCCGTGGCGCGCAGCAGCGCGTCGGCCATGGCGCGCTGCCGTTCGTTCACGCTTTCTGCTGCGACCGCGACCGTGATGCCGCGTCCGATCGCGGCCGGCGTATTGGGCATCGCGCGGACGATGCTGCCGCCGCATATCGTGTCGAGCGTGGCGATCGTCGTGCCCGCCATGATCGACACCACCAGGGTCGACGATCCCACCAGCGGCCGCAACGCCGGGCCGGCATCGCCGAACGTCTGCGGCTTGACTGCGAGCACCAGCGCCGCGACTTCGTCGGCCGCTGTTGTCGTCGTGGCGTTGAGCCGCACGCCGCGGGCGGCGAGCGCGCGGATCTCGTCGGAGGGATGGGGCTCGATCACGATGACGCGCTGCGGATCCAGCCCGCGCGCGAGCCATCCGCTCAGCAGCGCGCCGCCCATCTTGCCGGCGCCGGCGAGAACGACGGTGCCGGAGATGTTTGCGAGAGAAGTTCGTGATTCAACCATGCCAATATTTCTGTCCCCGGCGAACAGCCGTTACGCCATCACCGATATCCGCGTCATGGCCGGACGTGTTCCGGCCATTCACGTCTTTACGCCTAAGGCGCGCTCAAGGCGAGGACGTCGGAAACGTCTGCGCGAAGGCGCGCTCGTGCCAAGCCCCGGACTGTGGTGGGAGAAGGTATCTATTCGATGACGTCGCCGGAGAAGGTTTAAGCCTCGCCCTCGGTGTCGAACATCGCGGCGGTCATCGCTTCGGCCGCGGTCT
>CAZOOO010000244.1:0-4212 GCA_964581435.1 uncultured Hyphomicrobiales bacterium | reverse complement strand
ATCAGATCAGCCAGTACAAGTCGCCGATCGTCGGCGAGGGCGAGGTCGTGGTCGATCTGGCCGACGGCACCAGCATCACGGTCGGGATCGAGAGGCTGCACCTTGAACAGGACGCCGGCAAGTCGCTGCACGACCAGCACGCTGACATGAGCGCGATCGATCTGAACCGCTCCGGCGTGGCGCTGATGGAAATCGTTTCCAAGCCCGATATGCGCTCGTCGGAACAGGCCAGGGCCTATGTGACGAAACTGCGGACGATCCTGCGCTATCTCGGCACCTGCGACGGCGACATGGAGAAAGGCAACCTCCGCGCCGACGTCAACGTCTCGGTGCGCCGGCCGGGCGAGCCCTTCGGTACGCGCTGCGAGATCAAGAACGTCAACTCCATCCGCTTCATCGGTCAGGCGATCGAATACGAGGCTCGTCGCCAGATCGGCGTTCTCGAAGACGGCGACAGTATCGATCAGGAAACGCGGTTGTTCGATCCGGATAAAGGCGAGACCCGCGCGATGCGCTCCAAGGAAGAAGCGCACGACTACCGCTATTTCCCGGATCCCGACCTGCTGCCGCTGGAGTTCTCGCAGGCCTTCGTCGAGGCGTTGAAGGCGGATCTGCCGGAATTGCCCGACCGAAAGAAGGCGCGCTTCATCGCGGATCTCGGCCTGACACCTTATGACGCCGCCGTGCTTGTTGGCGAGCATGAAAGCGCCGACTTCTACGAGTCGGTTCTGGCCCGTCTTTCGAATGCGCGGCGCGATGGGAAAGTTGCCGCCAACTGGGTGATCAACGAACTGTTCGGACGTCTCAACAAGGAGGGCCTGAGCATCGCGGCGTCGCCGGTATCGGCGTCCCAACTCGCCGCGATCGTGGACCTGATCGGCGAGGGGACCATCTCCGGCAAGATTGCCAAGGATCTATTTGAAATTGTTTGGATCGAAGGCGGCGACCCGCGGGTGCTGGTCGAAGCGCGCGGGATGAAGCAGGTCACCGACATGGGTGCGATCGAGAAGGTGGTCGACGACATCGTCGCCGCCAACCCGGACAAGGTCGCGCAGGTCCGCGTCAAGCCGCAGATGATCGGCTGGTTCGTCGGTCAGGTGATGAAGGCGTCGGGCGGCAAGGCCAATCCGCAGGCCGTGAACGATCTGCTCAAGACCAAGCTCGGTCTGTGACCTTCGCGAATCGGACTTCGCGATTCGCGAAAGCAATGCGTCGTGGCGGACACCGAATGGCAGCTTCCAAGGTTGTCGGTGAAAAATATTTTCATTGCCAAAAATCGCGACTCGGAGTCTGTGCCTGTATCGATTTCACCGGCGCCGCGAGTCGGGACGGTACGTGCCGCGTACCTGTCGCTGATTTACCGAATGCAAAATACCGCTGCGGCGCAGCCATTTTTTGAAATTTTGAAAAGCGCCTGCACAGACTTTTCGCGGCTTGCCGGCGTCGCTCATCAGCGAGTCTCCGCGTCATGATGGTGCGCGCTGTCGTCTTGCCGCTGTAAAGCGTCAACACTTCCTTAAGCGGGACACTGTTTTTTTCAATATGTTGGTGTATGCGAAAGATGTGCATTTCGATTCCCGAATGCATGCAGCGACTAAGCCATCTCACTAACTCTGGAGGGCAACATGGCAAAGAAGGCGAAGAAGGCGAAAGCGAAGGCGAAAACAAAGAAGGTGAAGAAGACGAAGAGCGCAGTGAAGAAGACTGCGAAGAAGACCCGCAAGGTCGCCAAGAAGAAGAAGTAAGTTCGCTTTGGAATCGCCGGCAGCTTGATGCCGGCGAAGTCGTAGGAGCCGAAGAGAGTTTGTTTCCAAACAGATTTCAAATTCGGGCTTTGGCGACGAGAGAGGGTGTCGGCGAGACATCAGGTCAAACGGTCGGATCGTCGTTTCGGAACTCCTCCGCGACAACCGGTCCGAAGGAAGAGCGCGGTGAGTTTCATCACCGGTCTTCGTCGACGCGGATATCAAGGTCCGCGATCACTGGCGGTCTCGGCTGCGGTGAGAGTTGGCCCTGACGTGTTCACCGACGCCCTCGTCCGGCCGCTGGCGTGGCTTAGCCCCGGCGCTGCCATTTTCTCATCTTTTTGCAATTGAGCCGTCGCGGAAAGACTTGCGGATCCGCGGTACTTTCGGTGTCGCCTGGCGTCCTGTTTTGCCGCCGCGCCTGGATCCGGGCTGTAACGATGGTTAGCGGCTTGCCAAAGGTAACGGTAAACCGAATCGCGTGAAATCACGAAAACCCTTGTCATATGAGGGTTTTTTGATCCGGTGAGATTCCCATCCGCAAACGGCGTTCACGTTCGATTCATTGCAATGCTTAAACTGCTCTTCAAATTTTACCCCCATGATCCGTGTGTCTGGACGGCACGCCGGCAAACGGCGGTTGGATCCGGCGGGACGCCAACAGGTGGACAGGCCGCACTCGAAGCAGGGCGGCAATAAAAAGGAATAGAGGGATGTTTCAGGGGCAGATCGACTTTGAGACGGCGGTGCCAGTGAGCGCCGACGCTATTCAGGATATTCTTTTCGAACGGGGCCTTTATTGGGCGAGCGGTCGTGCCGGCCTGGTCGATCTGGTGGCCGCGCATAAATGGTTCAATCTCGCCTCGCTCAAGGGGCATACTGAAGCGGCCGCGATGCGCCGCGAGGTTGCGGCGCTGATGTCGGAGGCCGAGATCGTCATGGCGCAACGCGACGCGCGGGCCTGGATGACGGTGCATTGACGGGCCGCTTTGACTTTCACGTCTGGCGTCCGGCGGGAGCCCTACCGTCTGACGTCGGAAGATAGCGCCTTCGGGTTGCCTGCAATTGAATCTCTGGGGCAGGATGAGAAAAAGTGTGGTGCGATTTTCCGCCCGCACCCCGCTTCTCAAAACATTGGAACCGATCACGTTCATGGTTTTGGATCGATCCGATCTGAAACGATCGAGATCAGCGCAGCAAAAGGGTGCGGCTGGTACCGTGCCAAATACCACCAGCAATTGATGCCCGGTTTGCTCGGCGACTCGCATCGAGGTGCTCCGAACCGTTTCGTCCAACCCTTGTCCGGGTGTGGAGAGCGTCTCGAGCAGTGCGCACGAAGGGGCCGTTCAAACCGTCTCCGTCTTCCGCGGTCTTGCCGGGCAGAGCGGACGGTGATGCGCTGGCGTTCATGTCGCGTGTCAGCGCCAATCTGTAAATCTTCCGAGCGCGCCGTCGCCGGGGTGTCTTCTTGGTGCGGACGAAGAAGACCCGCGCGCCCGATTTGCGACGGGTTCTAAATCTGTACAGGCTCTAAGCCTGCATGCCCCCGCGGGCGCTATGGTAGGACGTGACATGATGCTGGGAGCATGATCCCGACCGAAGGGCCGCGCCAGCGCAAAGTGGAAACCGGCTTTTGGATAAGACATGCTCAACCGAAAGGGTAAGGCTGAAGAGAGGCTGCCGGGAAGAGGATACAGGCGATGATCCAGGTTATTTCGGACGTGCTGACTCCGGACGAACTGAAGCGTTTCCGCGAGTTGCTCGGGCAGGCGCAATGGCAGGACGGCCGCACCACGGCGGGCCATGTCGCGGTCCGTGCCAAGGCCAACGAGCAGTTGTCGCAGAACGATCCGTTGGCGCAGCAGTTGTCCGAGTTCCTGCTGGAGCGCCTCGGCAAGGTCAGCCATTTTATCGCGGCGGCGCTGCCGTTGAAGGTGCTGCCGCCACGTTTCAACCGCTACACCGGCGGCGGCAGCTACGGCGATCACATCGACAACGCCATCTTCACCATGCCGGGCGCCGGCATGCGTATCCGCGGCGACCTGTCCTCCACGCTGTTCCTCAGCGAACCCGACGACTACGACGGCGGCGAGTTGATTATTCAGGGCGAATTCGCCCGGCACCGGTTCAAGTTGCCGGCGGGGCAGATGATCCTCTATCCTGCCAGCACTTTCCATCAGGTCACTCCGGTAACCCGTGGCTCGCGGCTTGCGGCCTTTTTCTGGACCCAGAGCCTGGTGCGCGAGCACTCGCGGCGCGCGCTGCTGTTCGAACTCGACAACACCATCCAGGGGCTGGCGCAGGACAGCCCCGAGCAGCCCGCGGTCGTTCGCCTGACCGGACTTTATCATAACCTGTTGCGCGAATGGAGCGAGACCTAGATCACGATGATTTTGGATCGAATCGATCCAAAATCATGAACGTGATCGATTCCAATATTTTGAGACGCGGGATGCGGGCGGAAAAC
>CAZOOO010000243.1:0-4240 GCA_964581435.1 uncultured Hyphomicrobiales bacterium | reverse complement strand
CCATGTATGAGTTGTTCAAGAACGGCGTGGCCAAGCCGACCGCGGGAGGTTCGATCACCGAGGGGATCGGGCTCGGACGGGTGACGCCGGTGATTGCCGACGCTAAAGTTGACGAAGCCTATCTCATCCCGGACGAGGAGGCTGTGCCCGTGATCTATGATTTGCTCGAACACGAGGGGCTCTGCCTTGGCGGCTCGACCGGCGTCAACGTCGCTGGTGCTGTTCGTCTTGCGCGCCAGTTGGGGCCCGGCCACACCATCGTGACGATCCTGTGCGACTCAGGCAACCGCTATCAGTCGAAGCTTTTCAACCCGGACTTCATGCGCTCCAAGAACCTTCCCGTGCCGCAATGGCTCGAGCGGCGAAGCTCCGTAAAGATTCCCCTCGCTCCGAGCTAGAGTCTGGTTCAACTGCGTTGAATCGAATTCTAACCCTATCCTTCTGATCGAGCATGATCTTATCCGAAAACCAGTTTCCGCCCCGGATCAAGTCCGGGGCAGGCTTTTTCGGGATCATGCTCCAAAGCCGTTCCGGTCTCACCGCAAAATCTGGCTGAGGAAAAGCCGGCTGCGCGGGTGTCGCGGATTGGCAAAGAACCTTGCCGGGGTATCGGACTCGATGATCTGCCCCTCATCCATGAACACGACGCGGTTGGCGACCTCTCTGGCGAATCCCATTTCGTGCGTGACCACAAGCATGGTCATGCCTTCCTCAGCCAGATCCACCATGGTGTCGAGAACCTCCTTGACCATCTCGGGATCGAGCGCAGATGTCGGCTCATCGAACAGCATGACCTTGGGGTTCATCGTGAGCGCGCGCGCGATCGCCACGCGCTGCTGTTGCCCCCCCGACATCTGCCCGGGATACTTATTGGCCTGATCGGGTATCTTGACGCGCTCCAGGAACTTCATCGCCGCCGCCTCGGCGTCTTTCTTCGGAGTCTTCCGGACCCAGATGGGAGCGAGCGTACAGTTTTCGAGCACCGTGAGGTGCGGAAACAGATTGAAGTTCTGAAAGACCATTCCGACCTCGCGCCGCACTTCGTCGACGCGCCGCAGGTTAGGCCCTAGTTCGATTCCATCGACGACGATGCGGCCTTCCTGAAACTCCTCAAGCGCGTTGATGCAGCGGATCAGCGTCGACTTCCCGGAGCCAGACGGTCCGCAAATGACGATGCGTTCGCCGCGGGCCACGTCGAGATCGATGTCCCGCAGCACGTGGAAACTGCCGAACCACTTGTTGAGAGCGATGATGGAAACGATGGCGTCCGCATCTGTCATTGGTGTTCCCGAAGCTCAGGTTCGTCGATGCGCGTTCAGTCGATGCTCCACGAATAGCGAGTATCGCGACATGCTGAAGCAGAATGCGAAGTAGATGAGTCCGGTGAATGCGAACCCGGTGAACAGCGTGGATGGCGTCGCCCACGCGGGATCCGCAAACGAAGCCCGCAAGATCCCGAGCAGATCGAACAACGCGACGATCGAGACCAGCGAGGTATCCTTGAACAGCGCGATAAAGCTGTTGACCAGTCCGGGGATGACATGCCGCACCGCCTGCGGCATCACGATCAGCCCGGTGGTCTTCCAGTAGGACAGGCCAAGCGCATGGGCGGCTTCCGCCTGCCCGCTCGGGATCGCCGCAAGGCCGCCGCGAATGACCTCGGCATTATACGCCCCCGCGAACAGCGCTATGCCGATCAGGACCCGGACCAGCCCGTCGACGGTAAAGTTTCCGGGAAGAAACAGCGGCAGCATGTAGGTCGCGAAGAACAGCACGGTAATCAGGGGAATGCCGCGCCAGAATTCGATGAAGGCGATCGAAGAAATCCGGATCAGCGGAAGGGTGGAACGCCGTCCCAGCGCCAGCGCGATCCCGATCGGTATCGACGACACGATGCCGGTCACCGACACCACCAGCGTGACCAGCAGGCCGCCCCAGAGACGGGTATCGACAACCGGAAGTCCGCCGCGATCGAGATGCAGGACCGCGATAACCAGGCCGATGCCGGCGAACGTCGTCAGGCTCGCGAGCAGCGCCCCCCAGCCCGTCCGGAATCCGCCGTTCAAAAGAAAGAGCAGCAGCGAAACGAATGCAGCCGTACAACCCAAATCGTACCAGACCGGCTCAGCGGAGCCCTGAAGCCGGTCCCGGAGCGACATCAACGGCGACGTCAGCACGTTCAGCGCGTCTCCGGTCGATGCGATGGCGCCTCCCGCCGGCCGCAAGATCGAACCGAATTCACCCGCCTCCCCTGACGCGGCGAGCTGCCGCCCGGCATTGCCGACGCTGTCCGCCAGGCTGGACAACAACTCGGCGGTCCAACTCATACCGAATCCGGTGATGCCTCCGCCATGCAGCAGAAAAAATGCCGCGACCGGGAACGCGACGAAGAACAATCCCGCGTTGAGACGCTTGGCAGGCAGCCGCGGGATCAGAAGCGGCAACAACAGAACGGCTGCCAGCAGGAACGTCAGATTGACCCGCCACCGTTCGGGTTCCGGGTAAAAGCCGTAAATGAACTGGGTGATCTTCGCCTGGACGAACGGCCAGCACGCTCCGATCGGTTGACCCGCATCGGCAACCAGACACGAGTTTCGATTCTGCCCCTCCCAGACCGCCTCGATGAAGAGAAAGCGAACCGCCGGAACAAGGAAGAACCAGAGCAGCGCGGCTCCGACGACCGTCAGCAGCGCGTTGCTCGGGGAACTGAACAGCCGAATCCTAAGAAGGCGGGCCAGGCTCGTGGCCCTGACGGGGGCGCGGCGTTCCGGAACGAGATCGTCGCGCACGAACGAGGGTGCGGGCCGAGCGGTCATGCCCTCACGCTCCGGGCAATACGCCGGGAATAGATGCTCATGATCGCGCTGGTCACCAGCGAAATCAGCAGATACACGCCCATCGTGATCGCGAGGATCTCGATGGCTTGTCCGGTCTGGCTGAGCGTCGTCCCCGCGAACACAGAAAACAGCTCCGGATATCCGATGGCCACAGCCAACGAGGAATTCTTGGTGAGGTTGAGATACTGATTGGTCAGCGGCGGCAGGATGACCCTCATGGCTTGCGGAATAACGATCAACCGCAGCGTCGATCCGCGCGAAAGCCCGAGCGCGGCGCCCGCTTCGATCTGCCCCTTGTGCACCGAAAGAATTCCGGCGCGCACGACTTCCGCGATGAAGGCGGCCGTATATGTCGAGAGCGCAATCGCCAGCGCGACAAATTCCGGAATCAGACGCGCGCCGCCTGAGAAATTGAATCCCTTGAGGATCGGCATTTCGAACGTGAAGGGAGCGCCGAAAATGACCGTCGCTGCGGCGGGAAGACCGATCAGCAGACCAAGAGCGTATCGCCATACGACCGGCGCCCGTCCACTCCGGAACAACCTGCGACGGGAATGACTTCGCAGCAACATGCTACCGGCGATCGCAACCGCTACCGCCACGGCAAACGCGATCAGTCCCTCGTGTCCGACAGGCTTGGGAATCACGAGACCGCGGTTACTGAGAAAGATGCCGTCAAAGACCGAGATGCTTTGCCTTGGACCCGGAAGCGTCCTCAACACTGCGAGATACCAGAACAGAATCTGAAACAGCAAAGGCAGGTTTCGAACCAGCTCCACATAGCCGCCGGACATGCGGGATATCAGCCAGTTCGACGACAGCCGGCCGAGCGCCACCACAAAGCCGATAATCGTTGCAAAGAAAATGCCGACCGCGGCGACGACCAGCGTGTTCACAAGGCCGACAAGAAAAACGCGGGTGTAGCTGTCGGTTTCGGAGTACGGGATCAGGGTCTGGCTGACGCCGAAGCCCGCGGTATTCGACATGAAGCCAAGCCCGGATACGATATTTTGCGCTTCCAGGTTTCCTTTGGCGTTGGCCGCTATCTCATAGCCGATCCACGTCAGGACGACGATGAACAACGCCTGCAACGCGAGCCCGCCCCAACCGGCCCGCCCGCCAAGCGCACGTCGTAGCCTGAGGAAAAATTGCAGCGGCGGCTTTCGGGGCTTGACGGCCATTCCCGGCATTGACGCTAGTGTCCCGAATCCGGAGTTCGTCTCATGTTACAACCCTCGTTAGCGAACTTCGGATTCGGGACACCGGCAACTCCATGAATCCAGTGCGGCTTGGGCTCGGAAGTTCGCTTGAAGAAATTGCAGGGAAAAATGAAGCGAACTCCCGAACCACCACGCTAGTGGAGTGGATTTGACATTCGCTACCCAGTTTGCAGCGAACGCGAG
>CAZOOO010000242.1:0-4318 GCA_964581435.1 uncultured Hyphomicrobiales bacterium | reverse complement strand
ACTCGACTTCGGCATCGACGTTGCCGGCGAGCGAGGCCGCCTGCAACAGCCGCACCGATTTGTATAGATTTTTCTCCACGCCGGTACCCTCCTTGTAGAAGGTCGCCAGCGCATATTGCGCCTCCGGGCTGCCGGCGTCGGCCGCGAATCGCAACAGTTCGGCGGCGCGTTTGAAATCCTGCGGCAGCGTTTGCCCGTCCATGTAGAGAAGCGCCAGGTTGTAGGCGGCCTTGGGCTGGCCGAGCTTGGCGGACGAGGCCAGCCATTTCACGGCGCCTGCCCTGTCGGGCGGTCCGCCGCGTCCGCTGATGCGCAGCATGGCGAGCGCGAACATGGCTTCGCGATCACCCAGATCGGCTGCACGCTGGTGCCATTCGATCGCCTTGCCGTAGTCGCGCTTGATCCCGAGCCCATTGGCATAAAGCTCGCCGAGCATCGTCATGGCGGCCGGATCCTTGTCCTCCTGTGCCCGTTTCAACGCGAGATCGAACGCGGTCTTGTAGAGGCCGCGCTGATAGGCGCCGTAGACCGGATCCGCATTCGGGCCGTCAGGGGTTTGCGCGTTCGTCTTGGTGTCCGGCTCGGGCCTGGCGGGCGGCATCGGCGGTGCCGGCTTGATGGGCTTCGTCTTGACGCTCTTGCCGGCGGACGGCGGATCGGCCGCCGGCGACGGCTGGAGCTGCGCCGCCGCGCTTTCCCCGAGCATGAGAACGCCGGCGATGATGGCAACAGGACGCCGGAAATTCATCCGGCGCCCCTGACGCCATGAGGAGCGTCCGCGCGTTGCGCGCTTCCTTGCGATCCGTGACCTTGCGCGATTGCGGTTGCGATATCCGCGAGCGCCATTGCCGCGCCGCGCGGATCGTTCCAGACGATGTCGTCGACCAGCACGAAATCCGCGCCCGAGGCCGCGAAAAGCTGCACCTCACCGAGGGTCGCGGCATGGGCGACACAGGGCGGCTCGAACAGTTCGGCCCACCATGCCAGCCGGTCGGCGATCGCTTCCGCGGACGGCCGGTCGCCGGTCTTATCCGGCTCGCCGAACAGCACGTAGTCGGCGCCGGCCTCGCCCGCGACCATGGAGTCATGGCGTGTCGGCAGGCCGCCGGCGCCGGCGATGCGGTCGGGTTTCAGCGTGGGCAGCGTCTCCTGCAACGCCTCGATGCCGGTGAGATGCGCGCCGTCGGCGCCGGACCGCGCGACCAGATCGGCGTGACTGTCGAGCAAAAGCGCGGCGTCGCTGTTCTGGATCACAGGCGCCAGCGCCTTGATGCGCGATATCATCGTGCGCGGATCGGACGGCGAAAGCCGAACCAGCACCGCGGCGACATCCGCGGCCGCCAGCGCATCGGCCAGCGGCGTCATGATCCGCGCGGGATCGTCGACCACCGGCGTCGCCAGATAGAGACGCGGCGCGGGACGGAGAGGGACTGATTTCGCGAGCATCGGAAAGCCTCAGGTAGCCGAACGGATGAAAGTGTGAGGCTTAATGCCAGGACATTTTCGTCGACATTATGCGCCGGCGGCGGGCGCAAGTTGGAGTGGCTTTGGCAGGCGTTCGGGCGACAATCCCTCACGCGGCCTTCTCCTCGAGTTCGGCTCTCCATTCTCCCTTGGTGGCGAGCGAATTCATCCGCGCCCGGTGGATCAGAGCCCGTTGCCCGGCGGCGACATTTTCGGGCTTGCCCGACCACGCCTTCTGCGGCGCCGCTTGTAGCGCGCGGCCGTAGGAGAAGGTGAGTCTCCACGGCAGGTTGCCCATCCGGTTCATGGCGTCGAGATGGGCGGTGGCCTCCTCGTCGGACTGTCCCCCGGACAGGAACGCGATGCCGGGGACGGCGGCCGGCACGCAGGCTTTCAGCATCCGCACGGTCTTTTCCGCGACCTCTTCAACCGACGCCTTCTTCGCGCATTTCTTGCCCGCGATCGCCATGTTGGGCTTCAGGATCATGCCTTCCAGCGCGACGCGCTGCTTGCGCAATTCCTGAAACGTCACGTTGAGCACGCGCGTCGTGACCTCGAAGCAGCGATCGATGTCGTGATCGCCGTCCATCAACACTTCCGGCTCGACGATCGGTACGATCTGGGCAGCCTGGCACAGCGCGGCATAGCGCCCCAGGGCATGGGCGTTGACGCCGATCGCCGTCATGCTCGGGATGCCGCCCGCAGCGCTGATGTCGATCACCGCGCGCCATTTCGCGAAACGCGCGCCCTGGGCGTAGTATTTTTTAAGGCGCTCCGCGAGCCGGTCCAGTCCGACGGTCACGACTTCGCCGGGGCATGCGGGCAGGGGTTGCGTGCCTTCGTCGACCTTGATGCCGGGAATGGCGCCGGCCTGCTCGATCAGCTTGATCAGCGGCGTGCCGTCCCCGGCGTTCTGCCAGATCGTCTCGTCATAGAGGATGACGCCGGAGATGTATTTCGTCAGGGCGTCGGTGGCGCGGAACATCATCTCGCGATAGTCGCGCCGGCTTTCCTCGGTGGACGTCACGCCGATGGCGTTGAACCGTTTGGTGATGGTGGGAGAGGATTCGTCGGCGGCGAGAATACCCTTGCCCGGCGCGACCATGGCCTGCGCCACTTTATTGAGGTCAGCGAGATTCATGAGCGGCTACCTCCTCCTGCATACTCTCTCGTTCCGACCTCCAGTCAGGAATGTCGGGATTCGAGGATCACGCAGGTATGAGAGTTGCAGCTTCCCGACACCGCAACTCATTTTGTCGCGAGGAGCAGCGTCATTTTGCCCTCAGCACCTCAACGCCGGGCAGCGGCTTGCCTTCCATCCACTCCAGGAAGGCGCCGCCGGCCGTTGAGACATAGGTGAAGTCGCCGGCTACGCCCGCCTGGTTCAGCGCCGCGACCGTATCGCCGCCACCGGCGACCGACACCAGCTTTCCGGCCTTGGTGCGCGCCGCCGCGTGTTTTGCCGCCACGACGGTGCCGCGATCGAAGGGCGTCAGCTCGAACGCGCCGAGCGGGCCGTTCCAAACCAGCGTCGCAGCGTCGTCGATGGCCGAACGGACGCGCTCCACAGACTGCGGTCCGACGTCGAGAATCATGCCGTCGGCCGGGATCGCATCGAGCCCGTAGGCTTGGGACGGCGTGTTGGCGGCGAAATGGAAGGCGACGGTCGCATCCACCGGGAGGATGATGGCGCAGTTGGCGGCTTCGGCCTTTTCCATGATGCGCAGCGCGGTCGCCGCGAGATCTTTTTCCGCCAGCGATTTGCCGATGTTGATGCCCTGCGCGTGCAGGAAGGTGTTGGCCATGCCGCCGCCGATCACCAGCGCATCGACCTTGCTGACGAGGTTTTCCAGGAGGTCGATCTTGGTCGAGACTTTCGCGCCGCCGATCACGGCGATGACGGGTTTGGTCGGTGCTTCGAGCGCCTTGTTGAGCGCTTCAAGCTCGGCCTGCATGGTGCGTCCGGCATAACCCGGCAGCTTGTGGCCGAGACCTTCGGTCGAGGCGTGGGCGCGATGCGCGGCCGAGAAGGCGTCGTTGACCCAGATATCGCCGAGCCTGGCGAGTTCGGCGACGAAGGCCGGATCGTTCTTTTCCTCTTCCTTGTGGAAGCGGGTGTTTTCCAGGCACAGGATGTCGCCATCCTTCATCGCGGCGATCGCCTGTTGCGCCGGCTCGCCGACGCAGTCGTCGGCGAACGCGACCGGTTTGCCGAGCACTTTGGCAAGTTCCGCCGCGACCGGCCGCAGCGAGTTCTGGGGATCGGGACCATTGGGCCGGCCGAAATGCGCCAGCAGGATCGCCTTGCCGCCCTTGTCCGAGATTTCCGCAATCGTCGGCGCCACGCGCTCCAGCCGCGTGGCGTCGGTAACGCGCCCCTGCTCCATGGGGACGTTGAGGTCGACGCGCAGCAGGACGCGCTTTCCTCTAACGTCAACGTCATCGAGGGTGCGGAAGGATTTTGTCATGGTCTGGATGTCCCGAAGTCTGGATGCCCCGAACACGGTGCCGCGTGAACGTGCGCCACAAACCGGGACCGCCACGCAGGAAAAGTTGCGGTGTTGAACGGCGCCGGCTCCGCATCGCGGCGCTTGCGCCGCGATGCGTCCGGACGCGTGGTCTCAGATCAGCTTCGCCATTGCGACGGCGGTGTCGGTCATGCGGTTGGAGAAGCCCCACTCGTTATCATACCACGACAACACGCGCACCAGCGTGCCATTCTGCACTTTGGTCTGGTCGATGTGAAGCGTCGAGGAGTGCGAATCGTGGTTGAAGTCGCTCGAGACGTTGGGCTGGTCCGTGGTGCCGAGGATGCCCTTCAGCTCCTGTGATGAAGCCCGCTTCATCGCCTCGT
>CAZOOO010000241.1:0-4342 GCA_964581435.1 uncultured Hyphomicrobiales bacterium | reverse complement strand
GGTTCTGGTCCCGACCCTGCGGCACGGCGACATCGTCATCATGGACAACCTCGGCAGCCACAAAGGCGCCGGCGTGCGCGAGGCGATCGAAGCGACAGGAGCCAGGCTCCTGTACCTGCCGCCCTACAGCCCCGACTTCAATCCGATCGAGAACGCCTTCTCCAAGCTCAAGGCGCTCCTGCGAAAGGCGGCGGAGCGAACGGTCGACGGCCTGTGGAGCCGCATCGGCGCATTGTTGCCGACCTTCACGCCGCAGGAGTGCGCCAACTTCTTCGCCGCTGCTGGTTATGAGCCGGATTAAGCCGAACCCGCTCTAGCGTCCCGATTCCGCCCGCCGGAGGCATACTTCTTATCCAGGGTGACGTAGACTCCGACGGTTGGTTCTGCCCATCTGGGCGGGGTGAACGACGGGGGCTGCCTTGGAACTGGCCATTGAGCGCAGCGGCCAGCGCCTACTTCAAACTGGATTAAGCCAAGGGGGCAACGTCATTGACGACATCCAAATGATCGACTCCTCGTCGACCCGCGTGCATCAGCATGCGGCCAGCGGTCAAAAAAACAGACGCGATCCCGTTTGCATGGGTCGCTCGCGCGGCGGGCTGACAATCAAAATTCACGCGCTGGTGGATGCCTGCGGTCCGCCTATCCGGCTCAAGATCACCGAAGGCCAGGCGCATGGTAGGCGCAGCGCGCAGGACATGATCGACACCGTCGAACGCGGCGACGTGCTGCTGGCGGATCAGGCTTACGACTCCAACGCACTGCGCCAGACCTGGCCGAGCGCGGCGCGACAGCCAATGTAAAGTCGATGCCAAATCGCGTCGTCGCCTTGCGATTCAACAGGCGACTCTATCGCAACCGCCATCTGGTCGAACGGTTCTTCAACAAACTCAAGCATTCTCGAGCGGTCGCAACACGCTACGACCAATGGGACGACAACTTCCTCGCTACCGTTGAACTCGCCTCAACCCGCATCTGGTTGCGGTTCAATGAGCCGATGTCCTAAAATATTATAAGAAGCGCGCTACTTTTAATTGGTTACAGGGGCGTTACGCTTTAAATCGCGAGAAAGGCTCGAGATATATAGATTTGATTTCCGAGTCGCCTGCGGGGGTCACTTGGCAAGCTCGCGCGCGATAATCCTACGCTCTCTGTCTCTCCTGAGGGATACTGACGTCGACGATCCGAAACTCCTCAAGCCCTCGCCCGGTTTTGATCGCAGCCGCTAGCCAGCGGGGTAACTTACCGCGACCAGACCATGTCTCAGAAGGGCTTTGGGGGTTACGGTATTTGGGAAGTACACGTGGATATTTTCGTCGTCTTTTCGCGACCGGCATGGAACCGGCGTCGATCTGCTCCTCCGGTGAGGCAATACCTCGATGAAGTAGGGCCAAACGCTTTTCCAGCTCAAGCTTTTCCGCCCGAATCCGGTCTGCAAGTATGCAGCTTATCTCTTCATGCAGTAACCAGAGTTCATCAAGATCCATCGATTCCAGTTCAACGCGCGGAGTGAATGTGCTGGGCTTTTGCGCAGTCAAAATGCTTCTCCATGCCTCATCTACAAAGCTCGTTTATTCTGATCCTGGTTACGCCTTTCGTGATTATTTCAACCCGAAAAGCGTCACGTCAAGCACCCGCCCGGACTCCATATTCGAGTATTGAGCACCGAGTAGTGCGGTTGCATCTTAAGGCTCAATGCGAACTCATTCAGGTAGACCGCAAACGCAAGAACTGAGCAGTTTTGTCACACTAAATTCATCATGCCAACGATTTTACCATTCCGAACTATTATTACGAAAAAATCAAGCTAATCTAGGGCACATACGAGTATTAAATCTCAAGCATCCGACGCGGACCCTGCTCTCGGCGACTATAGAACTCTATCGCTGTACGGTTAGCAGCACCCGGAAATGGCGTACTTCAACGGCTTACCGTCAGGCTGGAGGGGATCGACCCGGGGCGGATCCTGCGAATCCGTCGCTGTTCAGGACACTTCTGCAAAAAATATCCGAGATCTGCTCGCAAAATGCGAACTTGTCGATCAAGACGCTCAGCGAATACTGTGAAATATTTTCGCCTTGCAGCGCGCCAAGCTCTCAAGATAATCCATGACGAACGGCAACGCAAAAGCAAATTCAGTATCGCAATTATTGCCCAAGTCCGACGCGGGTTGAAGCGTAACCTCGTGCAAGAATGGCTTTCCACCAATGCTCCTGGTCGATGTACCAGCGAACCGTACTTTCAATTCCGCTTTCGAAATTTTTCTCGGCTTTCCAGCCGAGTTCGCGCTCTATCTTGGAGGCATCGATGGCATAGCGCCGATCATGCCCAGGTCGATCGGCAACAAATGAAATCGAATCGTGCCGAGAGCCAGACGGATGTGGTGAAAGCTCGTCCAATAAATTGCAAATGGCCTTCACGACCTGCAAATTTGTTCGTTCATTGCGCCCACCGATATTGTAAGTCTGTCCGACCCCGCCACGCTCGAGCACTAGCGTAAGAGCCTTTGCGTGGTCTTCAACAAAAAGCCAGTCACGGATGTTTCGCCCGTCGCCATAAACAGGCAGTTTCTCGCCTGCCAGGCCTTTAATGATCGTATGAGGAATCAGTTTTTCGGGGAAATGGTAAGGACCGTAATTATTCGAACAATTGGTAATAAGCGTCGGCAACCCATAAGTCTCATGCCAGGCCCGAACCAAGTGGTCCGACGACGCCTTGCTCGCCGAGTAAGGCGAGTTCGGGGCATAGGGTGAAGCCTCTGAAAAGTAGCCGTTTTCTCCGAGCGAACCGAAAACTTCATCCGTGGAGACGTGCAGAAAGCGAAACCCTTCGCGCTGGGCACCCGTCAGTCCGCGATAATAACGCAGCGCCTCCTGCAGCAAAGAAAATGTGCCGACGACGTTGGTCTGTATGAACTCGCCCGGACCGTCGATCGATCGATCGACATGGCTTTCCGCGGCCAGGTTCATCACTGCGTCAGGTTGGAATTTTGAAAAAAGTTGTCGCAGCAACGGCGCGTTGCAAATGTCGGCGCGCTCGAACTTGTAACGCGAGTTGCTGACGCCATTCGGAATATTGTCAAGATTCGCCGCGTAGGTCAGCTTGTCGAGATTGACGACGTTTGCTTGCGTGCCGGCGAGAAGATGCCGGCACACCGCTGAGCCGATGAAGCCGGCACCGCCGGTCACGAAAATCGTCGCTCCTTTGAAACGCATAGCGTGATCCTGCTAGAATTGGTCCGCCTCAAAATTACGATAAACGGACATTAAATATTCGCCGTAGCTGCTCTTCGCGCATTTACTGGCCGCGCGCCCGAATTGCTCCAGAGAAATATAGCCCTGACGGAGCGCGATCTCTTCGGGACAGGCGATTCGCAGGCCTTGACGCTGCTCCAGAATTTGAACGAAATGGCTTGCTTCAACCAGCGAGGAATGCGTCCCGGTATCGAGCCAGGCGAAGCCGCGGCCCAAAACCTCGACGAAGAGCTCGCCGCGTTCCATATAGGCTGAATTAACGTCCGTAATCTCGATTTCACCGCGAGCGGAAGGCACGATCCTGCTAGCGATGTCGACGACGTCGTTGTCATAAAAATAAAGTCCGGTCACCGCGACGTTGGATTTCGGTCTCGACGGTTTTTCCTCGATCGAGAGAGCGCGGCCAGAAGCGTCAAGTTCGACCACGCCGTACTGATCGGGGTTGTTGACGACATTGCCGAATATGGTGGCCCCCGCCCTGCGGGCCGATGCCTTGGTAAGAAGTTCGGGCAAGCCGTGCCCGTAGAATATGTTATCGCCCAACACCAAAGCGACGGCATCCGACCCGATAAAATCACGCCCAACGATGAAAGCGTCAGCTAGTCCTCGGGGATGATCCTGAACGGCATATGAAAACTTCAATCCGAGATCGGTGCCATCACCGAGCAAACGTTGAAACAGCATCTGATCTTGAGGCGTAGTAATTAGTAGAATTTCGCGGATTCCAGCGAACATCAGCACCGAAAGCGGATAGTAAATCATCGGCTTGTCGAACACCGGAAGCAGTTGCTTGGAAACGACGGTTGTAACCGGAAAAAGACGGGAGCCGGTCCCGCCGGCGAGAATGATGCCTTTCATGGGCCCTCAAAAAGGGTTGAACTAGGAACTGGCAACGGACGCCGCCGACAGCACAAGCTTGATGTATATATGCGTAGTTAATTGACCGCACTCGGAAAGTATTTTTAGAATGAATGTTATAGCTACAGCCGATACCCGATGCTGGTATCAGACTGAGCATTGTCCGCCGACGATAGCCTAGAGCGGGATGAGGAAAAGTGTGCAGCGGTTTTCCGCCCGCATCCCGCGTC
>CAZOOO010000240.1:0-4366 GCA_964581435.1 uncultured Hyphomicrobiales bacterium | reverse complement strand
TCGCTTCTCGCGTTCGATGCAAACTGGGTAGCGAATGTCAAATCCACTCCACTAGGCGAACACGCTGAGAGCGAACCACGATCTGAAAGCCTTGATATCAGCCCGCGTCCCGTTGAGGCGAATCCTGCCATCACGAATGGCTTCACCGAGAGGAATGTGGCCGAGCCAAATCTGGGTCAGCACACGCAGGTTGGCTTCTACGTAAAGATCGGTATCGAAGCCTGGATCGCGATAGCAAAGATCGACGGTATTGCCGTCGAATATCAGCCAGTAGCGCCGCTGGCTGATAGGTACACCCGACAATCGGAACTCGGCGACGTATCGTCCGGTGGTTTCCGGAGTATGGCGCGTGACGTTGCGACGGACGTCCCACATCAGCAGGTCCGCATCGAGATTCGCGGTGTCGACCAGATCGTGACGCAGCCACCGTTGTGACCACAGGCCCATCTCCTTGATTACCGGAAACAGCGCTCGCCCGGCAGGTGTCAGATGATATTCGAACCCGCCGGCGCCGCGCTGGCGTTCGACGATCCCGGCGAACTGCAACTCTTTGAGACGCTGCGACAGTAGCGCTGACGACATACGCGGCACCCCGCGCTGGAGATCGTTGAAGCGCACACTGCCGCATAGAAGCTCGCGGATCACGAGCGGCGTCCACCGCCCCGCTAGTATCGTGGCGGCAAGCGCGACCGGACAGAACTGGCCGTAGTCGCTCTTCGTAGTCATGTCGTTCCCCTGCGGGGCTCCAGACCGACCGGCGTCGCTTCAAATATTAAAGTTGCGGACCGGCGCGGTCGAGATGAAACTTTCGCCAATTCGAGAAGGAGGTTCCGTAAGGGCCATCCCGATGGCGGCAGTTTTTACGACAGGAGGAATCGTGTCATGTCCATCGCTCAGCCATCGTCACACCACGCCGATCTCACTGCGATCAAAGCGCGTCAGCATGGCGCCTGGTCGTCGGGTGACTATGCCCTCATCGGTTCGACTTTGCAGGTTGTCGGTGAGCAATTGTGCGAAGCGCTTGACCTGCGCGCGGGCCAACGGGTGCTTGATGTCGCGGCGGGCAACGGAAATGCATCGCTCGCCGCGGCACGACGCTGGTGCGAGGTGACCGCGACGGACTATGTGCCCGCCTTGCTTGAACGCGCGCGAGCGAGGGCGGATGCCAATGGTCTCGCCATGGCGTTCCAGGAGGCGGATGCCGAGAAACTGCCGTTCGACAACGCCAGTTTCGATGTCGTCACTTCGACCTTTGGTGTGATGTTTACTCCGGATCAGGAAAAGGCCGCGTCGGAAATGGTGCGCGTTTGCCGGTCAGGCGGCAAGATGGGCCTCGCCAACTGGACTCCGCAGGGGTTCATCGGAGAAACATTCAAGACGATCGGCCGCTACGTCCCGCCATCGGCAGGCGCGAAATCACCGCTGCTCTGGGGCACACGTGATCATCTGCATTATCTGTTCGGCGATCACGTCGCTTCGATCTCCGCCGTGCAGCGCAACTTCATATTCCGCTATCGTTCCACCACTCATTTCATCGATATGTTCAAGGCCTATTACGGGCCGATGGTAAAAGCCTTCGCTGCGCTTGATGACGCAAAACAAGGTGCGCTTACAGCCGATCTCGAAGACCTTATCGCCCGGTTCAACCGCGCCGGGGACGGCACGATGGTCGTGCCGGGCGAGTATCTGGAGGTCGTCGTCAGGAAGTGAATGACAGCACGGTATTCCGTGATCTGGAAGCCGAACAGCGTGATCTCCCGAGCGATTGAGCTAAGAGTGCAGGATAGCCGCATGGCGCGAACTACAGCGCGTTCGCGTGAAGCATGTCCTCGAGCTTGGCCCGAGGGTTGAGCCTTCGTGAAAAATCTTGACACGAGGTAGCCGAAAGTCGGCTGAACCTTCGACCGGGTTCGATCGACTCATTATCGCTGGGGTATTTCAGGGCCCAGTGCGTAAGTGCGTATAAGCCAACGCCGCCGGCGAACATATTCCGCCGCGCGGCGTTGTGCTTGAACAGTAAGCGGCTGGGTGGCCCGGCGGTCACCAACCTCGTGAAGACGCAATTTGGGTTATCGGCGGCATTCCGATTGTCGCCGGCACTAGATCACGATGATCCTGGATCGAATTGATCCAGGATCATGAACGTGATCGATTCCAATATTTTGAGACGCGGGATGCGGGCGGAAAACCGCTGCACACTTTTCCTCATCCCGCTCTATCATCGGGATGATCCTGTCCGGCAGGATCACGGTCGCGTTTCGCTGAGAACCCGTTCCGGCCAGGTTTTCTGTTACCTGGTTTCTCGTTACAACGGCTAGTTGCCGCTGATCGCTCGTATGCGATCCCAGATTGCAGAAACCTTGCGATCTATGTCCTCAATCCGCTCGACGGTCGCAAAGCCCCGCTCTTGCAATTGGCGTCGTTCTTCCAAAAGAACTTTTCCAACGGCGTCTTTCACCAGTTCTCTAATAATTAGACCGCCTAGAATGACCCCGACCGCGTAAGAGAGGGCGGGGATTTCCGTGGCTAAAGCATAGACGAAAATACAAAGAGAAGCGTATGCAGCCCATTTGAGGGCAATCTTGAGCTTGATCACAAAAGCACCACAATACTTGACGCGGCAACGCCAACTCGCCGCCGGCATATCTTAATTCGTTAAGAAATTGGGTCGTATTGTGGTTAATGCGCTCAGAGCTGAACTTTAACGCTTCAGCGCCCTGCATCCGGCCGCCTCGGCTTCCTGCTCCGAGCAAAACCGGCGCCGATCCGCCTTATCCATGCTCATTTTCGCGCACCATGGACTCTAGTCCCGCCGCCCCTGCACCCAGTGCTCCAGCATTTGCAGCGCCATGGCGCGATCGTCCTCCGAGGCCTTCGCTATTGCCTTGTTATAGCTCTCGGTGATCCAGGTTTCGTCCGGTGCAGCGGCATCCCGCGCGAGCGTCAGCCACATCAGGCCGCGCGCTGGCTGCCGGGGCAGCAGGTCACCATTGAACAGCAGTTTGCCCAGCATCGCCTGGGCCTCATGCTGGCCTTTCTGCGCCGCGAGACCGAGCCAGCGAGCGCCGTACTTGACGTCATGGGGAGCGCCCAACCCTTTCAGGTAAAGCCTCGCCAGATCGTATTGCGCATCGGCATTGCCGAAGTAGGAAGCCGCGTAGGAGAACATCTCGCGGGCGCGCTCGGCATCGCGTTTGATGGTCGAGTTGGGAATCCCGTGCAAATAATAGCGTCCGAGCGCAACAAAAGCATTGGCCACAACGGCGGCCTGCGGCGCCGAAGGGCTGTCCTCGGCATGTGCATTGGCAATGCGGCTGAAGTATTGGAAAGCGCGCAGATCGTCCTGGGTGACGCCGTCGCCGTCGGCATACATACGCCCCAGCCGCCACTGGGCAATCGGGTGACCGCCATCGGCCGCGTACTGCAAGGCCGTCAGCGACGCGCCCGGCGTCGCCGCCTTCTTCAGCGTCTCACCACCTGCGAGGGGAGCGGACGCCACGGGAAGCGCCGCGGCAGCCTCCTGCGGTTCGACCACGGTTCCATCAAAGGCAAAGGCCGGCGCGCTCACGCACACCACGCTCCATGCCAACGCAAGAACAGCCGTGCTCCTAACCAACCGCATAACGCAACTTCTCGTACATCCCGCCCGTACAGGTCAGGATCTCGCCAAACGTTTGCCCGAACTGCCGAGCGAATTTTGCGCGCTCGTCGGATGTAGGATTGGTCGCGCCGATCCGCCATTCGGTCTTGCAGTCAGGGTGCCGGGCACAAATCAACTTTACGTCAGAAGGCCGGCCGACCACAGTTACGATCCGAACGCCGCCCGCAACGGTCGCGAGCCAGGCAGCGTCACGCAAATCGATCCATCGCGCGATATATGAACCCGAGCGGCCGTGCGTGCGCGACCGGCCTTCCGTGACGTGACGGCTCGACAACCTGCCCTTGATGTCCGCCTCGACATCCATCGCGAACCGCTTCCTCCATGCGGCCTTTTTCCGGAGACGCTTCCGGGACGTCCCGGGAAAGCGCCAGCCTTTAGCCGACGGATAAATTCTTCACGAAGGGGTGTGGCTAAATAGCGGCGTCTGCAAGGGCCACCTGTTGACACGGTTAAATCGCCGATCCGGTGTTGCGCGCCGGCAACAAAAGTTGCCGCCAGACAACCATCACCCGGCGATCAGACATCCGCGCCGGCCGGCTAACGGCGACGCATTCGCCTCTTACATATTCAGCGCGCGTCCGTAGGCGTCGAGGACCGCTTCCTTCATCATTTCCGACAGCGTCGGATGCGGGAAGATGGTGTGCATCAGTTCTTCCTCGGTGGTTTCGAGGTTCATCGCCACCACATAGCCCTGGATCAGTTCGG
>CAZOOO010000239.1:0-4393 GCA_964581435.1 uncultured Hyphomicrobiales bacterium | reverse complement strand
AGGATCTCGCCAATGCCATCGCAAAGGCAGCGAAGGCGAACAATCCGTTGGCCGTTCAGCAGCGCCCGGCCGAATTGCCGCTCTCCTTTGCCCAGCGGCGCGCTTGGCTGCTCAACCAGCTCGAGGGCGAAGGAGCTTACAACGTTCCGATCCTCTGGCGCCTGGGAGGTCCGCTGGACATCGCGGCCTTGCGGGCGGCGATAGGAGACGTGGTTGCGCGCCATGAGGTGCTCCGCACCCGGATCGTTCACGGAACTGAGGAGCCGACCCAACGCATCCTTGCCGCCGGGGAGGCGCGACCGCCCTTTCGGCTCGTCGTCAGCGTCGAGGCCGATAGCGGATCGGTGATCGAGGCGGAAGTTGCGCGTGGTTTCAACCTTGCGTCAGACGATCCGATCCGCACGACGCTGATCGAACTGACGTCGCAGGACCACCTGTTGCTGCTCGTGCTGCATCACGCGGTGGCGGACGGCGCGTCGATAGCGCCGCTCCTGTCCGATCTGGCGCAGGCCTACGCGGCGCGGCTAGCTGGGTGCGCGCCGGCGTTCACGCCGCTCAGCGTGAGCTACATCGACTTCGCGCTGTGGCAGCGGGCGCGGTTGGATGAGGCGACCGAAGCGGAGCAACTGGCCTATTGGCGCGCAAAACTCGCCGCGCTGCCCGATGAGATCGCCCTGCCGGTGGATCGCAAGCGGCCGGCGCAGTCGAGCCATGCGAGCGGAGCGGTCGCCATCACGATCGCGCCGGACACTGCTCAGCGACTTCGTCAGCTCGCCCGCGAACAGAACGCGACCCTGTTCATGGTGCTGGACGCGGCGCTGTCTGCATTGCTGCATCGTCTCGGTGCGGGCGATGACATTGTGATCGGCACGGCGTCAGGAGGGCGCAAGGATAGTGGCCTTGACGCGCTGGTCGGTTTTTTCGTCGATACGCTCGTCCTGCGCAACGACCTGAGCGGTGATCCGGACTTCGTGACCTTGCTCGCCCGGGTGCGAGCGACCTGCATCGACGCCTATGCCCACGACGCGCTGCCGCTTGAGCGGATCGTCGAGACGCTCGACCCACCGCGCGTCGTGGGCCGCCAGCCGCTGTTCCAGACCATGCTGAGCCTTGAGGCTGGCCCGGCCGCCACTCTCGACATGCCGGGCATCACCGCCACGCCCGAGACAATCCTCGCCGCCCGGCAATCGAAGTTCAGCCTGTCCTTCGAGATCCTGGATCACGGCGATGCCTTGACCGGCCAATTGGAATACAGCGCCGATCTGTTCGATCGTTCGACGTCGGAAGATCTGGTTGCGCGGCTCGGCCGATTGCTCGATCAGATTGGTCGCGACGCCCGCGTCCGGCTGTCCCGGCTCGACATTCTTTCCGACGAGGAACGACGGAGGCTGACAA
Source organism: uncultured Hyphomicrobiales bacterium (assembly GCA_964581435.1). Classification (GTDB taxonomy): domain Bacteria; phylum Pseudomonadota; class Alphaproteobacteria; order Rhizobiales; family Xanthobacteraceae; genus Nitrobacter. Next base: position 2,998 of record CAZOOO010000239.1, on the reverse strand, counting down.
ACGGGGGCATCGCCCGCGAAGCTCCCGCGCCGGACGCATTGCTCGGCGCGTTGATTGCGCACCAAGTCGTGGCGCGACGTGAGGCGCCCGCCGTCCGCTGCGGCGACCATGTCTTGAGCTACGCGCAGTTGGGAGATTCGGCTCATCGTCTTGCGCGCCTGTTGATTGCCGAAGGCGTTGGCCCGGACGATCCGGTGGCCGTCCTGTTCGACCGTTCGATCGAACAGGTCGAGGCGGTGGTGGCCGTGCTTCAAGCCGGCGGCACCTATCTGCCGCTTGATATAGACCTGCCCGACGAACGGCTCGACTTCCTACTTTCGGACGCGAAGCCGGCGCGGGTCATCACCTCGGCCATGCTGGCGACCCGTCTTCCCTCGGCTTTTCGGTCACGGGCCGTCTGTCTCGACGATCCCGACACGCGCCGCCGTCTCGCCACGCTGTCACCCGAACCGCTCACTCAAGCCGAGCGATGCGCGCCGCTCGACAGCCGCCATCTTGCCTATCTGATCTATACGTCAGGCAGCACCGGCCGTCCCAAGGGCGCGGGAATCAGCCACCGCAGTATCGTCCATTACGTGGACCATGTGGCGCGTGATATCCTCGGCGAGACCGTCGTCACCATGCCGTTGTTCACGGCATCAGGCTTTGATCTCACCCTGACCAGCTTGCTGGCTCCGCTCTGCTGCGGCGGGGTCGTTAACGTCGTGCCGGCCATGACGCCGGAAATGGCGCTGGCGGCGGTCTTCGCGCCGGACGCCGGGCTCGACGCCATCAAGCTGACGCCGTCCCATCTGTCCATGCTGGCCGGTCTTCCGCCAGGAACCTCACCGATCCGGGTGGCGATCGTCGGCGGCGAGGCCCTGATCCCAGGCCAAGCGGATCTCCTGAGAGCGCGCTGCCCCGGCATCCGCATCGTCAACGAATACGGCCCGACCGAAGCCACCATCGGCTGTATCGCAGCGACGGTGGACGGGGCGGACATGGCGATCGGGCGACCCTATCCGAAATTCCGCGCCTATGTACTGGACGATCGGCTGTGTCCCAGCGCGCCCGGCGTCGCCGGCGAACTTTATCTGGCCGGCATAGGGTTGGCGCGCAGCTATCAGGGGCGTCCCGGCCTGACGGCATCCCGCTTCGTCGCCAGTCCGTTCATTCCCGGCGAACGTCTGTACCGCACCGGCGACCGGGTGATCTGCCGGCGCGACGGCGTGCTGGACTATCAGGGCCGCATCGACGATCAGGTGAAGATTCGGGGGGTGCGGGTGGAGCCCGGCGAGGTCGAGGCCGTCCTGGCCGCCCATCCGGATGTCGCGCAGGCGGCCGTGCTGGCGCTACCCGAGCCCGGCGGCGGCTTGCGGCTGGTCGCCTATCTGGTCGCGCGGCCGGACAGGCGGATCGATTCCGGGAGCTTGCGCACGGTGTTGGCGCGACATCTGTCCGACGCCATGATGCCGGCGGCTTTCGTACCGGTCGATGCCCTACCGTTGACCCGGAACGGAAAGATCGACAAGGCCGCGTTGGCCGGCATGGCGGCCCCACCGCACGCTCCGACACAAGGCTCGACGCCCTATGTGGCGCCGCGCACGCCCGAGGACCACGCGCTCTGCGCGATCGTGGCTGACCTGCTCGGTCTGCCGCGTGTTGGCCTGGCTGATGATTTCTTCCGCCTCGGGGGGCATTCGCTCCTCGCGGCCCAACTGGTGGCGCGCGTGCGCGAGACGACGGGCCGCGCGCTTTCGTTGCGGGCTGTGTTCCAATATCCCGTGCTTGCGGCGCTGGCTGAGCATTTCGCCACGCTGGCGCCGGATGCGGTCGCCCTGTCGCCGTTACGCGCCGATCAAGACCGCGCCTTCGATCCCTTTCCGCTCACGCCGGTGCAACAGGCCTACTGGTTCGGCCGCCAGCAACTTGTCGCGCTCGGCGATCTCGCCTGCCATGTCTACGCTGAGCTTGTCGTCCGCGACCTGAATCTGCCCCGCTTCACGGCGGCCTGGCAGAATGCGATCGACCGGCACCCGATGCTGCGCGCGGTGATCGCGCCGGATGGCTCCCAGCGCATCCTCGAAGTCGTGCCGCCCTTCGTCATCCCGTGCGCCGATCATGCCGACGCGCCGCGCGAGGTCGGCGACGCTGCGGCAACCGCCACTCGCGAGGCGATGTCGCACCAAGTGCTGCCCGCTGACCGCTGGCCCCTGTTCGACGTCCGCGTTACTCGCCTGCGTGACGATGACTGGCGGGTGCATCTCAGCATCGATGCGCTCATTATGGACGGCGAGAGCAACAACCGTCTCTTGCAGGAGGTGTTCGACGATTATCGTGGACGCGACGTGCCGAAGCCCGCTCCGTCCGGCGCCGCGACCTTCCGGGATTATGTGCTGGCCGTGTCGCAGCCTGATCCGGCGCACGACCAGGCGGAGGCCTACTGGGATGCGCGACTGGCAAACTTGCCGCCCCCACCGGCATTGCCTTTGGCGATCGATCCCGGCGCGCTCGCGGACGGCCGCTTCTCGCGTCTCCATGCCCGCATCGAGGTGCCGCAGTGGCGCAGCCTGAAGGAGCGCGCCGCCGCCCGCGGACTGACCCCGTCCAACGTGCTCATGGCCGCCTATGCGGAAGTGCTCGGCACCTGGGCCGCGTCAGACGACTTCACCTTGAACCTAACGGTCGGCGACCGGCGGCCCTTGGCGCCCGAGGTGGTCGGCATGCTGGGCGTGTTCACCAATCTCGTGCCGCTGGAAATGCGGGCGGTGCGCACGGGGGCATTTACTCAGAGGGCACGGGCCCAGCAGCGGCAATTGGCGGCTGATCTCGACCATCGCGCGTTCAGCGGTGTCGATGTGCAGCGTCGGGTAGACGCGCCGGGCGGCGCGACCCCCGCGGGCGACGTCTCCTCCAACAGCACCTTTGTGACAGGGAACGCGAACGGCGGATTCAGCACCGTGATTCCGCCGCCCGACTTGCAGGGCGCCGGCTATACCACCATGGCGCTGGCCGCCAA
>CAZOOO010000238.1:0-4396 GCA_964581435.1 uncultured Hyphomicrobiales bacterium | reverse complement strand
GACAGCGAAATATCCGAGACTTCCTCCGCCACTCCCAGCCAACCCTTGATGCCGCCCTTCTCGGGCACCGTGAAATGGCACGCCACGCCCTCGATCTCGGGATCATCGACGCCATAAGTCGCAAGCTTGTCATTTGGTGTCAGAAGCTTGAAAACCGTCGAGCGACGGAAAATCAGGTCGGGCTCGTCCGCGGCATGGGCGTAAGTTCCGGAGAGCGCCGCCATGGTAAGGATGGCGAAGACCAAAAAAGTCCTAGCCGTTCGGCGCTTCTCATCATGAATCTGAGATCGAAATGTCATCAGATAGCTCCGTTTGCTGAGTCCGGCCTATGTAGGTCCTCCAAGTTCCGGAAAAAAGATCCCAGACCGTCCGGCGAGCCGGGAACCAGAGGAATTAGATTCGTGTGAAGGATTTTGCATTATTTGGGACCTGGAGGAAGCCGGCCGGGGAACCGACGCAGAGCCGGGCGGACGCGACGACAAGACGCTAAATCTGAACCATAATTCGAGGGACGAAGGCGTGAGTAAGTATTGGTCTTTCGTGCGCGCTATGCGGCGGTATTCGTTGTTCGCCAATTTTTCCGCGGTTCGCGCGGATGCATATCCCTGCCCGGTGCGCTTCGGGACCGGACTGGTGATCGCTATTCTGATCGGACTCGGATCACCCGCGCACAGCCAGATGTTCTGGCAGGACGGTTATCCCGACTTTTATATCGAAGATTCCCCCCCGCGGCCTGTCACGAAGTTGCCGCCGCATGGAGCCAAATATCACCGGCTCCCAAAGCCGGAATCCACGGTGAAAGTCACCCGGAAGCCGAATGGCCCGGTCATCATTGCTGTTTCAATCCGCCGGCAAACGCTGAAGGTCTACGACGCCAACGGCCTTTTCGCCGAAACGCCGGTGTCGACCGGAATGCGCGGCCACTCGACTCCAATGGGTGTTTTCAGCGTCATTCAAAAGAAAAAATGGCATCACTCGAACATCTATAGCAACGCGCCAATGCCCTTCATGCAACGCATCACCTGGTCCGGTATCGCGATGCACGCGGGCGCGCTTCCAGGCTATCCTGCATCGCACGGATGCATCCGAATGCCCTTGGACTTTGCAGTGAAGATGTGGAGCTGGACCAGGATCGGCGCTCGGGTCATCATCACGCACGGCGAGGTGACGCCCGCCGATTTTTCGCACCCTCTGCTGACAACCCGTCGGCCGGAGCCCGAGTCCGCGCCGGCCGAGGTGAGAGCCGCCGACGCCGGCGGCGCGACTTCGCAAGTCAAGGTTTCATCGATCGCACCCGATTTGCCTGCGACCGGTGAGTCTGTCACCGCAACGCCCGAGACGGCCGCCGGGCCGGTCAAGACCGATACAGGCACCGCGCCGCGGGACGCCGACGTTACAGCAACGGCGGTCAAGCCTAGCGACGATACGGCGGTTTCCCCCGCCGGAACCCCGGCGATGTCGGAGGATCAATCGCCACCCCCTCCTGCGACTGCCGAGAACGCCGGGCTCATGGCAATCTCCGCACTGAAACGAACCGGCCGGATCGCGGTGTTTGTCAGCGGCAAGGACAGCAAGATCTATGTGCGGCAGAACTTCTTGCCGATATTCGATGCTCCCGTCACGATCGCCGCGAGCGATCGGCCCCTAGGAACGCACGTGTTCACCGCGGAAACCGTCAAGGACGGCAACAAAGATTTCCGTTGGTCGGTGGTGTCGCTCCCGGCGCTGGCGCATCGCGCCGACCGGGTTCACGTTCGCAAGGGCCGGTCCGGCCAGCAAACGGCCGCGATCGATGCAACGGCCAGACCGACCGTTGTTCCGGATAGCCCCACCGACGCGCTGGACCGCATCTCCCTTCCGAAGGAGGTCATGGCGAAAGTCGCCGATGCCCTTTCAACGGGAGACTCCATCGTCGTCTCCGATCAGGGTATTGCAGGCGGCGAAACCGGCGAAGGCACCGACTTCATCGTCCGGCTGCGATAAAGCGGCGGTTCGACCGCTCGCGCTTTCGCCCGGCGATGTTGCCATGGTCACGCACGCTGCGGTATCAGGGGAAGCAGTCCGACTGGGGATAAACGCCGTTTCCGTGGAAGGATCGTCCCCGGCTGCGCTAGGATGCGGGACGATTCGACCGCGATAACTCTGGGGTGATCGAGATGCGCATGGCGGCGGGGCTGATCTTTGCTGGTGCGGTTTCGTTGTGTGCGACCAATGTTGCCTGGTCGCAGACACAGGCCCCCAGGGGAACGCAGAATGCCGCTCCGGTTCCCGCGCGGACAAGCGGACCGCAGGTCGCCTGTAACGGAAGCCCCGACGCGCTCGGTGTTGCGCGCGTGGTCCAGATCGACACGACCGGCGGTCCGGGCTTCGGATTCGAGCATTTCAAGCAGCTCGACTTCCTGCGCGACAAGGAAGTGGTGTTGACGTTCGACGACGGTCCATGGCCCGTAAATACGCCCGCCGTGCTGAAAGCGCTTGCCGATCAGTGCACCACCGGCATCTTCTTCTCGATCGGCAAACACGCGACATATCATCCCGAGATTCTGCGGAATGTCGCCGCCGCCGGACACACGATCGGCGGTCACACCTGGTCCCATGCCAATCTCAACAACAAGAAGCTGTCCGAGGAACAGCGCAAGGAGGAAATCGAGAAAGGATTCAGTGCAGTCAAGTGGGCGCTTGACGCTGCACCTGCGCCGTTCTTCCGTTTCCCGGCGCTTCAGCATCCGCCGGAAATGGTGACGTATCTGGGCGAACGCAATGTCGCGATCTTCTCCTGCGACGTCGACTCGTTCGACTTCAAGTCGCGCAATGCCCAACAGGTGGTCGACAACATCTTCAAGAAGCTGGACAAGGTCGGCAAGGGCATCATCCTGATGCACGACTTTCAGAGGCATACGGCCGAGGCGCTTCCCGAAATTCTGCGCAGACTCAAGGCCGGAGGCTACAAGGTCGTGCAGATGAAGGCCAAGGCCCCGATCCAGACGCTCGCGCAATACGACGAGGCACTGAAGAAGGATACCAAACTGCCGACCGTAAGCACGCGTCCGATCGATAGCGTGGTCCAGACGATCTCCGAATAGCCCGCGACGATCCGGATACAAAATGCTCCGTGTCGAAGGCTACGTCATCGTGTCGGCTGACGGAATGCTTGCCGACGCCAGTCGCGTGATGCCCAAGGCGCTGAAGTTCAAGGGCGACCTCGAGTTCTTCACGTCGGGCCTCGATGGCGCGGCTGTCGTCGTTCACGGACGCAATTCGTTCGAGGATCAGCCCAACTCTCCGCTTCGCAAAAGGATCATACTCACCCACCGCGTCGCCGCCCTCGATCGTGATCCCGAAAACGAAAGGGCGACCCTATGGAATCCTGCCGGCGCCTCGTTCGAGAACGCCTGCGCCCACGCCGGAGTGCGCGACGGAACAGCCGCGATCATCGGTGGACCTTCGGTTTTCGAAATGTTCTTCGATCACTATGACACGTTCTGGCTATCGGAAGCTCCGCACGTAAGGCTGCCCGGAGGCGAAGGCTGTTTCCCGGGCGTTCCCAAAAATTCTCCGCAAGCGGTGCTGGAAGCGCATGGATTACGCCCTCGCGAGACCAGAATACTCGATGCGGCGAACGACGTTCGCGTCACCGCATGGCGCCGGCCACAAGGTTAGATACGGGTCGCGCGCTCCTGCGCCTCGACCACCGCAATGGCCGTCATGTTGAGTATGCCGCGCGCCGTCACTGACGGAGTCAGAATGTGCGCGGGACGCGCGGGACCGATCAGGATAGGCCCGACCAGCAGCCCGTTGCCGAGCACCTTGATCATCTGATAGGCCGCGTTCGCCGCATCGAGGTTGGGCAGGATCAGAACGTTGGCGACGCCGGTCAGCCGGGAATGCGGCAGGATCAGTTGTCGCGCGGACTCAGACAAGGCGGTGTCGCCCTGCATTTCACCGTCAGCCTCGATATCGGGATGACGGGCGACGAACAACCCGGTCGCCCGACGCGCCTTGCGCGCCGACTCGGTATCGTAGCTGCCGAAATCGGAATGCGACACGAACGCGATCTTCGGCTTGATGTTGAAACGCTGCACATGCACCGCAGCCTGGGCCGCGATGTCGGCCAGTTCCTCGGCCGAAGGGTTCGGACGCACCTGCGTATCCGCGATGAAATAGGCGCCCTTGGCGGTAATCATCAGCGACAGCGCGGCGAAGTCGCTCGCGCCGGGCAGATATCCGATGATCTCTCGAATGTGCCGCAGGTGCCGCATATAGCTGCCTTCGACGCCGCACAGCATCGCGTCGGCTTCGCCTCGCACCACCGCAAGCGCCGCGATCACCGTCGCGTTGGTTCGGATCGTGGTCCGGGCGACGTCCGGCGTCGCGCCGTGCCGGCCGGCGACGTCGA
>CAZOOO010000237.1:0-4426 GCA_964581435.1 uncultured Hyphomicrobiales bacterium | reverse complement strand
GGTCCTTTGATTCTAACATTTGCAGGAAACCCCTGCCGCAACGGGATGCAAATGTAGAATCGGACCACTAGCGTGATGCATCCCGGCCTCCGTGCTCCGTGAATTCTGGAATCACTTCTGCAACTACATTTGCGCTGACACCGCCATTGTACGATTACTGTACGATGCGACACGGCACGGTTATGGCGGACCAGCAGCAGAGAATCATCAGCACTTGTCAATGCGGGAGAATGCTATGCCTCTCTCAGAAAAAAAGGCTTCCAGCCGTGCGTTGGATTCAGCATAGGTTCCCTTCTTCCAAACCATGCGCCATTCACCAGCCTCCTCGTCATAGCTCGCCGATGGAAACGCCAGCCGAAAATGCTCCGCCAACTCTCCGTTGCGTGGCATGTCAATGGCGTGAAGCTCGCACATCTTCGTAAGCGTGACATGAAGCAGCCCTGAATCTTTCATTTCCACATCCGTCTCAAGATGTTCGAGTGACGATGTTATCGATGGCAGCGCAGCCTTCTAAGGCTCGAAAAGCTCGCAAGCAGAACGGCGCGCATGACAACTCCAATCCTGCATTTCCATCATCGGCACTTACAGTGCCATAAGCTCGAACATGTTTGCGTCACCATCGATATATTTTATTGAACATATCGTATTGCTGTCAAGCAAGTCGTCCACGACTCTCTCAAGCAGACTGCACGAACGGCGGCCTCTTCATCGCGGCGGCTTGATGCATCATGCGGGCCGCGGATCGCAATGTCGCGGATGCGGTTCACCGCCTGATGCGAATGGTCGAAGATCGCAGGCGCGATGAGGCTCCTTGCGGCTCCCTTCCGCGCTGATCCCGCCGATACGAGACGCAGAACACAGCCGTTCGCGCATCCGGTCCGGCCATGACGCCGGCGACGATGGATACTCCGGCCGGCAGGGTGTAGTAGAGAGTTCGGTTGAACGCGTCTTCAAAATGCATGACAGGCAATGTCCACCATGACTGCAGGTTTTAAAGAACGGGTAACCGCATTGAACAGCGGCCGAATTTTCCTGGGAGCCGTTTTCTTCGCGGCGTCGCTCACGCCGTCGCTGATACCGCGGAACGAATTGGTTCAGGGAGCGCTTTCCGGCGGGGCTTTTGTGATCGGGTACGCCGTCGGCTCTTTTGCCCATTGGCTGTGGCTTTATCTGGAACTGCCCCGGCTTGGCTGCCGCGTGCGGCTGCCGCTTAATACGCTGGCGCTGGTCGGCTCTCTTCTCCTTGGTTCGGCGGCGCTCGCACAAGCCGCAAACTGGCAGAATTCGATACGTGCGGTGATGGCGATGAAGCCGAGCGAAGGCACATGGCCTTTGATATTGTGCATCGTCGCGGCGGTCACGGCCGTTCTGTTGCTCGTCATCGCACGGCTGCTATGGGCCGTAACAGTCGCGTTCGCCTCGCGGATATCCCGGGTCGTGCCGCGACGGGCGGCGAATGTCATTGCGGCGGTCGTCACCGTGTTCCTGGTTTGGTCGATCACCAGCAACGTAGTCGTGCGAACCGCCCTTAACGTGCTGGACTCGTCTTTTGCGGAGTGGGACAGGCTGTTCGAGCCCGAGCAGCCGAAACCGGCCGATCCGGATAAAACCGGAAGCGCTCGCTCGCTCGTAAGATGGGACGAACTCGGCCGCACCGGTCGCCGTTATATCGCGTCGGGACCAAGCGCCGAAGACATCCGTGCATTCACCGGCCGTCCTGCGCTGACCCCTCTTCGCGTTTATGTCGGTCTGCGTGGCGCCGACACGGCGAAAAAGCGTGCCGAACTCGCGCTCAAGGAATTGCAACGGCAAGGCGGCTTCGATCGATCCAACCTGATTCTCATTACCCCGACCGGGACCGGCTGGGTCGATCCGTCGGCGATCGATAGCGTCGAATTCCTGCACAATGGCGACGTCGCCAGTGTCGCCGTGCAGTACTCTTATCTCAACAGTCCGCTATCGCTCCTGGTCCAGCCTGATCTCGGAATGGAAGCCGCGCGCGCACTCTTTCTTGAGATCTACAGATATTGGACCTCGTTGCCGAAAGACAGGCGGCCGAAACTGTACCTGCACGGATTGAGCCTGGGCGCGCTGAACTCGGAGAGATCAGTTGAGCTCTTTGAAATCCTCGCAGATCCCATCAACGGGGCGCTCTGGTCCGGCCCTCCGTTCGGCAGTCGGATTTGGCGTTCATTCATGGACCGTCGCGATAAAGGCTCACCGGCATGGCTGCCGAAGTTCGGTAGCGGCCAGTTGGTTCGATTCATGAATCAAGATGGAGCGGCGCTTCCGAAAGACGCGCCGTGGGGGCCGCTCCGAATCGTTTACCTTCAGTACGCCAGCGATCCGATCACCTTCTTCGATTACCAGCTCGCCTATCATCGTCCGGCCTGGCTCGCGGATCCTCGCGGCCCCGACGTTTCGCCGAGCCTGCGCTGGTTTCCAATCGTAACGATGCTTCAGGTCGCGATCGACATGGGTTTTGCCAACAACGCTCCGATGGGCTTCGGTCATGTGTTCGCGCCTGAACACTATACGGACGCCTGGGTAACGCTGACTGATCCGCCGGGCTGGACGCAAGACGAACTCGCGCGATTGAAGAAACATCTGGCGAGCGAGGCTCGAAAGCCCGATGCCGGACAGGCGCCCGCGTATGAAGATCGGGGCGGATGACGCCCCTGGAGCGGCGATACCGCGTCTCGGCGCCAAGCGCGGCACGTCTTTCGGCACGGTGGCGGGCCGCTCAACGGAGTCGCGCGAAATTCGCCGCTCCGCCCACGGCGCTTTCGCCCTCTCGACGGAGGTCCGATCTCGTCATGTTCAGCGAGACCCGCTCGGGGTCACCGGCGTTGAACATGGTTTCGATGCTGCGAACCCAAAGCGCCGCCGACTCATGAGCCAGGCTGTAATAGATCTGCTTGGCCCGGCGCCGCGTCGTGACGAGTTCCGCTTTACGGAGTTCCGCGAGTTGCTGGCTGAGCGCGGGCTGTCCGATCCCGGTCGCCACGTCGATTTCCGTCACGGACTTTTCGCCTTCCCGCAGCAGCGAAAGGATCATCAGGCGCTGAGGCTGGGCGAACTTACGTAATTTCTCGGCTGCGAAACCTGCTTGCTCGCGCGATCGCCATATTGCATTCATGCCGCGCTCCGGCAGAACCAGTTGGTGTCCTTCTGCGTTTTTTCATCGGCAGGCAGCAGCAGCGGTTCTCCGGGCTGCCAGTTGGCCGGCGCCAGTTTCTGGCCCGACATGGTTGCCTGCAGTGCCGCCACCATCCGCACCATCTCGTCGATCGAGCGGCCGATCGTCAGCGGATAGTGGGTGATCGCGCGAATGACGCCCTCGGGATCGATGAAATAGGTAGCCCGCACGCTCGCGCTGGTCTCGGCGGCTTCGTCGATCATGCCGTAGGCGCGGCCGACCATCATCGACGGGTCCTCGATCACTGGAAACGGAATCTCCACCGCGAACAGCTCCGTGATCGTCCGGATCCAGGCGAGGTGTGAATAAAGGCTGTCGACCGAAAGGCCCAGCAGGGCGCAGTCCAGCGCGGCGAAGCGGTTTTGCGCCTTGGCCAGGGCAACGAACTCGGTCGTGCATACGGGCGTAAAGTCGGCCGGGTGCGAGAAGAACACCAGCCATCGTCCTCTGTAGTCCGAAAGCCGGATCGGGCCCTTCGTAGATCGGGCTTCGAAGTCGGGAGCGGAGTCCCCCATCCGCAAGGACAAAGGAACAGGGCGAGGCGTCGTGTCGTTCATCGGAAGGTCCATCTCGAAGTTACCTACAGGCTCCCACACAATTACATAATATTATAATTATGGAAATTGTTATATAACCGCACATTTTTGTATTTTAGGCAGCTCTTGCTTTTTTCCCTTGACTTTGGCGGACTTCTTACATATTCATATATATAATATTATGTAAATGAATGGCGGTAACCATGGCAAAACCCATGGTTCTGCAATATGGCTCTCCGATATGGCTCCGCCATGGATTTGATGGCGCTGGTCTGCGGGGGGCGGGAAAACCCGGCAGGGACGTTCACCGGCACGATGATCGGGGAGCGGTCGGAGACCCAGGGAATCTCACAATGAACTATCCGATTGATATCTCGATTAAGCCCGAGGTTAACCCGTTCTTCGACCCCGAGACCAACACCATCAGCTATGTGGTCAAGGATCCGTCCTCGCCGTCCTGCGCGGTGATCGATTCCGTCATGGACATCGACTACGCCGCGGGCCGTATCAGCTACGAATCGGCGGATCGGATCGTCGCCTATATCCGTCGTCACGGGTTGCAGGTCGATTGGCTCATCGAAACCCACGCCCATGCCGATCATCTCTCGGCCGCGCCGTACATCCAGCAACAGCTTGGCGGCAAACTCGGAATCGGTGAGCACATTGTGACCGTGCAGGAGACCTTCGGAAA
>CAZOOO010000236.1:0-4459 GCA_964581435.1 uncultured Hyphomicrobiales bacterium | reverse complement strand
ACGCGGGATGCGGGCGGAAAACCGCTGCACACTTTTCCTCATCCCGCTCTAGTGTACCGATTCCGAAGTTCGTATGCCCTTGCCACAACCTTTGATGCGAACTTCGGGATCAAAGGGACACCAGCAACTTTATGATTCTAGTGGTCCGATTCTAACATTTGCATCCCGTTGCGGCAGGGGTTTCCTGCAAATGTTAGAATCAAAGGACCACTAGCAAATATGGGTTTCTAGTGGAGTTTTGGATCTGACATTCGCTTCTCGCGTTCGCTGCAAACTGGGTAGCGAATGTCAAATCCACTCCACTAGTGTGGTTCAGGTTTAGAAGTTCGCTTGACGGACTAAAAGACATGCTTCGCTCGAAAACACTGTGGCTTGAAACATAATCCCGCTCCGGCGAGATTCCTTGTGCTGCTTGCAAAGTTCGAGGCTGCTCTGGAGCGCCAGCCCACCGGGTGTTCGATTGAATTGGCGCTTTTCAGTGCGGCAATAGCAGCTTCGCTTGCGTTGGATCTGCCGTGCCGCCATGCCCAGATTTTACGCGCAAGCTTCTCAAGCGCCTTCTCCGCGAGAAGGCGGCACGCAACGTCGTGACGACCACGAACAAGTGACGCGCCGAAACGCGGTCTTCGTTTTGATTGCGTGAGGCGCAGGTCAACGAGGAACGAATAGTTAGCGCTTTGTTATCCTTTCCGGGCGCTCGGCCACGGCCGTTCCTTCGAACGCTTTCGAACAGGCTTCCAGAAATTTTCCAGTTCGCCGAGCCCCGGCCAAAGTGATATGCCGGTTCGCCACGTAGCGGCCAATTCTGCTAGAGATGAACGTTGGCTGGAACAAAGGCTTGGGCGACTCCGAAGCCGCTTCAAGGACGCCGTCGGCGAGGCAGCCGACGGCGATGGCCGAGCGGGGACATCGATGAACGGGGCAGGAAGCGACGGCCGATCACGCCAAAGGGGGCTGTTCGCCAAATACGTCATGTCGCTCGTCGGCCTGGTGGTGTTCGTCCTCGCCGTCAACGGCGCGCTCGAGATCTGGATCAGCTACAGCCAGACCAGGACCGCACTGATCCAGGCGATGTCGGAGAAGGCCGATGCGACGGCGCACCGCATCGAACAGTCGATTGTGGATCTGGAGCGCCAGGTCAGCTGGGTCACCCGGGCCAGCGTCGTCACGGTCGAGCAGCGACGGGCCGATTACGCTGAATTGCTGAATCAGGTTCCGGCCGTCGCCAGCATCTTTCAGCTCGACGGATCCGGCCGCGAGCAACTCCGTCTGTCCCGCTACTCCGTCTCGTTCGGCAGCGGGGCTGACTTCTCCCGCGACGTGAGGTTCACCCGGACCGTCGCGAGAGGGGTAACATACGCGCCGGTTTTCTTCCGCGAACAACAGCCCTTCATGTCGATTGCCGTCGCTCATTCAGGGCGGGACGCGGGGGCTTCCGTGGCGGAAATCAATCTTCGCTTTCTTTCCGGATATGTCGAGAATGCGCAAGCCAGCAAGGTGGGCTCGGCCTATGTCGTGGATGCGAACGGCATCCTGCTCGCCAGCTCCGGCAAGAACATGCATCCCGGCAAAAACCTCTCTGCGTTGCCGCAGGTCGCGACGTTGCTGAAATCCGGCAACGCAACCTCCACATCGGGAACGAACGGCGAAGGTCAGGCGGTGCTGACCGCATCGAGCCCGGCGCCCAAGCTTGGCTGGTTCGTGCTGTTCGAACAACCCGCAAGCCGCGCGCTCGCGCCGATCCGCGATCTCTTGATCCGCATCGGAATTCTGGTCGCATTCGGTCTTGTGGTGGCGATCCTCGCCGGCATGCTGCTGGCGCGCCGCATGCTGGTCCCGATCCAGGCGCTCAACAGCGGCGCGCAGCGCCTCGGCGGGGGAGACTTCGAGCATCGCATCGACATCAAGACCGGCGACGAGTTCGAGCACCTCGCGGAGCGGTTCAACGGCATGGCCGGGCAGCTTCAGGAGACCTACTCAGACCTCGAACTCAAGGTCAAAGAGCGGACGCGCGATCTGGCGCAGTCGGTGAATGAACTCAAGGTTCTCGAAGAAATCGGCCGTGCCGTGGTATCGTCGCTCGATCTCGACGCCGTGCTGCCCACGATCGCCAGCCGCGCGCTGGAAATCACCGGAGCCGACGCCGTCCTGATTTACAGCTTCGACGCGCAGAATCGCCGGTTCACCCTGGTCGAAGCCAGCGGCGTCGAGAAATCGGCGGCCGGCAATCACCTCGTGATCGGCTCGGATGATGGCTTGTTGGGCCAGGCCGCCGCAAGCGGCCAGCCTATCGCAATTGAAAATCTCGCATCGGCCGGGACGAATCCGCTCAACGAGGTGGCAACCCCGGCCGGCTTCCACTCCGTTCTGGTGGTGCCGCTGGTCGACCAGCAAGGTATCCTCGGCTCCCTGCTCGTCCTGCGCCGCAGCGCGGGCGCGTTCTCGCCGAACCTGATCGGACTGATACGGACGTTCGCCCACCAGTCGGTGCTGGCGATGCGCAACGCGAAACTTTTTCATGAAGTCGATCAGAAGGGCAAGGAACTCGCAAGCGCCCACGGCATCGTCAAACAACAGGCCGGTAAACTTCAGGAACAAACCTATCAACTGCTCAACTGGAACAAATCGCTCGAGGAGCGGGTCGAGAAGCAACTCGGAGAGATCGAGCGGATCAGGCGGCTCGAACGCTTCCTCGCGCCGCAGGTGGCGCAGATCGTCGCGTCGTCCGACGGTCAGAACTCGCTGCTCGACAGCCACCGCGGCGAAGTCACCGTGGTGTTCTGCGATCTGCGCGGATTCACGGCGTTTACCGAAAGCTCGGAACCCGAGGAGGCGATGAACGTGCTGCGAGAATATCACGCGGCGCTTGGTGAACTCATTTTCAAGTACGAAGGCACGCTGGACCGCTACGCCGGCGACGGTGTGATGATCCTGTTCAACGCTCCGGTTCCGGTTCCGGATCACACCCCGCGCGCCATCAGGATGGCGGTCGAAATGCGTGATGCTATCGGATCGCTGTCGCGGAAATGGCGAAGCCGCGGCCACAGCCTCGGCTTCGGCGTCGGGATCGCCGTCGGCTATGCGACGCTGGGCCAGGTCGGATTCGAGCGTCGGCTCGAATATGCGGCCATCGGCAGCGTGACCAATCTCGCCTCGCGCCTTTGCGACGAAGCCAAAGCGGGCCAGATCGTGGTCAATCAGCGCGCCTATGGCATGGTGGAACACTTGGTCGACGCGACCGAATTGGCGCCGCTGGTTCTGAAAGGCTTCCACCATCCGATCGCGGCCGTCGAGATTCATCGCTGGCGAGATCATGCCGAGGGAGAACCGCTACGCTCGGTCGCAGGCCGAACGGCATGAGCCCTCCTTGTCGTGCTTTCCGGTCGTGCCGGTTGTTGAAACGCGATCCTGGCTTGATTATAGCGTTCTCAAGCAAAGTGGGAGATCGCGTCGTCGCGGCGATTTTCCCGGAAAGAGTCTTTGGATCGATGTCCACGAAACATCCGGGCCCGCACCATATTGCAAGGCAGGCTCTCGCTCTCGCCGTCGTACTGGCGACGACCGTCATCGCGCCTTCGCGATTGTCCGCGGACGAACAGGTTGCCCCGAACGCCGCCGCCGTCAGCGTTCTGAAAGCCGCCAGATCTTGTTTCCCGGCGAGTGTCCAGGTAGCGGGAATCCTGATCCCGAAGAACGAGACGGCGGTGCGGCCGGAGCGGCCGGGCTTGAAGGTCGCTGAAGTCCTGGCAGAACCGGGACAGAACGTCGCCGCCGGGCAGGCGCTGGCCCGCCTTGCTCGCCCCGAAGGCGGAAAGATCCAGGTTTCCTCCCCGGTGGCAGGGTTAGTCAGCCGTTCGTCCGCCGAGATCGGAGCGGTGGCCTCGGGCAAGGGCGAGGCGCTGTTCAGTATCGTCACAGGCAACGAGTTCGACCTGGTGGGTCAGGTCCCGAGCACCGACCTGACGAAGCTCGCGGTCGATCAGACCGTCAAGGTCATAACCGTCGGCGCCGGCGAAATGGACGGCAAGGTTCGACTGATCGCGCCGACGGTCGAACCGAACAGCCAACTCGGACAGGTCTTCATCGCCGTTGACCCCAGCAAACACCTGTTGGTCAACGCGTTCGGCCGCGCCATCATCAAGACTGGCGAAAGCTGCGGCATCGCGGTGCCTCTGACGGCGATCCTGTATGGGAACGCGGGCGCAGTGGTTCAGGTCGTCCGGCGCCAGCGCGTTGAAACGCGGCATGTCGAGGTTGGATTGCTGTCAGGAGGACAGGTTGAGATCCGGGAGGGACTGTCGGAAGGCGACGTCGTGGTGGCGCGCGCCGGCGCCTTGCTGCGCGAAGGCGATCCGGTCAAACCGATCGCCATGGAAGCGCGTGCGGCCCGCTAGATCATGATGGTCCTGGATCGAATCGATCCAGGATCATGAACGTGATCGATTCCAATATTTTGAGA
>CAZOOO010000235.1:0-4467 GCA_964581435.1 uncultured Hyphomicrobiales bacterium | reverse complement strand
GCACCTGGCGGCGCAACCCGGACGCGAAATGGCGGATGCGGCCGGGCGCGCTCGAGGTACGTTTGAAAGCCCAGGCAGAAGTACTTGAGCGTGCTAGCGGTTTCGTCAAATCGGGCGGCCGCGTCGCCTATATTACCTGCTCGGTGCTGCCGCAGGAAAATAGCGAGCAAATCCGGAAGTTTATCGGCCGGCATCCAGATTTCACGGTAACGCCGCCGTCGCAGACCGCTTCCGTACTGTGGGACAGGACGGACGACGTTCTCGCTGCGGTTTACCTTTCTGACGAAGGGCTTTTGATGACGCCGCGTCGGACCGGAACGGACGGTTTCTTTGTCAGCGTCTTGCGGCGAGGATAGGTGTTCCTTCCGCCCCGAGGAGAGAGGTGAACGTGTGGGCTTCCATCCTTTCCCGTTGCGACGCCGATGCCGGTCGCGTAATTCCTCGCCATGACAGCCTTCAGCAAAGCTTCCGCGTCAACATCCGGCCCCTCCGCCGGCGCGACCTCCGCGCACGACAAGATTTTGATCATCGATTTCGGCAGCCAGGTCACGCAACTGATTGCCCGGCGCGTGCGCGAGGAGGGCGTCTATTCGGAAATCGTCCCGTTCCAGAAGGCGGAAGCGGCCTTTCTTGAGATGAAGCCGAAGGCGGTGATCCTGTCGGGCGGGCCTGCCTCCGTGCTCGACAGGGATGCGCCGACGGCGCCGATGTCGATCCTCAAGGCGGGCGTGCCCGTGCTCGGCATCTGTTACGGTGAGCAGACCATGGCCCGGCAACTCGGCGGCACGGTCGAGGCGGGCCATCATCGGGAGTTCGGCCGCGCCGCCATTGAGGTCACCGACGCCTGCGCGCTGTTCGACGGCGTCTGGGAGAAGGGCGGCAGATACGACGTCTGGATGAGCCACGGCGACCGGGTGACGAAACTTCCCGAAGGGTTTCGCGCCGTGGCGAAGGCGCCCGGCTCGCCGATAGCGGTGATCGCCGACGATGCGCGCAGGTTCTATGCGATGCAGTTCCACCCGGAGGTGGTGCATACCCCCGATGGCGCGAAACTGATCCGCAATTTCGTCCGCAAGATCGCGAGGCTGACCGGCGACTGGACCATGCGCGCGTTCCGCGAGGAGGCCATCGAGAAAGTTCGCGCTCAGGTCGGCCAGAGTCGGGTGATCTGCGGTCTGTCCGGCGGCGTCGATTCATCGGTGGCGGCTATATTGATCCATGAGGCGATCGGCGATCAGTTGACCTGCGTCTTCGTGGACCATGGAATGCTGCGCAAGGACGAGGGCAGGACGGTGGTGGACCTGTTCCGCCGTCACTACAATATCCCGCTGGTTCATATTGATGCTTCGAAGAAATTTCTGGATGTGCTCGCCGGGATCACCGATCCTGAAGTGAAGCGCAAGACCATCGGCCGCCTGTTCATCGACGTGTTCGAGGCTGAGGCGAGGAAGATCGCAGCCTTGGGAAAGGGATCGGCGGAATTCCTGGCGCAGGGCACGCTCTACCCTGATGTGATCGAGAGCGTATCATTCACCGGCGGTCCGTCGGTGACGATCAAATCGCACCACAATGTCGGCGGTCTGCCTGATCGCATGAAGATGAAACTGGTCGAGCCGCTGCGCGAACTCTTCAAGGACGAGGTGCGTGCGCTGGGACGCGAATTCGGCTTGCCGGAGATTTTCGTCGGCCGCCATCCGTTCCCCGGACCGGGGCTTGCGATCCGCTGCCCCGGCGAGATCACCCGCGAAAAACTCGACATTCTGCGCGCGGCCGATGCCGTTTATATCGACCAGATCCGCAAGGCCGGGCTTTACGATGACATCTGGCAGGCGTTCGCGGTGCTGTTGCCGGTGAAGACGGTCGGGGTGATGGGCGACGGCCGCACCTACGATTACGTGGTCGGTCTCCGCGCGGTGACATCGACCGACGGCATGACCGCCGATTTCTACCCGTTCGACATGAAATTCCTCGGTGAGACCGCAACACGCATCATCAACGAGGTCAACGGCGTCAACCGTGTTGTCTACGACGTGACGTCAAAGCCGCCCGGCACGATCGAGTGGGAGTGAATTAAGGTCGTTTCAGACCATCTCGCTCCGTGCCGGAAATCGCACGACCCCGTTGATTAGTAAGGATTATTTTTCTTACCCCGTATCGCTGCATGTCACCCCAACCCAGCCACTTTGTTGGTAGCGATGTTGGTATGGCGCAGGATGGTCGAGAAACGGGCTTTCGCTACCAACACCCCCCTTTGTTGGTATCCGTTTGCCCCCAGACCGGATGCGGATTTATGGGCGATCTCACTGATAAAGAACTGAAAAATCTCAAGCCGAGGGCCAAGCTTTACAAGGTGACGGACCGCGACGGGATGCACGCGGCTGTCACGCCGACCGGGGTCATCTCGTTCCGGTATCAGTATCGGGTGAACGGGCGGCAGGAGGTCTTGACCATCGGCCGTTATAGTGCGGAGGCGGCGCGCAAGCTGACGCGCGCGCCCGACGCGCTTGAATACGGAATGGAGGTGTCGCTTGCGGAGGCGAGGACGCTACTGGCGCGCGCGCGCCGTCAAGTCGAGCGGGGCGAGTCGCCGTCTAAAGCCAAGGTGGAGAAGCGCACCGCGTCAGCCGCAGCGCTGACATTCGGCGGATGGGCGGAAGCCTACTTCAAGCATAAAGCCGATCCCAAGTCGGGGGCTGAGAAACTGGCTGACAGCACCTTGGCGATGCGTCGGTCAGTCTATGATCGCGCCATTGCGGGCGAGTTGTCGAAGCTCAAGCTGGCGGAGGTGACGCCGCAACGCCTGAAACGCCTATGCGATGAGGTTAAGGAGAAGCGCGGGCCGGCCGTCGCCGTGCATGTCCGCGAGGTCACGCTGCTGGTATTCCGCCACGCCCAAGGAAGTGGGCTGGACGTGAGCAACCCAGCCGAGTCGATCCGCACCAGCGCCATAGCTACGTTCGAGCCGCGCGACCGCGCCCTATCCCCGTCCGAAGTCCGCGCGGTCTTGGCGGCCTTGGATCATGTATCGGCGGCCCCCACGCTGCGCTCAGCGGTGAAGTTTGTCCTGCTGACTGGCGTTCGCAAGTCAGAGTTCATCGACGCCACATGGAAGGAAATCGACTTCGCCGCCGCGCGCTGGACGATCCCGGCGGAGCGCATGAAGGCCGGCAAGTCGCATGTCGTCCCGCTGAGCGATCAAGCGCTCGACATTCTGACGGCGTTCCGCACCATGTTCGGCAACAGTCGATACCTTCACCCCGGCCGATATGACGGCGATACGCCTATCAGCAACGCGACACTCAACCGAGTGATCGACACGGTCGTAGAGCGCATCCGGGAGACTGATCCTGATTTTCAGAGTTTTGGTGTTCACGACCTGCGCCGCACGTTTTCGACTGGCCTGAATCGCGCGAAGTTCGATGATCGTTGGATCGAGATGAGCTTGGCCCACGCGCCTCGGAACCGGATCGCGGCCGTCTATAATGTGAACCGCTACCTCGCCGAGCGGAGGATCATGCTCCAGTGTTGGGCTGACATGCTCGACGCTTGGGTGAGAGGGGAATCCGCGAAAGACCTGATCGCCGACGCGAAGCGACGTGCCGCCGAGGTCCACGACGACGAACTGGACGACGATCTCTGAACTATGTGAGGCTCGCATCCATACTGTCAGTCGTTGTCACTAGTGGTCGCCAGCCGGCGGGATCGGCGATCCAGCGGTCGATGTCGGATTCATGCCAGCCCGCGCCGTTCATGCTGATCCTGAGCTGGGGCGGGAAGGTGCCTTCGGCGATCTTGCGGTAGATGGTGGACCGAGACAGGCCGGTGCGGGCGAGAACGGTTTTCAGGCGGATGATACGGTCTGGTGTGGGCATGGCAGCCTTGCCTCCTGCTGCTTGTTTCTGGTTGCTGCTGAACCAGACAGAACAACGATTTATCGTTGTGCAAGAGCTATTTAGGCGTAGCAGGGCCATCGGCGGCGAACGGCGGTAAATAGGATGTTCTACAATCCGAGACCTCGGCCTCTGCCGAGGCCGTGGCTGAGGGCAAGGTCGCGGCCGCCGCCCAACCCCGTGTCGAACGAGATGCCGAGATCGCGCTTGCGGTTGGCGAGCAGGGATTCAAGCTGCGGGTCGCGTTCGAGGCTCGCAACCATGTTGCTCATTTCCGCCCGCGCGGCCCTGTGACCGGAATAGTCGCCCGCCGCATATCGGCGCTCGCCAGACTGTTTGAGTTCCTGAAAGCGCTCCACGAAACGATCCGCGCGGCGCTCCGGGCTCGTCCGAATCTCGGTTTCGAGCTGGAGGGCGCGGATGGCGCGATTGACCTTGCCTGATCCCGCCTCATCGGCAAGGCTCTCATCCTTGGCATAGGCCGCTTCCGCATCCTGCCAGCCGTAGGGCCGCACCTCATCAAATGCCTTACGGGAATCGACCAGTTCTTCCCATTGTGCGGGGCTTGCCTTGCCTC
>CAZOOO010000234.1:0-4469 GCA_964581435.1 uncultured Hyphomicrobiales bacterium | reverse complement strand
CCAGCGAATAGGAGATGATTCCCCCGGTGTCGTTGCCCTTGAGCGGAGGCACCCAATCGGTCCGCGCCGGTCCGCAAACCAGCGCGCCGGTCATCGCCGCCAGCAAGGCTACTCCCAGCAATCTCATCGGCATCTCCATCGTTGCGATTCGAACTTTATAGCGTTTTCGAGCGAAGTGGATACCGGTTCGCGCGAAGAAAACGCGTCAAAACGACAATCTGGAGCTTCGCTTCCGATTCAATCAGAAGCGAGAATGCTCTGGAATGCGCGCGGGCCGTGAAAAGAACGGCGAACCGCTCATCATGGAGTTAGGGCGCGGGTGTTGCCTTGCCGCACTTGACCTTGCGCGGGCTTCGCGGCACCGTCGCAAGGCTCAGACCATCGGCGGGACCCTCCATGCGCAACCCTATCATATCCTTGAAGAAACCCGCTGTCGGCGCGGTGCTCGGCGCGGCGTTGGGTCTGTTCGCCGCGATGCCGGTTGCGCACGCGTTCAATTTTCCGGTGTTCGGGCCGTCCTATGAGGGACGGCTGCCGGGTTGTGAGGCCGGGCTGCCGACCATCACGTCGCAGTTTTGGGAGAAGGAAAGGAAATTCTGGAATTCTCCGCTGCGGATCACCGCCTATGGCAACGTCCATGAAACGGCGTTCCGGCCCCGGGAGTCCGACAACATTCCGCGCCGCTACTGCACCGCCGAGGCGATGGTCAGCGACGGCAAAGTCCGCACCGTGCATTACTCCATCATTGAGGACGGCGGGTTTGCCGGCATGGGGCAGGGCGTCGAGTGGTGCGTGGTGGGCCTCGATCGCAACTGGGCCTACGATCCGGGCTGTAGCGCGGCCCGGCCGTAAAGCGTTTCCGGCTTGGCGGAGGCCGCTAACAATCAAGATCCATAGCGTTTTCGAGCAAGCGGCCATTTTGCGCGGAGAAATCGCGTCAAACTAAAAACAGCTCCTGATTTTGATCCCGGAAACGGGAAGGCTCTATCCGTGTTCTCATCGCGAGGGCGGGCGGAAACCCCTTACACGCTATTCCTGGAGAGCTTTCAGAGACATCCCGGCCTCCGGTCCGCTATGCTATGGTGGGCGGGTTCCCTCGGATCTTGCGCGAGGACCGGATTCCGGCTGGGCTGAGGAGTTGGTGTGATGAGGTGGGTGTCTCGCGCGGTGGCCGCATCTGTTTTGTCGTGGCTGATCCTGCTTGCGGGGTGGACGGCCGATGCGGCTGCGGACCAAAGGCAGAACGCTCCCGGCGCATTCGATTTCTATGTGCTGTCGCTGTCATGGTCTCCTTCGTTCTGCGCCGCCGCGGAGGAACGCGGCAATGCTGGCCGATCGCAGCAGACCCAGTGCGGCGAGCGGTCGTTCTCGTTCATAGTGCACGGTCTTTGGCCGCAATATGAGCACGGCTTTCCTGATTATTGCCAGCGCCCGGCGCCGCGGCTCGATCGCCGCATCATGGCTTCGATGCTGGATTTGATGCCGGCGCCGGGGCTGATCTACAGCCAGTGGGACAAGCACGGCACCTGCTCAGGGCTGAGCGCGCAGGCCTATTTCGAGACCATCCGAAAGGCGCGCGCCGCCGTGAAGATTCCCACCGAATTCGTCGATCTCGCCGCACCGAAAAGCATTACGGCCGATGCCGTCGAGGAGGCCTTCGTCAAGGACAATCCGGGCCTCAGCCGTTCCGCGATAGCGGTGATGTGCGACCGGACCAGGCTCAGCGAGGTGCGGATCTGCATGAACAAGGACCTGCAATTCCGCGCCTGTGAGGAAATCGATCGCCGCGCCTGCCGCCGGGACCAGGTGGTGATGCCGCCTGTGCGCGGCGGCTGAGCGGCGGCTGCCTGCACCGGGCCGCGATGGTCCGTGGTGCGTCCGGCAGGACGCAACGCTTTGCGGCTTGAGGTGAGTAGCGTAAAGGCTTCCGCCCATGAATTACCGCCACGCCTTTCACGCCGGCAGCTTCGCCGACGTCATCAAGCATCTCGTGCTGGTCCGCGTCCTGACCTATCTGCATGAGAAACCAGCGGCCTTCCGTGTCATCGATACTCACGCCGGCGCGGGCGTTTATGATCTGACCGGTGAGGAGGCGGGTCGCGGTGGAGAGTGGCTGACCGGCATCGCGCGGCTGATGCAGGCGCGTTTTTCGGAGGCGGCTGCTCCGTTGGTCGCGCCCTATCTCGATATCGTCAGGGCCTTCAATCCCCGGCGCGGGCTGCAATGCTATCCGGGATCGCCACTGATTGCGCGCGCCTTGCTGCGGCCGCAGGACCGGATCGTCGCCTGCGAAATCGAGCCCGTTGCACGAAAGCAGTTGATCGATGCGCTGCGCCGCGACGCCCAGGCCAATGTGGTCGATCTCGACGGCTGGATGGCGCTGACCGCTTTCGTGCCTCCGAAGGAGCGGCGCGGGCTGGTGCTGATCGACCCGCCGTTCGAGCGCGAGGACGAGTTCGAACGCCTCTCCGACGGGTTCGCCGGAGCCTTCGCCAAATGGCCGACCGGCTGCTACGTATTGTGGTATCCGGCAAAGCGACGCCGGGCGACGGACGATCTCGCTCGCAGGGTCGGTACCGTCGCGGGAGGCGAGGCCGACAAGTGCCTGCGGCTGGAATTCAGCGTGGCGCCGCAGACCGCGGACGGGCCGCTCACGTCGGCCGGGCTTCTGATCGTCAATCCGCCGTGGACATTAAGGGGCGAACTCAAGTCGATCCTTCCCGAACTGGAGAAACCGCTAGGCCAGGGCGGCGCCGCCCGCTTCAAGCTCGAGGCGATCGCCGGCTGAACCGGCAATGCCTGGAAGGATTGCCGTCAAAAAAAACGGCCGCGCGGGCGGCCGGAAGTCGATTGCGATGATTATTGTTCTCGTTATCGCATTTTCGAGCG
This sequence comes from uncultured Hyphomicrobiales bacterium, assembly GCA_964581435.1. GTDB lineage: Bacteria > Pseudomonadota > Alphaproteobacteria > Rhizobiales > Xanthobacteraceae > Nitrobacter. The sequence continues at coordinate 1,580 of CAZOOO010000234.1, read as the reverse complement.
AAGCGGAAACCGGTTCGCGTGAAGAAAACGTGCCAAAACAACAATCCGGAGCTTTGCTCCCGATTCAATCAGAGATGAAAATGCCCTAGATCACGATGATCCTGGATCGAATCGATCCAGGATCATGAACCCTAGAAGTGATAGTTTACGCCGGCGCGGACCAGTCCGGATTGGTAGCTGTGGGGCGCGCCCGTAATGGTGAAATTGCTGCTCGACAGATCGACATAGAGATACTCGACCTTTGCGGTCCAGTTCTGGTAGATGCCGACTTCAACACCCAACCCCACCGTCCAGCCCGCGTTGGTGTGGGATTCCGACAGGCCGAAGGTTTCGGCGCGCAGTTTACCGAAGGCAAGACCGCCGGTGCCGTAAACCAGGACATTGTTGAAAGCGTAACCGAGACGGCCGCGCACGGTGCCGAACCAGGGATTCGAGAATTTCCAGGCCGCGAAGGTATCGTTGGCGGCGTTGGCCTGGATGTCACCTTCGAGGCCGAATACCAGCGGACCGCTTTGCCAATTGTAGCCGGCCTGCACGCCGCCGAATACGCCGTCCGGCCTGGTGAGGCTGTTTTGAACGCTGCCCCAGGCATAACCGAGGTTGCCGCCCAGATAGGGTCCCGCCCAGCTGAAGGCGTTGAGCGGCTGGTTGACGGTGTAGGGCGCCCGGTAAGAGAAATCGGCGGCCTGAGCGGCGCCGATCAGCGCGGCTGAGCCCATGGCTGCCAATGCTGCGATCATTGTCTTGGTCATCTCGGCACTCCAACCCTTTACCGTTCCCCATCGAGTCATCGCGAGCCAGGTCCGCATGGCTACGAAATGCTGAACTCGATACGTAGGATTTATCGAAAGTTTTAAGTTAAACGGTTCTTAAGACGGTGCCCCCGTCGTCTCTTGTCCTTAAAAAAGTGTTACCGGCGTGGCGGCGCCTCGCGTTTTCGAGCGAAGTGGGTACCGGTTCGCGTGAAGAAAACGCGTCAAGCGAAAAGGCTCTGGAACCGGTCTTGCCATGCTTTGCGCGGAGCCAAAGCCTACGCCCCGTCCGGGAGTGGGCCGGTCGCTGGCGTCGGCCGGTTTCATCGCCTACCTGAGGAACATGACGAGCGATTCTTCCGCCCCTGCGAAGCCGATCGAGCCTGGACAGCCCGGTTCCCCTGCGGGTATGCGACGGCGCGACGGCATGGCGACAGAACAGGACGTCGATCCCGCAACCCTCGAGACCGGCGAGGACGACGAGGCGCGGCTGCCCGATGTTCCGGACGAGTCTATGGATGCCGTTGCAGAAGCTCCGCTCGCGATCGGCCGGGCGGCGATCGAACATGCGGTTCGCCATGCGCCGACCTCGCCCGGCGTCTATCGCATGATGAATGCCGCATGCGACGTGCTTTATGTCGGCAAGGCCAAGAACGTGCGCAAGCGCCTGTCGTCCTATGCGCGGCCGGCAGGCCAGGTGATGCGCATCGCGCGCATGATCGCGGCGACGGCCGCCGTCGAGATCGTATCGACCGGAACCGAGACCGAAGCGCTGCTGCTCGAAGCGAATTTGATCAAGCAATTGCGGCCGCGCTTCAACGTGCAGCT
>CAZOOO010000233.1:0-4474 GCA_964581435.1 uncultured Hyphomicrobiales bacterium | reverse complement strand
CGCCGGCTATCGCGGCCAGGGGTTCTCGCGCGATCTGCTGTTCACGCACCTCGGCCACCTCGCGGGCCGCGGCGTGCGGACGGTGTTTCTCGAAGTCGAGGAAAATAATCAGCCGGCGCGGCGGCTCTATGACCGCGCCGGCTTTGCCGTTGCCGGACGCCGCGAACGCTACTATCGCGAGGCTGGCGGTCAGGAATTGAACGCATTGGTGATGCGCCGCAACTTGTCGTAATCTTGGAGGGGTGGCAAAAGGAACCAACGGTGCATCGGTTTTTTTTGATCCGGTCGCACTCCCTTGTATCGTTCGCGCGCATTATCTTATGCATCCATGAGCGGATCATGCGCCATCGTAACCGGACACTTTGATGACGGCTCTTAAATCGACGTCTGTGCAGAAGCCCGCCAGTATTGAGGCGCGGTGCGCGGCCACGGGAATGCGCATGACCGAACAACGCCGGGTTATCGCGCGCGTGCTGGCGGAGGCGTCCGATCATCCGGACGTCGAGGAACTCTATCGACGCTGCGCCGCGGTGGATGACAGGATCTCGATCTCGACGGTCTATCGCACGGTGAAACTGTTCGAGGATGCCGGCATCATCGAGCGGCACGATTTTCGCGAAGGTCGCGCGCGCTATGAGACGATGCGCGACAGTCACCACGATCATTTGATCAACCTGCGCGACGGCAAGGTCATCGAATTCACGTCGGATGAAATCGAGGAACTGCAAGCCGAGATCGCGCGCAAGCTCGGCTACAGGCTGGTCGATCATCGGCTCGAGCTCTATTGCGTTCCGATGGACGACGACAAGTCCTGAGTGCTGATCGAAATGCCGGAAAGCCGCATGCCGCCGCGCAAGCTGCACATCAAGTCCTACGGTTGCCAGATGAACGTCTACGACGCCCAGCGCATGGCGGACGCGCTGGCGGGCGAAGGCTATGTCGAGACAGCCGGCGCCGAGGATGCCGACCTCGTCATCCTCAACACCTGTCACATTCGCGAGAAGGCATCCGAAAAGGTCTATTCCGAACTCGGCCGCCTGCGCGCCGCCAAGGATCAGGCGGCGCGCGATGGCCGCGGCATGAGCGTTGTCGTCGCCGGCTGCGTCGCCCAGGCCGAGGGCGAGGAGATCTTTCGGCGCGCGCCCGTGGTCGACGTGGTGGTGGGTCCGCAAAGCTATCATCATCTGCCGCAACTGCTCGCCCGCGCGAAGGCTGACGGCCGGGCGCTGGAGACCGAGTTCCCGGTCGCGGACAAATTCGGCTTCCTGCCGCAGCCGTCGCCGCAGGCGATCCGTGCCCGCGGCATCTCGGCGTTCGTGACGGTTCAGGAAGGCTGCGACAAGTTCTGCACCTTCTGCGTCGTGCCTTATACGCGCGGCGCGGAAGCGTCACGTCCGGTAGCGAGGATCGTCGAGGATGTGCAGCGCCTGGCGGACAGCGGGGTGCGCGAGATCACCCTGATCGGACAGAACGTCAACGCCTATCACGGCGACGGCCCGGACGGACGGCCGTGGCCGTTCGGCAAGCTGCTGTATCGTCTCGCCGAAATTCCGGGCATCGTCCGGCTGCGCTACTCGACCAGCCATCCGCGCGACGTCGAGGATTCCCTCATCACCGCCCACCGCGATCTCGACACGCTGATGCCGCTCGTGCATCTGCCGGTGCAGTCCGGATCCGACCGCATCCTCACCGCCATGAACCGCCGCCATACCGCCGACGACTACCGCCGGGTGATCGACCGGTTTCGTCGTGCCCGGCAGGACATCGCATTCTCGTCGGACTTCATCGTCGGCTTCCCGGGCGAAACCGAGGAAGATTTCGCCGCGACCCTCGCGCTCATCGACCAAATCGGATACGCTGCCGCCTATTCGTTCAAGTATTCGCCGCGGCCGGGCACGCCGGCGGCGGACATGCAGGAGACGGTGTCAACGGCCGACATGGACGAGCGACTGGTGCGGCTTCAGAACCTGATCGACAGCCAGCAATCCGCCTTCAACCGGACTGCGCTGGGCCGGACGGTCGACGTGCTGTTCGATCGCGCCGGACGCAAGCCCGGCCAGATCGCCGGCCGCACCCCCTATCTGCAACCCGCCCATGTGAAGGCGTCCGACGCCATCGTCGGACAGGTGCTGCCCGTAACCATGGCAAGCCTGGAACGTTACAGCCTGTTCGGAACGCTGGCGTCCATGCCGGCGGCCCGCGCATCTTTGAACGATGCGGCGCTTGGGGGCGGCGCGCAATTCCAGACGACCGGAGGAGTCTGAACCCTTGCCCAAGAGCGCATCGGATTCCCCTTCACTTGCTCCCGGCAGAAAACCCAACATGCAAGGCTTGCCCGAAACGCAGGTCGTCATCGATTTCGAGGACAATCGCGCGGTATCTGCGCTGGTCGGCCCTTACGGACAGAATCTCTCGCAACTTGAACGACGGCTCGGAGTGGTCGTCGATTCGCGCGGCAATCACATCACCATCGCCGGATCGCGCGACGGCTGCGACGCGGGCCGGCGCGTGCTGGAAACGCTCTATACCCAGGCGGCGCAGGGCCATGACCTCACGCAGGGCGAGGTCGAGGGCGCGATTCGCGCCGTGATCGCACAAAGCTCGCTGTTCGAATACGACGCCAAGGCGCCGCATTCGGGTTTCGAAGCCATCAACCTGCGCAAGCGTCCGGTGAGGGCGCGCACCGCCGCGCAAGACCTCTACATCCGCGCGTTGAAACGTCACGAACTGGTATTCGGCATCGGCCCCGCCGGCACCGGCAAGACCTGGCTGGCGGTGGCGCAGGCCGCGCAACTGTTCGAGCGCAAGGAAGTCGATCGCATCATCCTGACGCGGCCGGCGGTCGAGGCCGGCGAACGGCTCGGCTTCCTGCCGGGAGACCTGCGCGAAAAAGTCGATCCCTACCTGCGGCCGATCTACGACGCGCTCTATGATCTGATGGACTCCCGCATCGTCGAACGCGCGCTGCAAAGCGGCGAAATCGAGATCGCCCCGCTCGCCTTCATGCGGGGCCGCACCCTGACCAATGCGGCGATCATCCTCGACGAGGCGCAGAACACCACCTCGATGCAGATGAAGATGTTTCTGACGCGACTGGGCGAAAACAGCCGCATGATCGTCACCGGCGATCCCTCGCAGGTCGATCTGCCGAACGGTCAGACATCGGGACTGGCGGAAGCGACGCGGCTGCTCGACGGGGTCGAGGGCGTGGCCCAGGTGACGTTCACGGCCGAGGACGTGATCCGTCATGAACTGGTGGCACGGATCGTCGCCGCCTATGAGAGGTTGCCGCAGCGGCCGGTCGCCGGAAAACCTTGATGCAGGACATAGATATAGAGAACGGCCGGTCCGCGCGAGGCGCCGGCGGCGAAAGACATCCAATGATCTGCTCCGCTCCTCCCATAACTGAAATTCTCGTGGTCGCCGATTGCTGGCGGGCGGAGGCGGATGCCGAGGCCATCATTCATCGCGCCATCGAGACCGCAGCCGGAGTGATCGACGAGGACACCGGCGATGCCGAACTTGCGATCATGCTGACCGACGACGCCGGCATCCGCACGCTCAACGCCAACTGGCGCGGCATCGACAAGCCGACCAACGTCCTGTCATTCCCGGCGTTGAAACCGACGGGTCCGTCCTTGCCCGACGATCCGCCGCGCATGCTCGGCGATATCGCGATCGCCTATGAAACCGCGCGCCGCGAGGCCGACGACGAACGCAAGGCGTTCGACCATCACCTCAGCCATCTCGCGATCCATGGGTTTCTGCATCTGATCGGTTACGACCACGAAACCGACGGGGAAGCCGGGGAAATGGAAAACCTCGAGCGCAGAATTCTGGCGCGGCTCGGCATCGCCGATCCCTATGCGCCGCAAGAACGGACAACCTGAGTGCCTTCGGAGGACGAAACCAGCGATACCAGGCTACCGCCGGAGAACCGCAACCTGCCGGTGCCGGTCCACAACGGCGAGGTGCTGCGCCCGGCCTCCGAGCGCTGGCTGATGCGCGCGATCCGCTCGCTGTTCGGATGGAAGGCAGGATCGGTCCGGGCCGACCTTCAAGTGGTGCTTGACGCCTCGACGCCGGACGAGACCAGTTTCACCGCGGTCGAGCGCACCATGCTGCGCAACATCCTCAGCCTGCACGAACGACGCATCGCCGATGTGATGGTCCACCGCGCCGACATCGTCGCGGTCAAGCGCGACATTCCGCTCGGCGAACTGATCAACCTCTTTGAAAGCGCGGCGCATTCCCGGCTCGTGGTTTATCACGAGAATCTCGACGATCCCGAAGGCATGGTTCATATTCGCGACCTGCTGGCCTTCATGGCCGCGCGGGCGCGCACCGCAATGCCGTCCACGGCAAAACGCAAGAAGAAAGCACCGCCGGCCGGTCTCGATTTGCGCGCCATCGATCTAGCGCTGCCGCTGAGCGAAGCCAACATCATCCGCAAGCTGCTCTACGTGCCGCCGTC
>CAZOOO010000232.1:0-4541 GCA_964581435.1 uncultured Hyphomicrobiales bacterium | reverse complement strand
CCTTCTCCATGAACGGCGTCATGCCGCGTGAATGTAAATAACATTTACATAGGTAACCCACCATGGGCTTTTGTCAAGACGCGCCGTTGCCTGGAAACGCCGGGTTTCAGCGATGGCACGGTTCCCGATCGTGACGCATCGTCACATTTGAAGGCGACAAACATCGGCGCGCAGACAAAAAACCCATCCGCCGGAAGCTCTTGTGCGCTTGCCGCAAGCGCAGGACGAATCCGGTCCGGATATACGCAAGGCTGAATCGGCCGGTCAGGTCGCGGACTTTTGATCCCACGGCCCCCGCGGCCGCTTGGCCGAAGCGTTCGCATCCTCGGGCGATCTGCGCTCGGCGGGAAAGCCGAGCCCGCGCAGATAAATCAGCACGCCGGCTTCGAGCAGGTCTTCGGCGGACATCGGCAGCTTGCGGCGCGCCGCATCGCCGCGGCCGAACAAGGAGGCGATGCCGTGCGACATCGACCAGATGTGCAGCGCCATCATCAGCGCCGGCGGTCGTGCGACGCCCGGCGGCGTCAGCGCGGCGAGCCGTTCCGCCGCGGCACGGATGATGCTGAAGGCGCGCTCGCTCGCCGCCGACAGCATCGGATTGACGTCGATCGGCACGCCGGATTCGAACATCGCCGAATAATATGCGGGCTCGTTGCGGGCGAAGGCGAGATAGGCCCGGCCGACGCGCTCGAACGCGGTGACGGTATCGGGGCGGCCGTCGTCCCAGGCCCGGGTCAGTTCAGCCTCAAACTGCTCGAAGCCGCGTTGCGCGATGCTGGCCAGCAGTTCATCACGATCGCGAAAGTGCCGGTACGGCGCCGCCGGACTGACGCCTGCCGAACGCGCCGCATCGGCGAAGGTGAAGCCCGCGGCGCCTTTCTCGGCGATCAAGCCGAGCGCCGCCTGCACCAGCGCCTCCTTCAGATTACCGTGATGATAGCCGCGCTCGGGGCGGCGATGGTCCTTGCGCCAGCTCATGTGAATGATTTTTACATGAGCCGGCGAGGTACGTCACTGATTTCGTTCGGCTCATCCCCCGCAGCCGACCAGTCTTTTCCGCCCGGCTCCGCGGAATTTCCGGCGCGTAGGTTGGCCTCTCAGTCGCCCTCCTCTCAGTCGTCCTGGGGAAACATATGGAAGTACGGCTCGGCGTCTTTCAGCACGCGGGCATAGGACGGCCGAGCCTTAAGCCGCTCCAGATACGCGGCGAGATGGGGATGACTGTCCGCAAACGGCAGCACCTTGGCGGCATAGAATAGCGCCGGCGCGGCCGCGCAATCCGCCATGGAGAAATCGTCGCCGACGGCCCAACGGCGGGATGCCATCTCGCGCTCGACAATATCGTAGGCGGCGCGCATCCTGGTCTTCGCATCCTCCACGCCCTGCGGATCCTTACGGCCGGCTGGCCGCAACCGGTCGCCGACCACCTTCTGCATGTGGTTATGGATATGCAAGTCATAGAAGCGATCTTTCAGTCGCACCTCACGCGCGACATCGCAATCCTCAGGCACGAACCGCGTTGCACCTGGATAGTACCGATCAAGATACTCGATGATGATGCTGGATTCCGGCACCACCTCGCCGCGCGCCGCATCCCGCAACACGGGAAACTTGCCGATACCCCACAGCTTCAGCAGCGTGGCGCGCTCATCCGGGTCACCAAGATCGACCGACGCCGCCGTAAACGGCGTCATGTTCTCATGAAGCCCGATCAGCACCTTATGGCAGTAGGACGACAGCGGATGGAGATAGAGCGTCAACGACATCATGTTCTCCTTGATGCGGCGCCGACGCCGGCGCCCATGCTTGTATCTTGTCGAATGTTGCCGACCGGCTGAAGACTGACGAGCGAAGGAGTTCTTACCCGCGCGGACGATCCCGAAAAGTGGAAAGATCATGCGACCAAAAAGATAAGCCAAGGGACAGCCGCCGAACTGTCAGGAGCAAACGCTTGCAGCGCCGCGCATGACGGCGTGATGGCGCAACGGAAGCTGTTACGCGCCGCCAGGCGAGATGCAAGCGCATCGCTGTTTCATCGCAAACAAATTCCTGCCGCATTGCCTGATCACGCTTGCGTCATTGCTTCGGACGCGCGGGGACAAATGCGGCTGAAGCAAGCCAAGGGCGTTCCGCGTACATCGATTCGATTGGGCTCGCGCAATTCGCGCCTCGATGAGTCATGCCCAAACCACCCTGGCCGCAACAATTGGCCGAAGCAAATGGCGAGGACATATGACCGATGCAACAAGGCGGACGGCTTCCGGCACGCTCGCGCACGTGTTCGCACATGCCATGGCGGTGACGTCGCTGCTGGTGATCGCCGCGTGCATCTTCTATGTGAGATAAAGTCTGCGGCCGCTTGTTTCCATCAGTCGATCGGAATGCATGCGGATTTGCGCCGCCTTACGCGCCAACCGTTCCGTTCGCCGCCGCCTCGATATCGGCGATGACGATCTTCTTCATCTTCAGCATCGCCTTCATGGCGCGACCGGCCCTGGCGCGATCCGGATCCTGCAACAGGCGCGGCATCATATCCGGCACCACCTGCCAGGATACCCCAAACCTGTCCTTGAGCCAGCCGCACTTGAGCGGGCCGCCGCCGCCGGCGGTGAGCTTGTCCCAGTAGTAGTCCACCTCGTCCTGCGACTTGCAGCCGACGCTGAACGAGACCGCTTCACTGAATTGGAAATGCGGGCCGCCGTTCAACGCCAGGAAGCGGGTGCCGTCGAGTTCGAATTCGACGGTCAGCACCGTGCCGGCCGGCTTCGAGCTTCCTTCGCCATAATACGTCGTTTCGACGATCTTCGAATTGTCGAATACCGAAACGTAGAACTTCGCGGCTTCCTCGGCCTGGGTATCGAACCAAAGGAATGGAGTGATTTTAGGCATGGCGCGCTCCAATGATTGCTTGCGAGTTGATGCATGTGAGAGCGGGATGAGAAAAAGTGCGGTACGGTTTTCCCTCCGCATCCCGCTCTCACATACTGGAATCGATCACCTTCACGATTTCAGATCGATTCGATCCATCGTGATCTGGCCAACTCGCCAGCAAACGGCGGGTTCCGGCGGACACGAGGCTTCGCGTCCGGCACGATCCGGACAACGCGTGGAAACGTGATCGCCGGTGATCAGACTTGATCGGCCTTCATCGCCAGACGCAGCGGCTTCGGAATCGGCCTCGCCTGCCCGCCGAAAACGAACGCCACCTTGCACTTTGGCGTCCAGCAGCAGCGTATCGCCGCGCCGCACCTCCTGATGCAAGGCGATCGAGGCGCCGCGACGTCAAGCACCTCGTCCATATGCGCGGGCTTGAGAAAATCGAGTTGCATCGAGCGCACCACTTGCCATTATCGGAAATAACCACAACTCATTGATTTCATTTGGTCTATCGAAGTTCATAGCATGAACAGACCGGCAGCTATCGATGCGCTTTCATTGCAAGACGCAGGGCTTTCGGGATGCGTTGCGCTTTTCCGCCTGAAATAAACGCCACGCGCACGCGGGCCGTGACCAAAAGATCATCCCCGCGCCTGCATTCCTGCAGCAGGGTAATCGACGCGCCATTCACCTCTTCCGGTGCCGTGACGACCTCGATCACGTCGTCCAACACGGCAAATTTCAGAAAGTCGATTTTCATCGAACGGACAACGAAGGCAAAGGCCGGAGCATCCTCCCGCGCCTCCTCGAGGAGTTCCCGCTGGTTCGTTCCGAGCAGGCGCAAGTAATTCGTCCTGCCGCGTTCCATGAAGCGCAAAAAACTCGCGTGATAAACGATCTGGCCAGCGTCCGTGTCTTCGAAGTAGACGCGAACCTGCATGTGATGGCGGCCGTCGCGAATCTCGCCATCAAGAGAGGCTGTCACAGTACGATACCTTTAGGCATCACCTTACTAAGTGGCTCGTTCGAAACAAGATCATAGAGTTGCCGGCGGCTAAGCTGCATGGCTTTTTCTCGGAATAGAGAGGCGGTATTTGCGAATAACGCCAGGATAATCGTGATCTAGCTAGTGGAGTGGATTTGACATTCGCTACCCAGTTGCATCGAACGCGAGAAGCGAATGTCAAATCCAAAACTCCACTAGAAGCCCATATTTGCTAGTGGTCCTTTGATTCTAACATTTGCAGGAAACCCCTGCCGCAACGGGATGCAAATGTTAGAATCGGACCACTAGTGTAGCCAAACGCCCAACGGCCTCACGCCCTATGAATTCACCTGCCAACAATGGACTTCAGAGCAAGATCGGTTCATCATCGATCCAATCCAGCAAATGCCCGGACTGAACATCAGGAGCGGCTCTTCGGCGGACTGCCAGCGGGCGGCAAAACTGATGCCGCTGGACGATTACGGCTTCAGCAAGCGTTTCGCCTGGATCGCTGACCGTTTCAGCGTGGCCTGGCAGATCAATCTTTCCTGATGCGAGTCAACACCCCTGTCGGAAAGGAGACGACCATGAAGATCGTGACCAGCCTCAGCTTTCGGGGTCAGTGCCGCGAGGCATTCGAGTTCTACGCCAAGGTCCTCGGCGGGACGATCAAGGCGGC
>CAZOOO010000231.1:0-4577 GCA_964581435.1 uncultured Hyphomicrobiales bacterium | reverse complement strand
AGGCCTGTGTATTTAACGTGTTAAGAGTGTCGCCGGGGCTGGATGAGACATAACGTATTCCGCCGCCGAATCCTAGTCCGTTCAGCGCACCCTCGCGAATGGTATAGTCGGCCCACAGCGAGGCGAGATGCGGCGGCGTTCGTAACAGTCGTTTACCGAGGTCGGCGCCGTTGCTCTGGGTCACTCGCGCATCGTTATAAGCATAGGCCGCGGTCAGGTTGAGATTGCTGGTCAGGCTCGCGACCGCCTCGATCTCGAAGCCGCTCGAGGTGACCGCACCGATCTGGATGGACTTTCGTGGATGGTCCAGATCAGGAGTTGTCACATTCTGACGCCGCAGGTCGTAAACCGCGGCAGTGATCCGCAAGTTCGTGTCCTTCGGCTGGAACTTGACGCCGGCCTCATACTGTATGCCGGTCGTTGGCTTGTATGGTGTTCCGTCAAACGTCGTTCCGGATATAGGCATGAAGGATTCGGAGTAGCTGACGTAGGGGACCACGCCGCTGTCGAACTCGTAACCAAGCCCGGCTCGCTTAGTGAAAGCCCGATCTTTTTGAGTGGTGGTCGGGGTTACTCCACCAACACCGCTATTGAAAGTATCGAGGGTCTCAGTGTCCGCCCAATCGTGGCGGCCGCCGAGAGTCAAAATCCAGCGATCGAGCTTGATTTGATCCTGAATGTAAACGCCGGTGAAATTTTGAGTTTGCCGTGAACCAAAATTATCATCCGGCATAAAAACAGGCGAACCGTAGACGGGGGCATAAACATCGATCGGACCGACGACGCCGTCCCATGTACCTTGCTCGGTGCCTTTGCGCATTCGATAATCCACACCGAACAGCACGGTGTGGTGCAGCGGGCCGGTGTCGGCCTTCATCTCGGCGTGGTTATCGACCGCGAACGTGTCCCAGCCGTAGCGAACCTTGGCCGCGTAACGATCGAGCGTGCGCAAGTCGGCCTGAAGACTGTCCGGCGAGACGTTGCGATAGTCCCAGATCTCGTGTGAATACTGAAGGTTCTGCCTGAAGACGAGGCTGTCGGTGGCGCGATGCTGGAGATTGTACCCGATGGCGGTCATCTCCGTGTTGTTGTAATCGAAAGCAGGCTCACCGATGAAGCGCGTGATCGGGATTCGCCCGTTCGGATTCGGCAGCGCCGTTCCCCGCGCGGGAAGGCCGTAGTTCCATTTGCCGTCGTCTCTTTGATGCAGGGCGAAAGCGTTGATCTCGGTCGCGTCGGTCGGACGCCAGGTCACGGCGCCTGAAAGGAACGCGCGCCTGTCGTTCGAAAAGTCGATGCCGTTGCCGCCTTCGCGCAGCAGACCGGTGAAGCGATAGAGCAACGTCCTGTCCTCCGTCACCGGACCGCCGAAGTCGAAACCGCCACCCCTCTGGGCGAAGCTGCCGCCCTGAAGCCGCACTTCATGAAAAGGTTGTTCGGTCGGACGCTTGGTAACGAGGCCGATCACGCCGCTCGGCTGGTTCTGTCCGTAGAGAACCGAAGCAGGCCCGCGCATCACCTCGACACGCTCCAGCGCGTAGGGCTCGAGGTCGCTGTTGCTGATGGAGCGCAGCCCGTTCAGGAACATGGCTCCATCCCACGGGATGGTGTTGAACCCTCGGATCTGGGCACCGACCGAATTGAACTGATTTCCGCTGCTTCCAGAAAAAACGCCCGGCGTATAGTTCAGCGTTTCGTTCACAGACTGGACCTGCCGCGTTTGCATCTGGTCCTGCGTCACCACTGAGATCGACTGCGGCACCTCGATGATCGGCGTGTCGGTCTTGGTTGCGGTGGCGCTTCGGCTCGCGACAAAGCCGTTCGCCGGACCCCACGCCGTCTCGCCCTGCACGTCGATGGTATCGAGCGAGATCGCGCCGGACGGAGCCACAGCTCCACTTGCCGCTTGCGCGTTCGGGTCGACGATCATGACCGTGGTGGCGTTGCTGAAACGATAGCTGAGGCCCGTGCCCGCGAGCAGCGCCGATAAAGCCTGACCCGCTGTCATCGTGCCATGCACGGGCTGGCTTCTCGCCGCGATTGGCCTGTTTTCGGGAAAGACTACCGACAGGCCGGTGACGCGGCCGATGTCGTTAACGGCCTGGGGAACGGATTTCGACGGAATGCTGAAGGTGAACTGGCGTTGCTGCTGCGCCTGCACCGCGGTGATCGACACGATGCTGGCCGCAGCCAGCAGCGCCGCAGCCAATGTACAGACTGCCGTGCGCGGCGTCCCGTTCCGTTTCATTGATACCCGCCCCCTCGCGCGTGAAATCATTCCGGCGCGGGCGGCACTGACGCCGTAGTTTCCCGAGCCCTCAATGACCTTCACGTCTGAGAGGGCGCGGCACTGAACCCCCTAATCGAGATTTTTCTTAAGAACATCGTGCCGCCTTGAAACAGCGGCGTTTTTCGGCGCTACGGGCTGATCACCGTGAGGGCTCCCGTCAACGACGTAATGCGGAAACCAACGCTGGCCTGGAGCGACGACAGGGCTGCGTCGGTGTCGGCCAGCATGAAACTGCCGGTAACAAGCTGGTCGCCGAGCGTGCCATTGGCGATGAAGATACGCCCGCGGCGATAGCGGCCGATTTCTGCGACAACATCGGACAAGCGTGCCCGATAGAAAATGTAACGTCCGCCGCGCCACGCCAGCGCATCGTCGAGTTCGACCTTCTCGATGGGACCAGCCCCATGTTGGCTGAACCGGACACGCTGGCCCGGCTCAAGCATGATCGACCCGGTGCTGCCATCGATCGTGATGTCGACCTTGCCGCTCTCCAGCGTGACGGCCGCGCCGTCACCAAGGATGCCGACGTTGAACGTCGTGCCGATGTCGCGGATTTCGCCATTGGCCGCGCTGACGACGAACGGCCTGTCGTCATGTGCGACGTCGAAGAACGCCATGCCGCGCAAAAGCGTGACGCGCCGCTCCGTCCCGCTGAACCGCGCGTCGAGGGCGCTGTCGGCATCGAGCATGATGGTCGACCCGTCGGACAAAGTGATGGTCCGCCGCTCGCCGCGATCCGTCGCATGGTCGGCCATCAGGTTTTGCAGGAGGCTCGGGCGCTCCCACCACGTCGCGCCGCCCAGCAGGGCCAATAAAATGACGCTTGAGGCGGCGAGCCGGCGAAATGTCCGGCGTTGCGTCTTGGCGCGGTCCATGGCCTTGAGATAGACCGCAAGTTCGTCGGCCTCCTGAGCCGCCAGCTTCTTCCCCGGCGTTTCCGTCGAGTGCCACACCGCTTCAACATGACGGAAGGCGCGATCATGCGCTGGGTCAGCCTCAAGCCATTCCCGGAACCTGGCGTCATCCGAAGGCGTAACTTTCTGCAACCGCCGGACAAACCATTCTCTTGCTTCTTCGCGAAGCTCGGCTTCTGAGCGCTTGAGAGGGTCCGCTTCGGTCATGGGTTCATAAAAGGATGGCCAATCTTGTCCAAGAGGCGACTGTCGCGCCGGCCGGGTGCGCCTCGTGTTCCGATGTGGCAGAGAGGGACGGCCCCTCTAAACCGATTTGCTTGAGATCGACTCACACGCCGCCATCGCACGGGCCATATGCTTTGCAACGGCGCGCACCGAAATTCCCATGACCTCCGCAATCTCGGCGAAGCTTTTACCGTGAACACGATTGAGGAGGAAGATGTGGCGGGTCTTTTTCGTCAAACTTCCGATGGCGTCCTCGATGGAACGAAGGTCGTCGCGGGCCGCCACGATGTCGAACGGCGTCGGCTCCGGCGCAAAGTATTGTTCGGAGACAATGCCGCCAAAGAAGTTTTTTCGTCGCCTTTCAGCCCGTCCATGATCAATCGCCGCGTTGCGCGCGGATCGGGTCAAATAGGCTGAATCGCACTCTCGCCGCTCGGTGGCCTTTTCCCACAGACGAAGAAAAACGTCCTGGACAAGGTCACAAGCCGTCGCTGGGCATTTCACCTTGCGGCGAAGCTGCCGCTCAAGCCGGTTGCGCTCGGCGATGTAAAGTCTCTCGAATTCTTCGGCTTTGGCGTTCATCGCTCTCGGACCGCTGCGCGTGGCAGCCTTGCTCCACCCATCGGGCTAGGCGTAATCGAGCCGAAAAACGCTTGCAATGACAATGATCTGGATTGGTTCTAAAGCGAACATGCCTTGCATTGGAGCGGTCCGGGATTAAACGGTTATTTTCCGGGCACATAGGTGTCGGATCCTTCTTGAAAATGGCGCGAAGTTTTCGGGATTGGATGCCGGCGAGCCGTCACTTGGCGGGACCGACGCTGAGGCTGGCACCGGGCGTCATGGCACAACGGTCTGGACCTCAAGGACGATGCGCCTTCCACGATACGGCCCTCGGGTGGGTGGTACGCCTCGATCTCACGATTTCAGAAGTGCCCAACAAACAAGGGCTTCTCATGATTGAACAATACGAGAACGGACGACGACTCCGAATTTCAAGACCGGTGCCTTAAACCACTCGGCTACCCTTCCAACCCGGGAAACTCGACCGCCTAGAGCGGCATGAGGAAAAAAGTGTGCAGCGGTTTTCGGCGCGCATCCCGCGTCTCAAAATATTGGAATCGATCACGTTCATGATCCTGGATCGA